>CAYRLL010000146.1:0-6999 GCA_964425115.1 uncultured Desulfovibrio sp. | reverse complement strand
AGTCAATATCAGACCATTTAAGGCCTAGCAGCTCGCCCCTCCGGAGGCCGGTATTACGGGACCCTGCGAAGACGCAGGAGGGCCGAGCCATCTGCTTATTCTGAGCGGGCTGCACGAGGCGGAACAGGTGCAGGCGGTGGCGGACTGGTTCGGCCTGCATCCGCTTTCTGTGGAAGATATTCTGAACACGGGGCATCGGCCCAGTCTGGAAGAGTATGACGATTATGTGCTCATGACGTTTCGACAGATAGAGTACGAGCCGGGCACGCTGCGGCTCAAGGAGCGGCACGCGGCGGTGGTCTGCCGGGAAAATGTGGTGGTGGGGTTTCTGGAGGAACCGGGGCCGGTGTGGGAAGGCGTGCTGGGCAGGCTGCGCAAGGGCAAGGGGCGTGTGCGGCGGCTGGGGTCCATGTATCTTGTCATTGCCATGCTGGATGCGCTGGTGGACGGGTATTACGCCACCCTGAGCGCCATTGGCGCGGATATGCAGGAACTGGAGGAGCGGCTGGGCGAAGGGGTCATGGACGAGCAGGCGCTGAAGGATATTTATACCCTGAAGCGTACGGTGGTGGGACTGCGCAACGCGCTCATGCCCGCACGGCAGGCGCTGGGGGCGCTGCATATGAACGAGGCAGTGGAGATTGACGATGAGACGGCCCCGTTTCTTGCGGACGTGAAGGGGCATGCCGAGCAGGTGGTGGAATCGGTGCAGGCGTTGCACGACCTGCTTTCCGGCATGCTGGACGTGCAGATATCGCTTGCGGGGATGCGCATGAACAAGGTGATGAAGCTGCTCACCATTATCGCCACCATCTTCATTCCGCTCACCTTCATTGCCGGGGTGTACGGCATGAATTTTCAGAACATGCCCGAACTTGAGTGGGAGTACGGCTATTATCTGGCGCTGGCCTTTATGGGAGGGCTGGGCGGCGTGATGGCCTATCTTTTCAAAAAGAACCGCTGGCTGTAGGCGGACCTGCCAAGATTCCAAAATTCCAAAATTCCAAGATACGCTGTGGCCTGCGCGGCGTATGAAAAGGCACTGCGCCGCCCCAAGGGAGACGGCGCAGTGCGGTGAACAGTGGTGAACAGCGGTGGGCCGTGGCAATGCGTGAATCTGGCGCAAAGCCAATGCGCAGGCCTGCGTGCATGGCGGCAGGCGGTTTTGCAGGCAGTTGCTACACCTTGGGTTCCGGCGCTTCAATGGCAGGGGCGGCCTGCAACGGCTGCAAGCCCGGTGCGCTGCGGATGTGCAGGTCCATCTGCGGGAAGGCTATTTCTATCTTTGCCTCGCGGAAGGCCCGGTCCACGGCAAAGCGCAGGTCGGAAAGGGCACGCAGCGAGTTGTCTATGTCGTTTATCCAGACCCGCAGGATGAAATCCAGACTGCTTGCCCCGAAGTCGCTGAATATGACGGCCGGGGCGGGGTGGGGAAGGACGAAAGGATTTTCGGACGCAATCCGGAGCAGGGTTTGGCGCACCAGTTCCGTATCTGACCCGTAGGCTACGCCCACGAGCAGGTCGCGGCGGATGGTGGCGTTGTTCTTGGTCCAGTTGGTGACCTGCGAGGTGACAAGCTGCGAGTTGGGGATGATGAGTGAGGCGTTGTCGAAGGTTTCCACCACGGTGGCGCGGATGCTGATGGTGCGCACCACGCACCACAGGTTATCCACCTGAATGATGTCGCCCTGCTGGATGGAACGCCCGAACAGCAGGATGAGGCCGCTGAAGAAGTTGTTGAAGATGGTCTGCATGCCGAAGCCTATGCCCACGCTCAGACCGCCTGCGACCACGGTGAGACTGGTGAGGCTGACGCCGAGGATGTTCAGGCCCACCAGCCCGTACAACCCCCAGATGCCGTAGGTGGCCATGGTCTTGAGGGAGAGCACTGTGCCGCGCTGCTCGCGCGGCCAGCGCAGGGCCATGCGGTCCAGCGCGCCCCGTGCCAGCAGGACACAGGCGCGGGCCACGTAGAAGAGGGTGGCCAGCAGCAGCACGCTGGCAAACCTGAGCGAAAAGCCCTGCCAGCTTATGGCAAGGTCGCCCACGCTGCGCAGTATTCCTTCACCGAGGAACTGATAGAGCCAGTAGAAGCCCAGTGCTGCGCTGCCTGTCCAGATGAGGGGGGAGGCGGTGCCCATGACAAGGCCTTTGACCATGACGAAGCTGCCTTCGTCCGGCAGGCTCTGCATGCTTCTGCCCAGCACGGCCAGCAGTCCGGCACTTACGCCGTAGGCCACATAGGCGGTGAACCAGAACATGCACAGGAAGGCGGAAAAACGGCCGTAGCCACCCACTGCCAGCAGCGTGAAAAGGATACCCATCCAGAACCAGACGTTCAGTGCAAGGGGGCCGGGGTTGGCCTGCCGGTGTTTGCGTATCATGTAGGCCATGAACAGGACGAGGGTGGATGTCCAGAGCGGCACCACCAGCTTGCCCGGCATTTCGCTGACCAGAATGGCCCCGCCGAGCAGGAACAGCCACGCTACCGGCGCTTTGGAGATGTTTATGAAATCCGGCAGCACCAGTTTGCGCACGGCATTGGACCCCATGAGTACGCCCAGCCCGAACAGGAACCAGCAGAAGACGCTGAAGGCGGGAGCCGCGCCGCTGAAGACCCGCATGTCCGTCACCACCAGCGCGAACCCCAGTGAGCCGATGAACCCGGCCCTGTGCAGGCGGGCTGCCAGTTCCGGTGCGGGCTGCTGCGCGCGCAACCCGGCCCTGAGCAGCGGGATGCCGCCGCCGGCGGCAAGGGCCAGAACGAACAGGGTGAGCAGGATGGCGGATACGGCCCGCTCCTTGATGATAAGCAGTTCCTGCATGAGCGAGGCGGTGCGGATGGAGAGCCACAGGGGCAGGGAGCCCGGCTGTTTCCACAGTTCCACGGAGAGCAGCGGTTCCTTGTTGCGGAAGAAGTAGTCCTGCCAGCTTGCCGCAAGCCCTGCCTCCCGCTCTATGCGTTTGGCCGTGATCTTTTCCAGCAGGGCTGTGGCCTGTTTGAGCTGGCTGTCTGCCTTTTCCTGCTGGGAGTCCAGACGGGAGCGCAGGGAGGCGGTCTGCCGCGTATAGGCATCTACAAGGGCCTGCATGTCCGGAGACAGGGAGCCTGCGGGGGCTATGTCGCGGGTGGTGGCGGAACTGAGCCTGTCGCGGCGCACGGCGGCCTGTTCCGAAATGCCGCGCAGGGATTCGGTTGTCCGGCGCAGGCGGGTCTCCATGGACTCCAACTGGCGGCTCATGGCCCGCCCTTCTATGGGATAGGCGAGGGAAAGGCGTTGTGCCAGCAGGGTTTCGCCGAACTGCTGTTTCACGGCGGTGTATTCGGCCCGGGCTTCCTCCAGCCGCTGGTCGGCGGCATCGGCTATGCTCCGTTCCGTGCTGTTCAGCATATCCAGCTCCCGCTGCTTCATTTCGAGGAAGGTTCCCAGCTGGGCAGAGGAACTGGCCGCGCTCTGCACGGGCGCGAGCACGGAAAGGAAGAAGGCGATGAAGCTGAGCAGAAACAGTGCCCGCAGACGGGGGATGCCGGGGATAAATGAGCAGGAAAGGGGCATGGTCATCTGAATCCTTTGGAAGTCGGTTGTGTCTTTGTGTGACGAGGGCCGTGCCCGGGCTTTCTTGGCCGGGAAGGCCACTATAGCGCGGTTTGGCGCAGGAGAGAAGAGGACAAGCAAGCGGAAAGGGAACGGGAGTCTGTTCCGCTGCTGCGCAATGGCCGGGGTGCCATGCGCTTTGGGCCGGTACGTTACGGGTGTTTGTTTATGGTGCCTGCAGGGTTCGGACAGCAGGGGTAAACAGGCTGTTGCTGCCTTCAGCCGCGGGACGGTGGGGCCTGTGGCTTTTTGAGTTGGGGAAGGGCTTTCTGCTCGCCGGGAAGGGTGATGGTGACGGTGGTGCCCTGTGCCTCCGAGGAGGTGAAGGTGATGTCGCCCCCCATGGTGCGCGCTATGAGATGGGCGGAGTAAGTGCCAAGCCCTGTGCCGCCTTTTTTTCCTGCGGTGACGAATTTGCCGAAAAAGTTGTCGCGCACTTCTTCCGGCACGGTGCCCGCGTTGTGCACGCAGATATGCACGGTCTCCTTGCTTCCCGCACCCTGCCTGCCCGCATCGATTCGGATGGTGCCATCCCTGGGCGAGGCTTCCGCCGCATTGGCGATGAGGTTGCCCAGCAGGGAGTGCAGCAGCGTTTCCTCGCCCTGTAGAATGAGGTTTGCGTTTTCTCCGGCGGGAAGGCCCTGCACGGTGATGTTTGCCCGCAGTCTCCGTGCTTCCAGAGTGCTCCGCAGGTCGCGCAGGACTGTGCGGATGACGGGAAGGATGTCTGTTGGCTGCGGCTGGTAGGCATAGGTGCCCCTCTCCATGCGGTAGAGATGGAGCGACATGTTTACCAGTTTGAGCATCTTGTAGCCGGAATCCTTGATGAACTGGAGCATTTCCCGCTGCTGCTCGTTGACGGGGCCGAGGCCCATGACCACATCCGGCAGGTTGATGATGCCGTTGAGCGGGGTTTTGAGGTCGTGGCGGGTGATGTTTTCCACATCTTCCCTGAGCTGCTGCAGGGCTTTTTGCTCTGAAACGTCAATGAAGTTTTTGAGGTAGTATTTGCTGCCGTGCAGGTAGATGTCTTTTACGCTTTCCAGAATGGGTACCACGGTGCCGTCCCGGGCGGTGAGGCTGCGCTCGCCGTTTACCGACAATGTGTAGATGCTGCTGAACGGGCAGTATTCATCCTGTTCAAAGCAGATGGTGCCCATGCACGGCCTGCCCACCACATCGTCCCTTTCCGCCCGCAGAATGGCAAGGGCGGCGGGGTTGGCATCTTCTACCAGTCCGGTGCGGGCGTTGATGAGCAGCACGCCCGCCTGCAACGAATTAAGCACGATTCTGAGCTGGTCGTTGGCCTCGGTCAGTGCCTGCGTGCGCATCTGCACTTTTTTTTCCAGACGACGGTTATCCTCGTGGAACAGGCGGTTCACCTCCTGACTTTCCAGCGCGTGCGCGGCGGAGAGCATGACCACGGAGAAAAGTTTGCGTGTGGTATCCAGAATATCGTCCTTGTCCTGCCGCAGTTCGCCCACCAACATTCCCCGGACACGCTTGGACGTGCTGATGACGTGCAGCAGGATGTGGCCCTTTTCCGGAGACAGGAAGAAACAGGGGCCGTTGGTCTGCAGGGCGTAGGCAAAGGAACGGTCGCGTATGAGCGCGGCAACCGAGGATTCCAGCGCCTGTTCCCGGTCCGGGTTGTCGCACAGCGTGAGGCGGAAATCGCCCGTTTCATCGTCCGTCAGATAGATGGCCGTGGTGACAAGATCTATCATCCGGCGGGAACGCAGGCATATTTCGCGCAGGATGGGCATGACGTCGGTCTGACGGGAGAGGGAGGCGGAAAAGCTGCCCAGCGAGGCGGCAAGGTCCAGTGCCTCCAGCGCAGCGGCCCGTTCTCTGCGCAGCAGTTCCAGCTGTGTTTCCTGAAAGGCGATGATCTGTTCAGGCCGCATGCGATCTCCGGCTACTTCATGAAAATGGTGAGGATGTCGTCAATCTGCCGCCGGGCTGCAAGCATGGCGGCGTGGAGGATGCTGTCCGGCACCTCCAGCGCGCGCCACATTTCCGGGGGGAGGGTGCGCACATGCATGGTGCCGCTGAACCCGTGCCCCATGGCGATGGCCAAGGTGTCGCCCAGACCGCAGATGGCGGATTCGCGGAAGGTGGGGCGGTGGGTGGCGTGGTGTTCGGCTACGCCTTCCAGCAGTTCGCCCGGCAGGTTCCAGCGGGTGAAGAGGGCCTCTGTCACATCTGTGTGATCGAAGCCGAACACGGCCTTTTCTGCTTTGTACAGGGGCATGTTTTCCGTACGCGACAGGTTGATGGCCCATGCTATCTCGCGCGGGGCGAGCTTGAGCATGACCAGCCTGCCTATGTCGTGCAGCAGGCCGATGACGAAGCAGCGTTCCTGCTGCATGCCGGGAATGTGCGAGGCAATGATGCGGCACAGCACGCCGCAGGCAATGGAATGCTGCCAGAAGCCGCGCACGGTGATGAGGCCGTCCGGCACGCCGATGAACAGGTCCATGACCGCCACGCCCAGTGCGAGTTGGCTCAGTTCCCGCGCGCCCACCAGCACCACGCCCCGGCTCAGCGAATCTATGCGCTGCCCGAAGCCGTAGAACGGGCTGTTTACCAGTTGCAGCAGCTTGGCGCTCATGCTGGGGTCTTTGGATATGACCTCCGCAAGGCGGCTGGCTGTGGAATTGGGATCGTTCAGCGCATCGCTGATGCGGAAGTAGATGTCGGGAAAGGAGGCGAGGCCCTTGTCGCTGCTGACGAAGGATTCAAGGTCCATGGGGGGGAAGGTGTCCGGCATGGGCAGGGGATTCCAGCCGAAGGTCTCCTCGGAAACGCGCCCACCCGCGGCAATGAGTTCCGCGTAGTGCCTGCGGCACTGGGTATGGAGTTCGCGCATGGGGGGCACGCTGAGGTCGGCGTGACGGAACAGGATATCCACATAACGGGTGGCGGCTTCCACGTGGTCGTGCTGCATCTCCTGAAGGGCTGCCTGCTGCGAATCTTCGCGGGAGAGGTTTTCAATATCGGCGTCTATGGCTCCCCAGATGTGGAGCACGCGGATATGTCTTTCCTCAAGCGTTGTTCCCTTGGGCAGCAGCAGGCGGCCGTTGGCGCCTGTGGCATCCTGCGCCAGCACCATGCCGGGACGCAGGTCGGATGCGTTTATTCTTGCCATGGACCGTTCCGGTGCGTTGCATTGGGTTGCGGCGGCAGACGCAGCTGTCCGCCCGGGGTTGGCCTCCGGGTATCCGCCAGTCTCTTCCTCTGTCCGAAAAAAGTATAGACGATGCGGGATGGCGGGTTGATGATTTTTTGCGGGAATGATTCGGAAAAATGCGCGCGGATGCGAATGAGGCTTCGCATCCGCGCGGGGACGGGAGCAAGGGGAGGGGAGCATGACATTACGTTTGGTGAACGAGGACTCGCA
>CAYRLL010000145.1:0-7234 GCA_964425115.1 uncultured Desulfovibrio sp. | reverse complement strand
TCAACATCCTGTCCCGACGGGACGCAAACGACGGAAAGGCCACTACATGACCCCGATCCTTCGCGCACTCGCATCCGCGATCGCCCTGTCGGCGACAGCCCTGCCCGCACTGGCCCAGACCACCGCCCCGGCGGGGGAGACAGCGGCCGCCGGGCAGGTCGAGACACTGCCCGATGTGGTGCTGGGGCAGGCGGATGCACAAAGGGACACACAGGGCAGATACGAGGCGGGCCGGGCAAGAGGCCGGGAGAGCATGGCGTAAGGCCTGTCCGCAGGAGAGTTGATTCCCGCCCGTGGCGGAAAAAAAGAGATGCCGTGCAGCATTCGCCACCCTACTGCACAAACGGAAAACGGGCAACATGGTTTCCATGTTGCCCGTAAGCTATCCATAGGCCGTATGCGGCTATTTGTGTTCCGTTTCCAGTTCCTGCTGGGCGCGCTGCTTCAGTTCGGGGTCGGCCTTCTCGTCGGCGAGCAGGGCGGAGAAATGCTCCCGCGCCTTTTCAGGCTGCTTGAGGAAGTGCTTGTAGATGATGCCAAGGTTGTACCGGGCCGAGGCATCGTCTTCTATGGCGAGCAGCGATTCAAAGGTCTCTGCGGCTTCCTTGGGCTTATCCTGATTAAACAGCACTATCCCGTGCATATACAGTATCTGCGGGTCGGAAGGGGCGGCGACCATTGCCTTCTGCAGGAAGAAAAGCGCCCGTTCCCAGTCCTTGGTGCGGATGAACAGGTCCGATATCTGTTTGAGCACATCCGGGTTGTTGGGGTCTTCCTGCATCATGGCCATAAGGTGCGCCAGCTCTTCGGTGGAAGCTCCCTGCTGCGCGCCGTTCTGGGGCATTTGCGCCGGGGGCTGTTCCCGTATTACTTCGGTAATGTGCGGATGCATGGTGCGGTAGACGAACGAGGTGACCAGAATGGCCAAAAGGCTTACCCCCAGAAGGGCGAGCACGATCATTTTGCCGCCATGTACGCTGTGGGCGGTGCTGTTATTCTTCACGCTGCGACTCCGTGTTGAGCAATTCCATTTGGCGGATGCGTCTGTCCAACTGTTTCTGGGTGTGTGCCAGAAGGCACAGGTAGCTGCCTATGCCAAGCCATATGGCGATATTGGCCATGAGGAGCCATGAGGAACTGTCCATACGATTCTCCTGTAAGATGCCCGGCGGGAATTATGCTTCCCCGTTCGCCGCAATGGTGTCCAGCCTGTCCGTGAGGGTCGCCTGACGGGTGCGCACGGCGCACAGGGCCAGCCATATCAGGCCAAAGGAAAGAACGCACAGGATGACGGTAAGTTTCATTTCGGGTTCCAGACCGCCCTCCTTGGAGGCGAATACGGCCGGGTGGATGGATCTCCACAGCCGTGCGGAAAGGAATACCAGAGGCACATCGACAAAGGCTGCAATGCCCAGCACGGCGCAGACCACAGCCCGGCGCTCGCGGGAAAGGGCCATGGAACGCAGAATAAGGTATCCCGCGTAGACAAACCACATGATGAGCGTCGTGGTAAGCCGGGGGTCCCATGTCCACCAGACCCCCCAGCTGTGCTTGCCCCAGACCATGCCCGTGGCAAGCGCAAGCCCGCTGAAGAGCACGCCCAGCTCCGCCGCCGCACCGGCAAGATTGTCCCAGAACCAGTCGCGCTTGCGCAGGTACATGATGGACGCCGCAAAGACCACGGCAAAGCTGATAAGTGCCCACCACGCCAGCGGCAGGTGAAAATAGAAAATCTTCTGCACTATGCCCATGGTCTGTTCCACGGGCGCATAGACGAAGATAAAGTACTGGCATACGGCAAAGCTCAGGCCCGCCGCCAGCGATACGGGAGCTATCCAGTTGTCGCGCATCGCGTCCTCGCAAGGGGGTTGCGGTTCTCAGAACATGGCAGATGTCTGCCCGGAGCAGACGGGCTGTGGTGTATCATTCTTCCCCGCTGTAGACAAAGCCGAAAAGCAGCAGGCCCGTACCTGCGAACAGGGCGTCAAAGGCCCCGGCAAGTCCCAGCCAGTTGGCGGTGCCTTCCGGGATATCGCCTGAAAAGGCTGCCGCGCCTATGCGTATTCCCGCCAGCAGCACCGGGATGAGCAGCGGGAACAGGATGATGGAAAGCAGCGATTCGCGTGCGGCCTGTCCCTGTGACAGTGCGCCCAGCAGGGAGCCAAGCAGCACTATGCCCAAGTCGGTCAGCAGCAGGGCGGCAAGCCCCGTGCTCCACAGCGCGGAGACGTTCTGCCCCAGAAAGACCACCGTGGCCGGAACAAATATGGCCTGCGCGCACAGCAGCAGCCCCAGCCCGGCCAGCGCCTTGCCTATCCACACAGACTGGACGGGCATGGGCGCAAGCAGCAGCCCGAACCGTGCCCCGTTTTGTTCTTCCAGGCTGAACAGGGTGTTGAAGATAAGCACCTGACAGAAGGCGGAGGCCAGCCAGAAGATGGCAGAAGCTCCCTGCGGCGGCATGGTCTGGCCCACTTCCAGCGACAGGCTGAATACGAAGATGAGCAGCAGTCCCAGCAGCAGGGCCTGAATAAGTCCCGTGCCCCGTGCCAGCACCAGCCGCAGGTCTTTTGCGGCTATGGCCGCAGCCTGCCTCAGCATGAGGCCTCCGGCGTGTACCCTGCGGCGGGGCCGTAGTAGTCCACGCGCCTGTCGCGGATGGAGAGCACCCTGTCTGCCCGCGGCAGGTCAGACGCCACGGAATGGCTTATCCAGACCAGTCCGGCACCGCGTTTCCGGGCAGCCTCAATCTCGTTGTGCAGTATGGTCATGGAGCGTACGTCCAGCCCGGTTCCCGGCTCATCCAGCAGGATGAACGACGGGCTCAGCAGGAACACGCGGGCCAGATTCAGCCGCTGCGCCATGCCGCGGGAAAAGGTTCCCGCCCGTTCAAAGGCGAAGCGTTTCAGTTCCACCCGGTCCAGTGCTTCAAGCAGGGTGGATTCTTCCACCGCAAGGCTGTGCAGGGACGCCCAGAAGGAAAGGTTTTCCAGTGCCGAAAGGCCGGGGTAGATGAAGGTCTGGTGCCCCACATACCCTATGCCGTCCTCGCTGACAGAACGCTCCACCGCACCTGCGCTGGGCCGGGCAAGCCCGGCCATGATTTTCAGCAGGGTGGACTTGCCGGCCCCGTTGGGACCGGCCAGCAGCGTCACGGTGCCCTGTTCCACGCAGCAGCTTACGTCTTTTACGACCAGCCGCGTGCCGTAGAACTTGGCCACCTTGTCCAGCTTACACAGCATCAGGGTCCCCGTTTTCGCGCTTGCGGTATGTGGAGAGCCCAAGCAGCGGGAACAGGCACATCAGGGTGCCGCCTATCCATACCCAGTTCACCAGCGGGTTCACGCTCAGCTTGAGTGTGGCCTTGTGTCCTTCGCTCGCGCCGAGCAGGGTGGCATACATTTCATTGCCCAGCGAGAAGATGGTCGCAGCCTCGGAGAACGCGCTGCTGGGGAACTTGTGGTAGAGCCTGCGCTGCGGATGCATGGAGCCCACGGCCTTTTCGTCTCGGGTTATTTCAAGGTCGGCTTCAATGAAGATGTAGGCGCGTGTTTCGCCCTGATTGAGCTGCTTGTAGGTGAACGTGTAGTTGCCCACCTGCACGGATTCATTCAGGCCAAGCTCAAGCTGCTTTTCCTGCTTGTAGGGGCCGGATATGGCCACACCCAGCACGGTAAGTGCAAGACCTACGTGCACGCCGTAGGCTGCAATGGTGCGCATGCTGCGGCGCATGGCGGGTTCCGTGGCAAAGAGCAGGGCAATGCCCGCAAGGCATGCAATGGCTGTGGCTCCGCCCGCAACGGCCATGGGCAGCGTGTATCCCATGGATATCAGCACTCCCGCCGCAACGGCAGCACTGGCGAGAACAATGCCGAACCGTTTGGGGTCGCGGATTCCGCCCTTCCAGCCGAGCCACGGGCAGACCATGAGCAGGGCGGATATGACCACGAACAGCGGCAGGCAGACCCGGTTGTAGAAGGCCGGTTCCAGACCAAGCGGACTGTCGCTCCAGAACTTGGAGAACACGGGCCACATGGTGGCCACAAGGATGATGATGCCCAGCGCCAGCAGCACCCACGCCGTGAGCACCAGAAAACCTTCGCGGCTTGCGGGCTCGGAGAGGGGGCGGGATTCCGGGTGTCTGTACTGCATGGCAGTGAGCAGGCTTATGCCCGTGAAGATGATGATGAAGACGAGCAGAGGGGTGCCCACGCCGCCGTCACCGAAGGCGTGCAGCGAATCCACCACGCCGCTGCGCACCAGATAGGTGGCAAAAAAGGCCGATATGGTGGTCAGCGCCATGAGGAAGATGTTTATGCGGTGCAGCTTGTTGCGGCGGCTTTCAATGACCGATGTGTGCAGAAAGGCCGTGCCCACCAGCCAGGGAATAAGCGAGGCGTTTTCCACCGGGTCCCATGCCCAGTAGCCGCCCCAGCCCAGTTCCATGTAGGCCCACCAGCCGCCGAGAATAATGCCCGCGCTCAGGCACAGCCACGCGATGAGGGTGAAGTTGCGGGATATGGCGGTCCATGATCCTTCCTGCTTCACCGAGCCGTTCAGCGCCTGCGCAAGGGCAAGGCAGCCGGGAATGGCAAACCCGCCGTAACCGAGGAACAGCAGGGGGGGATGGAAAATCATGCCGGGGTTCTGGAGCAGGGGGTTCAGCCCGTTGCCGTCTCTGGGGGCGGGGCTGAGCATGGTAAAGGGATTGCTCCATGCGGTAAGCAGCAGCAGCATGAAGGCCATGACACTGAGGAAAATGAGCCAGAACCAGACCTTGGTTCCTTCCGAAAGTGCCTTGTAGGCATCGGAATAGAGGAAAAATACCCCGAATATAGCCACAGACCATGCCCAGAAAAGCAGCGAACCGGCCTGTCCCGCCCAGAAGGCGGTCATGCGGTAGAAGGTGGAAAGGTCCAGGCTGGTGTACCGCGCCACGTAGCTGTTGGAAAAATCAAAGTTGACGAGCGCCCAGAGCAGGATGAGCGAACTCACCGTCATCAGCGCGGTAACCATGAGGTGGGCTTTCTCCATCCACGGCAGCACAAGGGTGCGGCCTTGCCAGAGTTGCATCACGGCAATGGCACCAAAGCCGATACAGAACATGAGCGATGCGACAAGCAGAAGATACGCGAGAAGATGCATGGTTCTCCTTCAGCCGGTGAGCGGCGGGGCATTGGGTAAAGGGGCGTACGAATCCGAACGGTGCGCCGGGAGTGTGCGTCAGCCTTCCCGGTTCTCCTTCTGGTATTTGGAGGGGCACTTGGTCATCAGGGTCTTGGCGGCAAAGGTCTTGCCGTCCGGGGCAAGTCCGCCTTCCACTATGACCTCCACACCGGGCTTGAAGGTGTCCGGAACGGCTCCCTTGAAATCTATGCGCATTTCAAGAGACTTGTTGTCCTTGTCCTCAATAAGAAAGGTAACACCAAGCCCGTTGGCATGGGGTTCCAGCCCTTCCGGTTTGACGGTGCCGAAAAGGCGCACGGACGTCAGCTTTTCCGGGGGCATGGCCACAGCCTCGGAAACATTCAGAAAGTAGACGCTGTTTTCAGAAAAGCCCGAAAAAAGAAGATACCCGACCCCGCCCAGAAAAAGGAACAGGGCGGCAAGGTATACACTTTTACTGTTCTGTTTTGCCACATGGCCTCCTGATGGAAACGGTGTTGCCGCCTTTGCAGGCAGCCGGTAGTAATAGGCCTGCTTCCATCCTAATGGGAATAATTCCTGATTGCAAGCGGTTTGGGACCATACCTCGCGGCTCTGCCCCTGCTTATTCCCGCTCTTTTTTGTCTGCAAAGCGGGTACGTAGCCGCTTGCTTTGCCGGGAATCCTTGGGGGCATTTGTTTGTATCAGCGGACGTGACCACCGTTGCCGCCCGGCCCTGCCGCCCAGCACAACGCATGGACGCGTACAAGGCGATGTACCCCATGGGAGCGGGCTTTCCAAGTAAAAAAAATATACACAACAGCCTGTTATTGCCTCATAACATGCCGTAAGTCTTCGCAAATTCCATCATGTGAAGAAAGCTGCACATGTCGCCGGCCAGCGTGTATATTGTCTATATTCCTGCCCCCTTGCTCAACTGGCTGCGTTTGCGGCGGGCCAGCTGGCGCATATCTTCCACGCGGTCTGTCTCGTCCACTATCTCCTTGCCCAGAATTTCCTCCACCACGTCTTCAAGGCTCACCACGCCGGAAACGCCGCCGTATTCGTCCAGCACCACAAAGAGGTGCATGCGTGTTTCCAGCAAATTCTCCAGCAGTTTGTCGAGCGTCACAGATTCCAGAATAAACTGTACGGGCCGCATGATCTCAGAGAGCTTTGTCTCATGCCTGTCGGCAGCCAACTCTTCAAGAATGGCCCGGCGCAGCACTATGCCCACCATGTCCTCGTTGTGCTCGTCATACACGGGGATGCGGCTGTAGTGCCAGAAGTCGCCCTTATCCCTTGCTTCGCGCACCGTCAGACCTGCCGAAAGAGAGAAGGTCACAGTGCGCGGCGTCATGATATCTTCCACGCGTTTATGGTCCAGCGAAAGAATATTGCGTATGGCGGTTTCTTCGTAAGGCTTGATTGTGCCGGACCGCTGAGAGAGGCTCACCACTGCGCGGATGTCGTCTTCATTGGTGTGCGGTCCGCTTTTGCTCGGGGTAAACAGGCGTGACAAGGCTCCGCATACGATGATGATCGGCTTGAGCAGTCACACCAGTGCGTTGAGCTGTGGCGCTATGATGGGTGCGAGCGGGCGTGCGTACGCCACGCCTATGGTTTTGGGCAGGATTTCGGAGATCACAAGCACGGCTATTGTGAACAGTGCTGCAAAAATAGCCATGTACTTGGCGCCGAACACCTCGGCAAACGCCGCACCCGCCACTGCCGCACCAGCGGTGTGCGCCACTGTGTTCAGCGTGAGGACGGCGGTTATCGGGTTTTCGATGTGTTTGCGAAGCTTGTACAGCAATTCACCGGAGCGGTGACCGCTGGCGCGGAGGCGTTCAATATAGCTCCACGGAACGGAGTAGAGCACGGCTTCCGCCACGGAGCAATAGGAAGAAACAAGCAGGGCTATGGTTACAGCAAGGGCAAGTTCCAACATATCAGGGTGTCCTTGGGCATGGTTGGGGGATGTTGACGCGAAACGTACCCGTTTCTAGAAGTATCCTATAGGGCGTATGTCCGGAAAAGCAACAGTATTGCGGCAGAATGCCTGAAAGTTGGCGGAAGGGGCAGCCC
>CAYRLL010000144.1:0-7413 GCA_964425115.1 uncultured Desulfovibrio sp. | reverse complement strand
TGATGAGCAACTCCGCCGCCGTGGCCCTGAGCCTGCCCATCACCCTGCCCATGGCGGAAATGATGAACATGAGCGTGGAAACCGTGGGTCTGCTTTCGCCCATGACCACCTCTTTCATCATGCTGGTCATCGGCTGCCCGCCCACCATCATTGCTTACAGCACCGGTTACTTCAATCAGGTGGAATTCTCCAAGGTTGCCATTCCGTGGTGCTTGGTACTGCTGGCAATCTGCGTGCTGAGTGCGCTGACCTACTGGCCTCTCATCGGCTTCAACTAGGCCGGGCAGCATAATGCGCCAAGGCCCGGAACTGGATAATTGTTTCGCCAACCCCGGCACGGCAGACTGCCGCAGGGCATAACAGAGGTGTACGATGAACGAAGACAAGACAAGAGTTCTGCTGGTGGATGATGAGGAAGACTTCCGCAACACGCTTTCCAAACGCCTGAAGGAACGTGGCTACGAGGTGCATACTGCCGGAAGCGGCAGCGCGGCGCTGGCCATTCTGGACACTGTTCCTCTGGATGTGGTGGTGCTGGATATCAGGATGCCCGGCATGAGCGGCATAGAAACGCTGGGCGAGATCCGCGCCAAGCATCTGGGCGTGGAAGTGCTGCTGCTCACCGGACACGCGGACGTACCCTCCGCCGTGGAGGGAATGCGGCTCGGAGCCTTTGACTACATGATGAAACCGTATGAATTCGAAGGACTGCTGGGCAAGATCAACGAAGCCACCGCTGTGAAGCGTGACCGCGAAGAACGCATCCGCAAGGCGGAAGAGCGGGCACAGCTGGACAAGGTGCAGAAGACCAGCTGGTTCTGATTCATCACAGGAAACCCGGTTCCTCTGCCTTTGTAACGGTACGAAGGCGGAGGAGAACCCCACCGGCCTGCGCCCTGTCCCCCTACGCAGGGCGTCAGGCCGGAATAACAAACAAGACCGCCCGCGCGACACATCGCGCGGGCGGTTCTTTGTGCAGGCAACGCCGGGTACCTTTTTATTACAGAGCAGTCTCCAAGCTAGACAGAGGGCTATACAGAAGGCTTGGCAGCCACAAGGCGGTATACCGTTCCCGGCCCGTTTCCGCGCCGTTCCACGAGTCCCCGCCGTGCCATGTCCTGCAGGTCGTACAACGCTGTTCGCGGGGCAACGCTGCCGCCGATGTGTTCCTCGTACTCCTTGCGGGTAATTTCTCCGCGCTCCTGAAGCACGTTCCACGCCACGCGCTGGCGGCTGTTCAGCCCTTCCATGTCTCCGGAAGCAACCTCAGGCGATGGCAGTACCTCTTCGGGCCGCGCCTGCCCCGCAACAAGGCCCCCCTGCTCTTCCGGAATATCATCGGCGGCCAGATCCCTGATGCCTGAGGCGGCACCGGGCTGCGAACGCACCGCCCAGAAGGCCACTCCATCGCCCGGCACACTGCCCGGGACCCAGGCCACCTCGTCCGGAGAAAGTGGTTCTTCCATGTCTGCCGTGACCATGCATACGGCTTCTTCCAGCGATACCGCCCGCTCCGCTCCCGCAGCCGGATTCTCGTCCGCCTTTCCGGCAACATGGCCCGCCTCATTGCCCAGCACAAGGCATGACGCCTGAATAACATCGTTATTGCTCATGACGGCGGCGCGGATGATGGCGTTTTTCAATTCCCGGATATTCCCCGGCCATTGGTACAGTTTAAGTTTTTCCACAGCCCCGCGGCTGAGAGCAAGATGGGGCTTGCCCAGTTCTTCCGCCGCCTCGCCCAGATAATGGAAGGCGATGGGCACGATATTTTCCGGATGCCGCCGCAGTGGCGGCGTGGTTACGGTGATGACGTTCAGCCGGAAAAAGAGGTCTTCACGGAAACGCCCCTCTGCAAGCAGCTTGCGCAGATCCACGTTGGTGGCGGCAATAACCCGCACGTTCACAGGCACCTCTCTGTCGCTGCCGAGCGGTTTGATGAGCCGCATGGCCAGCGCACGCAGCAATGCCTGCTGCACGCGGGGCGATGCCAGTTGAATCTCATCCAGAAACAGGGTGCCGTTTTCCGCCTCGCGGAAGGCTCCCTGCCGGTCTGCACGCGCCTCTGTAAAGGCTCCCTTAACATGCCCGAAAAGCGTATCTATGAGCAGGTTCTCATCCAGCTCTCCGCAGTTTATTGAAATAAAAGGATATTCAGCACGCCTGCTATTCAGATGTATGGCCTCTGCGGTGAGTTGCTTGCCGGTTCCGGTTTCGCCCACGATAAGCACATCCGCATCCACCTGAGCAGCTTTGAGAATCTCCTGCCGCAACGCATCCAGCACGGCTCCGCCCCCGATGATACGGGGCATTCTGTCACACGCGGTTGAATGCAGTTCCTGAGAAAGTTCCTCAGATGAGATGCGCTGCATGAGGCCCACATCACGTATGGTGCGGTCTTTGCGGCGTATCTCCACGAACTGATTCCGTATGGTTTCCAGCATGCGGTTGATGGAACTCTTCAGCAGCAGGGCCTCGTACCCGCTCGGGTCCATGGCAATGGGAGCCAGCGAGCCGGACTGGTTGATCTCTCCCACGGCCTCCGCAAGCTGCACCACGGAGCGTGTGAGCACCCGGCAAATAAGATAAATGAGCGCCCCCGCCACAACGCAGGCCACGAGCACCACTGCGATCATCACATCCACATGTTTGTAGCCGGCTGCAACGGTGAGTCTGCTCACATCGCTGAACGCAACGCCTGCGTACACAAAGGAGGGTGCGTCTTTGGCGGGGCGGAACATGATGGGAGCGTAGGCTATGGACGTTTCCTTGAGGTTGTCGTCAATGGACGCTCCCCTCGGGTCTTTCATTATTCCCTTTTTTCCCTGCCGCACATCGCCCACTATGTGCCAGAAGCGGTCTTTGGCTTCCGGGCGAAACGCGCAGGCAAGCTCCGGGGTGCCGAGCGTTCCTGTTTTTGCGGAGCGAGCAAGATAGGTGGACAGGGGTGCTTCCGGCGTATCCGGCGACTCGGACTGGAAAAGAATCCAGCCTGCCATGTTGAACATGTAACTGTAACGTACCTCGTGCGTGCGGGCAAAAGCCCATATGGGAGACTGTTCCGATTCGTACAGGGACAGAATGTTGCGCACATCGCGGGCATCAAGGATGAGGAAATGGATGATTCGACCCGCCGGGGTCTCAGATGCTGTGGCAAAGGTTATGGCAGGCAGTTCGGCAAGTTTGCGGATGGGGATGCCCTTGGGCTGGGGAATGAATACCGTCTCTACGGGAGATATCCACACATGCCCGGACGGCACGGCGGAAAGATGCAGCATGAGTTCATGCGGTGCCGGGCGCATATCCTTAAGGGAGAATTGTTCCGCGACCTGCAGGGGGCTCTGGTTCAGCAGTGAAACCATGTATCCCTCGCCGTCCGGGTCAATTCTCCCTGCGGCAAGGTAGGCGGTGCCCCCCGCAGCCGCATTGCGCGTAAAATACTCCTTGAGCCCGGATGGAGAACCGGAGGTTTGCGCAATGACCGAAAGATCTTTCCGGCCTTCCTCAAGCAGCGTACGCACCGCTTCTGCCGTGGCAAGGTTATGCACCATGGCGTTGCGCCGCAGGGCTATGGTCACGTAATCAAAGGTGATGAAGTAGGTTATGATTCCCGCAACCACCAGAATGAGGGCAATGGAGGGGATAAGCACAAGCATGAGCTTGGTCCTGAGTGACGCATACCGGAAATCGCCCAGAACGGGCGACATTTCCTGACGACCCAACCGGCGGCTGAGGATATTCATGCCTTGCTCCCCGCAGAATCACGCAACAGAACTCTATCGCGCAGAATACATGGCGCAATTCGCGCACAATGTATTTCGCTACCTATTATGAACCGCTACGTCAAGGGGAACAAAATCGGGATGTTCTGCATCGCAGGACATGCCGCTGAGGCGAGGCGGGACACCTGCGTGATTTTTTACCTGTTCCATGGTGGAGAGAGGGGACAGATTACTCTTCCGGCGGAGGAGAAAACGTGTAGTTTCCTTTGAGGAACTGCTGCACATACCACTCTGTCTGAGCATCCGGGGAAATGGTCAGATCCAGCATACGCATGGCGCCGAGCAGCCTGCCCAGCATGTCGAGCTTTTCCATTATCCGCCTCTGGTCATACTTCTTCATCTCCGCACGGATGGAATCGCCCTTCTGCACCACGCGGAAGCCAAGCCAGCGCAGGGTTTCGCCTATAAGCTGGGCACGACGGATGCGTCTTCCCGCGTCTGCCGCGCCGCCTTTGAAGGAGAACATGATGTAATTATCGTTCAGAAGCGGACCGCAATAGGAATCCACAGTCGCGAAATGGTGCCCCATCCTCCCGTGAATATTCATATATTCTCCGGAGATGATGGCGTAGTTGGCCCCGCCGAGCCCCGAACCGGGCAGCCTGCTGCGGAAAACGGAGTTTGCCACGGCGGTATCGCATCCCGACGATTCCTGCTCCGTGGCGTTGGTCCAGCGTACGCCGGGGTGGCTCATACCCTCCAGCAACGCCTTGAAGGGCAGGCAGGTTATATCCGTCACCTCCGCCATGCGTCCGCTCAGAATGGGGAGCAGCCCCCCGCCCAGATCCACGACGAGAAACCGCAGGGGCAGTCCCGTGAACAGGGGCACCGCAAGCCCTTCCTGCATGTCCAGATCATCCGCGATGCAGAACATGGAGCGCATGGCCATTTCATGGGCAAACCGGATGATATCGTGCAGGGTCTGGCATCCTGCGGCAGTAAAATCGGGGGTCTCCGGATCCACAAGATTGAGGGGTGCAATGAGCTTGAGAGCCTGCTGGAGCGATTTGTATACCGGGCTGCCCTTCATGAGGTTCACGGGCTTGCGCTCCTGCAGTATCTCGGTAACACGCCCCTCGTAGACCACCTGATTCGAGGCATCCAGCGTTACCACCTGCCCATGCTGAAGCGTATGCGTGGCCCTGCCCACCCCCACAAGGGTGGGAATGCCGAATTCACGGGCCACGGACGCCATATGCCCGGTGACGCTGCCCATGTCTGTGATGATGCCGGAAACCTTGCCCATGGCTGCCACATATTCCGGCGATGTCTGCCGGGCAACAAGGATGGCACCCTGCGGAATGCCGTGCAGTTCGTACCCTGTCTGCACCACATGCACAACGCCCGATGCCGTGCCCGGAGACGCCGACTGCCCCCCGGAGAGAAGGGGCGCGTATCCGGCAACGAACTCACATGATTCCGGAAGCTTGCAGGCGTTGGCCTGCATGAGCGGACGCGCCTGCAGGACCACGAATCTGTTGTCAGCATCCATGGCCCATTCCACATCCAGCGGCGTGCCGTAATGTTCCTCCAACCGGAGGGCATACTCCACCAGCCGCGCGACCTGTCCGTCGTTCAGGCAGGGCATGTTCCGCAGTTCCTGCGGCACACGCTCGTACATGGTGCCGCCGCCGGGGAGCAGGACGATGCGTTCTTCCTTCAGGGCGACCTGACGCGCTTCCAGCCCCCTGTCACGCCTGCGCACGCGCCAGAAGTCGGTATCTGCAGAACCGTCCACAACGCAGAGTCCCAGCCCCCATATTCCGGAAACAAGGATATCCCTGTCATCCAGACAATTGGGGTCTGCCGTATAGATAACGCCGCTGGCCTTGGCGGAAACCATGTTCAGCACCAGCACGCTCATCATCACGTCTTCTTCCGAGTAGCCCTTTGTTCTGCGATAAAAGACTGCCCGGGGGCTGAATACACTGGCGACCACCTCCCGCCATGCCCGCTCCATATCCTGCGGTGCGACACCGAGGACCGTGGCGTGCTGCCCGGCAAAAGAGGCCTGCGAATCCTCGCATACGGCGGACGAGCGGACGGCCAGCCGCACCTGAGGTCCGAACGAGCGCACCATGCCCCGCGCCGCTTCCGCCAGCGCCAAGTGCAGTTCCTGTGGCATGGGCGCGGCGAGAATGCGTTCCTGCGCGCTTATGGCCGACTCTTCCAGCCGTCCCGTATCCTCGACATCCGTTGCGGAAAGTTCGCGCCGAACATGCTCGAACACACCGGAATGATGCAGAAAAAGAGCGGCTGCCGATGCGGTTACGGCAAAACCGTGGGGCGTGGGAAGCCCCACCCGGTTGCATACTTCGCCCAGATTGGCGGCCTTGCCGCCGACCTCGTCCAGATTATCGAGTGAAAGGTGTTCCAAAGGAAAGATGAGGCGGCGGGATTCAAATCTTCTGCGCCGTGCGAGCAGTTTAAGCGCCTCTACGCTTATGGACTCCGCCCTGTCGAACAATTCCGGGTATGCCCCGCCTGAAAGGGCGTTCAGGTCTTCCACAAGGTCGTACACGCCCGCAACGAGTGATTCAGTTAGTTCAAGCGCCTCATCCTGAGTGAAGGAACGGCCATCGTACATGAGCCGTTCCAGATCGGTCATAAGCTCAAGTACCTGATTGTTCCCGGCAAGAAGGCTCTTGAAGGTATGATACTTGCGGTCCAGCGCCGTCTCATCGCTGACACCGCGCTGAAAGGATTTGTTTTTTCTGAAAAACTCAAGAAGCTTTGGCATCGTTTCCTCACGTTGTCAGGTCGGATATCCGGCCCGGCCCCTGGAAACGGTGATCCTCACATCACGGGCAGCGGGGTGGGTGTATCCTCGGGAACCGCATCGTCTACTACTCTATGTCGGCCGGGGCGTTCTGCGGCAACTGGATGGTGAACGTGGACCCCTTGCCGGGGGTGCTCTCCGCCGTTATGTCGCCGCCAAGCTTCTGGATGATGCCATGGCAGATGGAAAGCCCAAGCCCGGAGCCTTGTCCCGGCTCCTTCGTTGTGAAAAACGGTTCGAACACCCTGTCCAGATTGTCTTTGGGAATGCCGATACCCGAATCCGTGATACGGATTATTACTCCGTTACCCCGGGCCTTTTCCGCATCAAGGGTTATGGTTCCGGTGCCGTGGACGGCGTCCATGGCGTTGTTCAGCAGGTTCAGCAACGCCTGCCGCAGAAGCGAAGGTTCGCTGTGGATAATGGGCAAATCCGGCGCAAAATTCTTGACGATGGTGATGTTGTTGAGCATGGCCTCCCGCTCGCGCATCCCCACCACCTCGGAGACAACAGAGGCAATATTCACCTCGCGGATGACAAAGTCCATCTTGCGGGCAAAGCTGAGCAGCTTGTGGGTTATTTCGCGGCATCTGCCCACCTGCGTGGCAATGACCGCAAGAGATTCCTTGAACTCGTCATGCTCTGCAAAACCTGCCATGCTCTCGCGTTTAAGCAGGTCCTGCAGCCATCCTGTGCCCTCTCCGATGATGGCAAGCGGGTTATTTATCTCATGGGCTATGCCCGCCGCAAGCTGGCCTATGGCGGCCAGTTTCTGCGACTGGATGGCGTAGTCGTTGAGCATTTTCTTATCCATATCGAGCTGGGCGAAATGCCTGAGCAGACGGTGGATGG
>CAYRLL010000143.1:0-7506 GCA_964425115.1 uncultured Desulfovibrio sp. | reverse complement strand
CTGGAAGAAAAGGGAGCATCGCTCATCAAGGCACTGGAGGCGGGCGCGCGCACAGGCATGCGGCACCGGCTGGGAACAGAGATGCGTATGCAGGTGCTGGTGGAGGAGATGGCGGCGCAGCCCGACATCCTTTTCATCATGGTCACGGACCATGCCGGAAGGGTGCTCGCGCACAGTGAACCGGACAAGCAGGGGGCGGTGGTCTTCTCGCCGGAAGATATGTCGCAGTTGCAGCCGGACGAAGCTGTCTCGTGGCGCATCATGGCAAAGGAAAACACCCGCGCCTTTGTGGTCTACCGCCGTTTCACCCCTCTGCAGGGACGCGAATCCCTGCGCGGCAGAAACGGCGGGCACAGGCATGATGATGCCTCCCCCGACAGTTCACGCGAAGCCTCTCTTCCGGGACAGGGAGGCATGGGACCCATGCATAATGCCCAGCGCGGGCTGATGAGCTTTTTCACCTCGCCGGACAGCCCGCCGCCGGTCATCTACGTGGGTATGGACGTCACCCCCTTTGAACAGGCGCGCGCCGATGACAGGCGGCATACCATTGTCATGGCGGCCATTCTGCTGTTGCTGGGATTCGCGGGGTTCACCTCGCTCATCTGGGCGCAGAACGTGCGCCGCTCACGTCGCATGCTCAAGGATTCACAGGCTTTTTCCGCAGAAATCATCGCCAGCCTGCCGGACGGGCTGGTGCTGGTGGACGCTGCGGGACGCGTAGCCTTTCTGAATGACAAGGCGGAAGGGCTGCTCGGGGTGACTCTGGATTCCGTGCGGGGCAAGCGTCCGCAGGATGTGCTGCCTGCCGCCGTTACCGGAGCGCTGGCCGCGCTGAACACCCACGGCCGCCTGCAGGAAACCGAGGCGGAATGCAGGCTTGCGGGCGGCTCGGACGTGCCCGTGGGCATAAGCGGAGCGCGGGTGCTGACGGAAGATGCGCCGGGAGAAACCAACCGCAACGGCTCCATGGCGGGGCACGTGGGCGATATCATCATCCTGCGCGACCTCAGCGAGGTGCGCCGCCTGCAACAGGAGGTGCGCCGCAAGGAAAAGCTGGCCGCCATAGGCTCGCTGGCGGCAGGCGTGGCGCACGAAATACGCAACCCGCTCAGCTCCATCAAAGGCTACGCCACCTATTTCGGCACCCGCTTCCCGGAAGACAGCGAAGACCGCGCCGCCGCAGGCATTCTGGTGCAGGAGGTGGACCGCCTGAACCGCGTCATCACCGACCTCATCGGCCTTGCCCGCCCCTCTGACCTGAACCGCGTGCCCACGGACGTGGCAGGGCTGGCCAACCACTGCCTGCGTCTGCTCGGCCCGGACGCGGCGGCGCAGGGGGTTTCCCTTGCGCTTAAAAGTACGCCGCAGATTCCTCCCGTGGATCTGGACCCGGACCGCTTCGCACAGGCGCTGCTGAACATCTGCCTCAACGGCATGGAAGCCATGCCCGGTGGCGGCAGCCTTAGCCTGCATATAGACACGGACGAGACAGGTATGGTCCGGGTGCGCGTTTCCGATACCGGGCACGGCATCTCGCCGGAGGCGCGCGAGCGCATCTTCGACCCCTACTTCACCACCAAGAGTCAGGGCACCGGGCTGGGGCTGGCCATTGTGCACAAGATAGTGGAAGCCCACGGGGGAACGGTACACGCGGCCCCCGGCCCGCTACCGCCGCAAGGCGAAATGCCCGCAGACGGCACGGAAGGCAGGGGAACCACCTTCACCATCCTGCTGCCCCCCGCGCAGCCGCAAACAACCCCATGAACCGCCGCACGGAATGCGGTGTCCCTGTGCCGCCCCCGTGCAAGGAGATACGGATATGAGCATCATTCTGGTTGTGGATGACGACACCGCCCACAGGACCATGCTGCGCACCCTGCTCAGGGGCTGGAAATACGAGGTGGACGAGGCGGACGACGGCTCGGTGGCACTGGATAAAGTCTACGCCCGGCCCTATGACGCCGTGCTCATGGACATCCGCATGGTGCGCATGGGCGGCATAGAGGCCCTGCGGGGCATGAAGGCATTCAACCCCGCCATTCCCGTGCTCATCATGACCGCCTTCTCGTCCGTGGAAACCGCCGTGGAGGCCCTGAAGATAGGAGCCTACGACTACCTGACCAAGCCGCTGGACTTTGACGTGCTGCACCTTACGCTGGAAAGGATGCTGGACCATACCCGCCTTGCCAGCGAAAACCGCACCCTGCGTGAACGTCTGGAAGGGCGCGGGCACACGGATATTGTGGGCAAAAGCGCGGCCATGCTGGAACTGGCGGAAATGATCCACACCGTGGCCCCCACAGACGCCACCGTGCTCATCAGCGGCGAATCGGGCACCGGCAAGGAACTGGTGGCCCACGCCATCCACGCGGCAAGCGCGCGGGCAGAAAAACCCTTCGTGGCCGTGAACTGCGCGGCACTGACGGATACCCTGCTGGAATCGGAACTCTTCGGCCATGAGCGCGGCGCGTTTACCGGTGCGGACAGGCGGCGCGAGGGCCGCTTCATGCAGGCGGACGGCGGCACCCTGTTTCTGGACGAGATAGGAGAAATTCCCCTGCTGCTGCAATCCAAGCTGTTGCGGGCCCTGCAACAGGGCGAGGTGCAGCGGGTGGGCAGCGATGCCGTGCTCAAGGTGGACGTGCGGGTCATTGCCGCCACCAACCGTGACCTGTTTGAAGAGGTGCAGGCGGGCAGCTTCCGTGAAGACCTCTACTACCGGCTCAACGTCATAGGCCTGCGCGTGCCGCCCCTGCGCGAGCGGCGGGACGATATCCCCCTGCTGGCGGATTTCTTCCTGCGCAGGTTCGCGGAAAAAAACCGCAAAATGGTCAAGGGAGCCACCCCGCAGGCCATGGACGCCCTTGTCCGGCACGACTGGCCCGGCAACGTGCGCGAACTGGAAAACGCCATGGAGCGCGCCGTGATTATGGCCACCGGGGAATACATCACCCTGCGCGAGCTGCCCCGCAATCTCAACGATGCCCCCCTTACCGATGTGCCCATTTCCGCCTCGGGCGAGCCTGCCCTTGCGGGCCTTTCGCTGGATGAACTGGAACGGCGGGCCATAATGGCCACCCTTAAGGAATGCGGAGACAACAAAAGCGAGGCCGCGCGCAGGCTGGGCATAACCCGCGCCACCCTGCATAACAAGCTCAAACGCTACGGCATGGAATAACAAGACCCCGGCGGGGCAAACCGCCGGGGTTGTTTATACTTACGGATGGGAATAACACGGCCACTCCCGCCAATCGCTCCATCTGGCGCGGCAGATGCCGCTACCGCACCACCAGCACGGGCAGGTCCGACATGTTCAGCACACGGTGGGTCACACTGCCCAGCACCATGCTGCCCAGATCATTCAGCCCGCGCGAGCCGATGACAATAAGATCGCACCCTTCGCGCTTGGCCACTTCGCAGATCACATCGCCGGGTTCGCCGGGTTCCAGCATCTCTTCATAACGGATGCCCTTTTCATCCAGCACCTTGCGGTAGGGTTCCAGCAATGCCTTACCCTGCCGCGTCAGCTCGGTGACCAGTTCCTCGCGGGCCAGCCCGCCGATAAGGTTGGGTACCTTGCCCATGGCATACAGCAGAATGATCTCGGCTCCCGTGGAGGAAGCCATGCCCATGGCCTTGCGCTTCGCAAGCTGCGAATGCTTGGAGCCGTCAACCGGTACGAGAATCTTCTTGAAGTTCATCATGAGATACCTCCGTCTGCTGGACATGTGCGCTGCCTGCGTTTGTTCCGCCACCCCGTTGCGCATTCGTTGCGCCGCGTGTGCCGCTCCTCCCCTGCGTCCGGTGACGATGGCGTCCGGGGCAATAGCGTCCGGTGATAATAACATCTGGCAGCGAAAAGGATGTCTGCCCGTCCGGGACGACGCAAAGGGGTGCGGAACGGCTCTCATTCCACACTGTTTGCGATAAATATAGCAACGATTGCGTTAGGGTACAATAGGATGGCGCAACTAATAACGAAAGGCGGCGTGCTCCCCTGGCGGCAGTACGCGGATACCCCGTCCGTACAGGACCAGCAGGCGCTTACTCCGCTGCCGCCCCCGTTCTCACAGCCCGGCTAGCCCAGCTTCACCCACGTAAGCTCGTGCTTGTTGGCGGAAAGGTGCATCACGCGGGAACCTTCAATGGCGGCAAACTGGCGCACCACGTCCATATCTCCCTGCCCCTGCAACTTGATGGTGCAGACAAAATTACGGCAGGTACCGTGCTCCAGCCAGCGGAGTACCATTTCCAGCAGCCGCTCGGGGTAGCAGATAACATCCGAGAAAAGCCAGTCCACCGCCCCGGCATGGCGCGGGTCCAGCCCGAAGGCGCTGCCCGCGCACCAGTTGATGTTGGGATGAGCGGCAATGTGGTCCGCAAGCGGTGATTTGTCTATGCTGAACACCCGCGCGCCCATTTCCGCCAGCACCCATGACCAGCCGCCGGGGCTGCTGCCCAGATCAAGGCACAACTCGCCCGGCCGGGGACGCACGGTCAGCAGGGTGAACAGCTCCCACAACTTCAGATAGGCGCGGGTGGGCGGAACGGTTTTGTTTTCCTCAAAAACCACCTCGCCGTCAGGGAAGGGGCTGGTGCAGGCGGGTGAAGCGATGATGAGATTCTCTTCCCACAGGGTCCACGAACCCAGCGGTGCCTCCGGTGGCCGGGTGCCGAAGACCAGAGGCTTGGCGGAAACATGGGGCAGCTTTTCCTGTATGAGCCGCGCCCGGCGATGAAACCCCGTGCTGTGCAGCCACCAGTTGCGCTGCATGGCCTTGAGCCTGCGTGCGCCGTCCGCAATGGATTCCACGGGAACAGCCACGGGCGCAAGCCATGTGTTCTGCGCCCACACGGGGTTCTGGGGCGGCCCCTCGGCAATGAACAGCCTGCCCCGCTGCTCGACAACGTTGCTCAGTTCCCTGCCGAGATCTTCCTCGAACCCGCGCGGAGCAAGATATATGGTGGTTCCTTCCAACTGCATGGTGCCATCCTCCGGCGCGCCCGTAAGCGGGCTGCGCGCCCTGCCTGTACCCCACGCGGGAGCGGGTGGCAAGCACGCGGCGTTACCGGCGTACAGCGTTGTCGGCGTATGGCGTTGCCATTGTCCCGCCGCGCGGCTATCATGGCAAGCGGCTGCCGCCGTTTACCGATCCTTAATCAATCTGGCAACGGACGCAGCAACACTGCCGGCCCACTGCCCGGAACGCCCAAGGAGCACCATGCGCCCCGCCCTGCACACCATCCTCAAGCTTGCGCCGGTCCTGCTGCCCTTCCTGCTGCTCTTTGCCGGAGGACTCGCACTGGCTGTGGCGCAATCGCTGGGGTGGTGGCTGCCCTTTCCCCATCAGGGGGCTGCGGGCGATGCCTACCGGCAGTTGCTCTCCCCGCACATGGCGGCCTCGTTCCTTCTCTCGCTGCGGGTGGGGTTTGTGTCCGCCGCCGCATCGGTGGCACTGGGCACCCTGCTTGCCGTGGGGCTCTGGCGCATGCCGTCCCGCATGCAGCAGATGGGCGTGGTATACAAAATTCCGCTCATCCTTCCGCACATTGCCGTGGCCTTTATCGTGCTGGTGTTCTTTGCCCGTTCCGGCGTGCTTTCCGCCGCCGCCTACCACGCGGGGCTTATTTCCGGGCAGGAGGAATTTCCTTCCATCCTCTTCGGCGGCAGCGGTTCGGGCATGATCATGGCCTACGTGTACAAACAGACGCCGTTTGTCATCCTCATGGCCTACGCCTCGCTCAAACGGCTGGACCCGCGCCTGCTGGAAACCGCACGCATGCTGGGCGCAGGCATGGGAATGCAGTGGCGGCGCGTCCTGCTGCCGCACCTTGCGCCGGTGCTGCACACCTCGTTCATCATTCTGTTCCTGCACGCCTTCGGGGCGTTTGAAATTCCGTTCATGCTGGGCGAAAGCCGTCCTGCCATGCCCGGCATAGAGGCCTACTCCCTCTACTTCCAGCGCGACCTCAGCCACCGCCCCGCCGCCATGGCCATTCTGGTGTGCATGTTCCTTTTTTCGCTGGCCTTCATCGTCTTCTACACCCGCGCCGCCCGGCGGTTTTCCGTTCGTGAACGGCCCGTTTCTCCGGCTGCCGCCAAGGGCGGACCGCCCGCCGCCCATAAAACCGCACCGCATATCTCCCTCACGGAGCGCAAACTGTGAGCAGCCGCACCGTAAACCTGCCCGCCAAGGTGCTGCTGCTGTGCCTTTTCTTTGTCCTGTTCGCAGGGCCGCTGGTGGTGCTCATACTCTACGCCGCCGCTCCCGGCTGGCAATGGCCCGACCTGCTTCCCGCGCAATGGTCCGGGCAGGGGGCGGCCTTTCTCACGCACAGGCAGGCAGACATAGCCCGGCATCTGGGCTTTTCCGTACTCTATTCGCTGCTCACCACCGCCCTCACCCTTGTTCTGTGCCTTGCGCCCGCCCACCACTTCGCCCGCCACTCGTTCAGGGGAAAAACCCTGCTGGAAGGTCTGCTCCTTGCGCCCGCGCTGGTGCCCGCCATGACCTTTTCCATGGGTATCCACTACCTGTTCATCCGGGTGGGCCTTGCGGATTCGCTGCCCGGCGTGGTGCTGGCGCTTGCCACCTTCAGCTATCCCTACATGCTGCGCGCGCTGATAACGGGATTCCAGTCCTTCGGGCCGGAATACGGGCAGTATGCGCAGCATCTGGGCGCCAACTGGTGGATGCGGCTGGTGCGGGTGGAGCTTCCCCTGCTGGTGCCCGCCATTATCGCGGGCGGGAGCGTGGTGTTTCTGGTGGCCTTTTCGGAGTATTTTCTGGTCTTTCTCATCGGCGGCGGGGTGGTGCCCTCGTACACGGGCTACCTGTTTCCCCATCTGAGCGATGCCAACCGCTCCGTTGCAAGCCTGCTCACCCTGCTCTTTCTGGCGGTTCCGGTGCTGCTCTTCGTGGTGGTGGAAGTCTCTGTCACCCGCGCCTACCGCAAACGGGGAATGTACTGACGGGGGGAATGTACCGGCGGGATACCCTTATCCGCGCGGTGTCCGCTGTCTGCGGATAAAGCGCAGGCATTCCTCGCCGGAAAGCGGACGGCTGAACAGGTAGCCCTGAAACAGGCGGCACCCCAGCGCGCCGAACCGCTCCAGCTGCTCCGGCGTTTCCACTCCCTCCACCACGGTGGCGATGTTCAGCCTGCCTGCCAGGTCCACAATGCTGCGCACAATATGGCCGCTCACGCCGTCCGGCCCGGAAACGGTCAGCGAACGGTCGATCTTCACCGTATCCACGGGGAACTCCTGCAGATACCGCAGCGAGGTGTGCCCCATGCCAAAGTCGTCAATGGCCACGCGCACCCCCTGACCGCGCAGAAGGCGCAGCCGCTCCATATCCCCGGACCCCGGCGCGAGAATCGATGTTTCCGTTATCTCCAGCTCCAGAAGCCCTGCCGGCAGGTCATGCGTTGCCAGCACAGTCAGCACCCTGCGGGTTCTCCATCCTGCTTTATCACACACCCGATCTGATCGAGATTGCC
>CAYRLL010000142.1:0-7623 GCA_964425115.1 uncultured Desulfovibrio sp. | reverse complement strand
GGTCAGCCCGAAGGCAGACCCGAGCGCGCCCTTGAACATGGCGGCGTAAGCCAGCAGCGGGTTGGCCCCGTACAGGGCCATGACGGCGGCCCCGGCCAGCAGGGCCGTGCCCAGCGCCACGGAGGCGGTGGTTATGGCCCGGTGTTTGAGGGGGGTATGGCGTTTTTCCAGTATGAGCATGGGGAGATGGTCCGTTTCAGGCGGTTGTGGTTCCGGCCATGAGCAGGCCGATGCGTTCCACGCGCTCCGCGTCCTGCGTATCGATGATGTCCAGAAGTTTGCCCCGGAACATCACGCCTATGCGGTCGGACAGGGAGAGGGCTTCCTTCAGGTCGCCGGTGACAAGCAGCACCCCGGAGTGTTCGCGCTGCGCGAGCATGGCCGCCCACACGTCTTCGGTGGCTTTTATGTCCAGCCCCTGCGTGGGCTGCTCGGCGATGAACAGGGCGGGGTTGCGGGCCATTTCACGCGCCAGCAGCAGCTTTTGCAGGTTGCCGCCGGAAAGGCTGCCCGCGGGCGTTTCCGCATCGTGGGTGACAATGCCGAACCGGGCTATGGCCTGCCGTGTTTCGCGTTCCATGCGGGCGGTGTCCAGCCACGGGCCGTCTCCCGCATCCTGCCTGCGGGTGAGGAAGAAATTTTCGCGCAGGCCCATGCCCGCGATGCTGCCCACATGGTGGCGGTCTTCCGGCACGTAGGCCACGGCAGTGCCCGTGGCGGCCGGATGCAGGTTGCGTTGCGCCCACTGGCGCGGGGTGTATTCCGCGCCCAGAAAACGCACGCTGCCGCCATGCGCCTGTGCCACGCCTGCCACGGCACAGGCAAGCTGCTCCTGCCCGTTGCCCGCCACGCCCACAATGGAGAAAATCTCACCCCGGCGCACGGCAAAGGAAATATTGCTGAAACCGGCACCGCACAGGTTGCGCGCCTCGAACACCGCTTTGCCAAGCGGCACAGGGGGCTTATCCACACGCAGCACCAGTTCGCGGCCCACCATGAGCCGGGCCAGTTCCAGCTTGTTGTTGATTTTGTCCGGCTCTGTCTGCGCCACGATGCGGCCACGCCGCAGAATGGCGATGCGGTCTGCCGCGCCGAGCACCTCTTCCAGCTTGTGGGTGATGAAGAGAATGCCCCGGCCGTCTGCGCGCAGTTTGCGGAAGACGGAGAAAAGTCCCTCCACTTCCGGCTGGGCGAGCACTGCCGTGGGTTCATCGAAGATGAGCACGCGGGCTTCCTGCACCAGCAGTTTGAGGATCTCTACCCTTTGCCGCTCGCCCATGGACAGGTCGCGCACGCGGGCCTGCGGGTCTACGTGCAGGCCGTAGCGGTCTGCAAGCTCGCGGATGCGGGCGGAAACGGTGGCGATGGTGTGCCGGGGCCTGCCCGCGCGGGCGGCGTCTGCGGCGAGGAGGATGTTTTCTGCCACGGTGAGGGGGCCTACGAGCATGAACCGCTGGTAAACCATGCCTATGCCGCGCTGCAACGCCTGTGCGGGGGAGGAGAAGTGCACGGGCTGCCCGTCCAGTAACAGCTCGCCTTCATCCGGGCGGTAGCGGCCCGCGATGATGGACATGAGTGTGGATTTGCCTGCGCCGTTTTCGCCCAGAATGGCGACAATCTGTCCCGCGTGCACCGCAAGGTTCACGCCGCTGTTGGCCGTGACCGGCCCGAACCGCTTGACGATGCCCCGGCATTCCAGCAGGGGCGCGGCGGTGCCGGGGGATTCTGCGGCCTGCGCGGGGGCAGGGGAGGATACGGGCAGGGGGGCGGACATGGCTAGGCCGTCTCCGTGACCGGAACGGGCAGGATGCCCACGGCATGGACCGGGGCGGGCAGCAGGGGGGACTGGTCGCCCTCTATGGCGGCGCAGAAAATGCCTTCTATGACCGGAGGGGGCAGTTGCCGCTGGCGCATTACCTCTTCCAGCAGGTCCGCAAGGCTGAAGATGGTGCCGCCTGTGGAGACCACGTCATCCAGCAGGATGAAGCGTCTGCCTGTGGCCAGCAGGTTCATGTCGCGCTCGTACAGGGCGAGGAACTTGCCGCCGCTGGTGATGGACGAGGCACCCACCTGCAATACGGGGCGGCGGTCGGCCTCCATATGCGGTTTGACACGGTTATAGGCCACGGCCATGGCCTCCAGCCCCAGTTCCTCTGCCACCACCTGCGCCAGTTGCAGCCCCTTTTCCACCACGGTGAGCAGCACCACGCCGGACATGTTGCCCACCACGGCGCGGACCTTGCGCGCCAGCAGCACGCCGAGGTCGCGGTTCAGCCGCACCTGCCCCACCAGATTGAGTGATGCGATGCGCAGCACCTTATCACCGGCGGGAACGCGCACCAGCGGCAGTTCCACGGTGTAGGGCAGCCCCTGTACGCGCCACGGGAATTTATCCCCGGAATCCAGTCCCTGCAAAACGTCCATGCCTGCTCCTGCAATACGGAAAAACGGTGAGTACTCCGCCACGCGGCGGGAGTGTTCCCATGCACCCGGAACGGGAGCGTGTCAATGCTGACGCGTGGCACTGCGTAGTGTAGGCCAGACGGCGGTAGCCGTCAAAATATGATGGACGGCGGTAGTCGTCAAAACAGGATGGGCGGCAGCCACCGTCAAAATGGGGCAGCCCCGGTAGCCGTTAAAACAGGAAGACGGCACCCGCCGTACAGGCAGAAGGGGCGTAACGGCGAACGGGCCGGAAAGCGTGTGCTCTCCGGCCCGTGTGCAAGACGTAGGCGGGGCCGGTTGTTTGACGTCGCCGGTTACTTGACGTCGCTGAGCGGAATGCCCAGTGCGTCGGCAATGCCCTTGCCGTAGGCGGGGTCTGCCTTCAGGCAGTTACCGATGTGGCGCAGCTGAATCTCTCTGGGCGCATCGCCTATGGAGCGGGCGGTGTTGGCAAAGAGCAGTTGCTGCTGTGCGGGCGTCATCAGGCGGAACAGCTTGCCGGGCTGGCTGTAGTAGTCGTCATCTTCGCGGTGGTTCCAGTGGTCGGCGGCACCTTCCAGCGCAAGGGGCGGCTCGGAGAAGTCCGGCTGCTCCTGCCATTCTCCGTAGCTGTTAGGCTCGTACCCGAGCGTGCTGCCGTGGTTGCCGTCCACACGCATGGCACCGTCGCGGTGATAGCTGTGCATGGGGCAGCGGGCGGCATTGACCGGAATGAGGTGGTGGTTCACGCCAAGCCGGTAGCGCTGGGCATCGCCGTAGGAGAAGAGGCGTCCCTGCAGCATCTTGTCGGGCGAGAAGCTGATGCCCGGCACCACGTTGGCGGGGTTGAAGGCTGCCTGCTCCACTTCCGCGAAGTAGTTTTCCGGGTTGCGGTTCAGCTCCATGACGCCCACCTCGATAAGCGGATAATCCTTGTGGAACCAGACCTTGGTGAGGTCGAAGGGGTGGTAGGGGCAGGTGGCGGCGTCTTTTTCCGGCATGATCTGTACGTACAGGGTCCAGCGGGGGAAGTCGCCTTTTTCGATGGATTCGTAGAGGTCGCGCTGGTGGCTTTCGCGGCACTTACCGACAAGTGCCTCTGCTTCTTCATCGGTCAGGTTCTTGATGCCCTGCTGGGTTCTGAAGTGGAACTTGACCCAGTAGCGTTCGTTCTTGGCGTTGATGAAGCTGAAGGTGTGGCTGCCGAAGCCGTGCATGTGGCGGTAGGTTGCGGGAATGCCCCGGTCGCTCATGACCACGGTGACCTGATGCAGGGCTTCTGGCAGCGAGGTCCAGAAGTCCCAGTTATTTTTTGCGCTGCGCATGTTGGTGCGCGGGTCGCGTTTTACGGCGTGGTTCAGGTCCGGGAATTTGAGCGGGTCGCGCAGGAAGAAGACCGGGGTGTTGTTCCCCACGAGGTCCCAGTTGCCCTGTTCGGTGTAGAACTTGACGGCGAATCCACGGATATCGCGTTCCGCATCGGCTGCGCCGCGTTCGCCCGCCACGGTGGAGAAGCGCACGAACAGGTCTGTCTTTTTGCCGATGTCCGAGAAGATTCTGGCCTTGGTGTAGCGGGTTATATCATGGGTGACGGTGAAGGTGCCGTATGCGCCGGAGCCCTTGGCGTGCATGCGGCGCTCCGGAATGACCTCGCGGTCGAAGTGGGCGAGTTTTTCCAGAAACCACACATCCTGCAGCAGCATGGGTCCCCGGGGACCGGCAGTCATGGCATTCTGGTTATCCGGAACGGGGGCGCCTGCGTTGGTGGTGAGTTTTTTCTTGGCCATCCGAAGACCTCCTTTTGCTTGTGATTGCGGTATGCCGGCAGGGAATCTGCCGGGAAAGGCATCTATGGGTGTGAACTCCAGAAAGGGACTTATGGAGAATCATTATCCACAAAAAAGGATTATCGTCAACGGCGAGGAGAAATATTTTTGTCGCGTGCGGTGCTGCGCGGCATATTCGTATGCTCAGAGGGCGTTACTTTTGCGCCTATGGGGCGTTATGCCTTACTTTTGTGCGCACTTGGGGCACAGGCCGAAGATATCGAGCCGGAAGGAGGAGGCAGAGAACCCGGCCTTGCGCGCAAGTCCATCGGTGAGAGTTTCGATGTCGGCAAGCTCCGTGTCCATGATAACTCCGCACCGGGTGCAGATGAGGTGCGGGTGTGCGTGGGGGCGGCGCGCATCGTAGCGGGAGCCGTAGTCGTGGAAGTCCAGATCGAGGATTTCGCCCGCCTCCCTGAGCAGGTTGACGGTCTTGTACACGGTGGCAAGGCTGACGGTGGGGTAGTGCGGCAGAATGGCCTGATGGATCTGCTCCGCCGTGGGGTGCCCCGGATGGTCTATAATTGCCTTGATGATGGCGATGCGCTGCGGCGTGAGGCGTTTGCCGAGCGATTTCAGGTGGGCGAGCACCTGTTTGAGGCGGTGTTGCGTGTCTGGCATCGTTGTCATCGGGGATGGGTCCGTCGTATGTGGGCTGCTGGTGTGCCCGGCATTGCCTGCTGCAGTCCGCTGCCGGGGCTGGTACCGTCCATACGGATATATTGCCAGCAGCGGCGGGGGACGGCAAGCGGCAACCTGATGGGGGGGGACAAAAAGTCCGGGCCGCAGGGCGGCCCGGACTTGGTAGCACGGTAGCAGGCGGGCGGGATTATTTGGGAATGGTTCCGCTTACGCCTTCCACAAAGTAGGTCATGCCCAGCAGGTCGGCATCGGTGGCCTGTGCACCTTCGGGAATGGCCACGGCACCGGACTGGTCCATGATGGGGCCTGCGAAAATGCGGTCTTCGCCCTTTTGCAGCTTTTCAAGCTCAACCTGCACCTTGGCCTGCACATCGGCGGGAACGGCCGCACCGAAGGGGGCAAGGCGCACGCCGTCTTTGTCAAACCCGGCCCAGTACGCGCGGGGCTTCCATGTGCCGTCCAGCACGGAGGCAATGGTCTCTGCATAGTAGGGGCCCCAGTTGATGAGCGTGGAGGTGAGCACGCACTGTGCGCCGTATGCGGCTGCATCGGTACCGTAGCCCACGGCGGGCACACCCTGTGCGCAGGCGGCGAGGGAGCTTTCCGGCGTGTCCGCCATCTGACGGATGAGGTCATGCCCGCGTGCGGCAAGGGTTTCCGCAAGGGTGGTTTCCTTTATGGGGTCGGCCCACGAATTCATCCACACCACGGTGTTCAGCTTCTTGGGGTCGAAGTCGTGTCCGGCTTCGGCAAGGCCCTTTTTCAGGCCGAGGGTGAAGGCGTTTATGCCGCGTATGGGTTCCGGAATGGGATGCGTGGCCACGGTGCCCACGTTCTTGAAGCCCATGAGGCCGGCCGCGTAGCCTGCAAGGTACTCTGCCTGCTCAATGCGGACGAAGTAGTTCCCCAGGTTGTCGCCCATCTTGTAGCCGGAGCAGTGCTCGAACTTGATGTTCGGATATTCTGACGCCACGCGTTCCATGGCGTCCATATGCGGGAAGGAGTTGCCGAAAATGATGTCGTAGCCCTGCTGCGCGTAGTTGCGGATGACGCGCTCCGCATCCTGCGGGCCCACGTTTTCGGTGATGGAGATTTCCAGCTTATCTCCCAGCTTTTCCTTGAGATACTCGATGCCGTTGGCGTGGGCGGTGTTCCAGCCCCGGTCATCCACGGTGCCGAGCATGGCAAAGGCAACCTTGAGCTTGCCGGACTGGGCCATGACGGGCAGGGCGGCACACAGCACAAGGGCTGCCGCCATAAGAACGGATACGATACGCTTGTTCATGGTATGCTCCTCAAAAAATGACTATGGGCCTTGTGCCCGGCCATGCGCGCGGGCGTGCAGGCGGGCCGAGGCGGCTTTGGGCTGTGGTTCCGGCGGGCATTTTTCCCGTGTGCCGCGCCGGTGCGCCCTGCGGACAGGCGCGCTCCCCTGAGGGGGGTGCGCTGTACGGGGCGTTGCCTAGTTCAATCACTGGCGGGGCGGATTGTCAAACGTTCCTTCGGGTTCGCGCCATTTCCGTGCTGAGGGGGCATTTCGCTGAACGCTCCCTTGCCTGTGCGGCGGGGGCGGGTGTATGCTTGTGTGGAGTGCGGCGCATGCCGCACGGCAAGGAGAAACATATGCGCACGGAAGTCTTGAAACGGGCAGGCGGCAGCGGCGGTGCGGGTTGGCGGATGCATGATTCTGCCTGCCGGGCAGCCGCATGGCCGGTGTTGTTGCTGGCGGTGGCTGTGGCGATGCTTGCGGCAGGCTGCGCCCCGCGCACGGCACCGTGGAATCCGGTGAGCCGGGAACTGGTGCTCTATTATCCCACCACGGTGACGGTTCCGCAGGAATATGTTCCCGCCGGGACGCTGCGCGTGGTGGTGGAAGGCAAGGGCGATGTGGCAACCATACGCCCCCGCGATATTCTGGAGACACGGGTGTTCACGGCGGATGGGGCGGTGCTGCTTGCGCAGCGTCTGGTGAAGACGGACAGGGTGTACCGCTTCCGGTATCTTGGCGGGGTGAAGTCGGAACAGTGGGGACTTGAGTGGCGCACGGCGGAGTATGTGCTGGACACCGCCCTGCCGGACCGGGAGTATGAGCAGTATGTGCTGTATCTGTACAGCATGGGTGTGGTGCTGCCGCGCATGGTCAAGGTGCGCGTGCTGGACCGGCTGGCGAGTGACTTTATTCTGCTGCGCATGGTCACGCTGGAGTATGAGCCTGTGCCGCAGGAGACGCTGGAAGCGAAAGGGATTGGCAATGTTGGCGATGTGGGCGGGAAGCCTGCCCCTGCGCCTGCGCCCGCAACGGAAGATTCCGCAGCCTCGCAGGGAACAGGATACGGGCACCTGAAGCCTGTGCCGCCCTTCAGCCGGATGTATGATCAGGAACTGTACCACGACAACAGAAGGATAAACGGCGACAGTTTTTTCTGGTTCTGACCGCAGCGCGGCGGGCATGGAGCCTGCCGTGACCCCGGAAACGAGAAAAGCCCTTGCGCGATGCGCAAGGGCTTTGGTCTCATGGTGCCCCGACACAGAGTTGAACTGCGGACACGGGGATTTTCAGTCCCCTGCTCTACCTACTGAGCTATCGAGGCAGGAAGGAAAATCTATCTACAGGATGCTTTTTCGCTTGGCAAGGCCCACGGCCCCGAAAAGTGAAAAAGCCCGCGTTGTGCAAAGTGGTGCCCCGACACAGAGTTGAACTGCGGACACGGGGATTTTCAGTCCCCTGCTC
>CAYRLL010000141.1:6261-7761 GCA_964425115.1 uncultured Desulfovibrio sp. | reverse complement strand
CATCAGGGGCGCTGCCGCGGTTGTAGGCTGCAACAACCCAAAAATCCAGCAGGACTCCACCAACGTGGGGCTGGCCAAGGCCCTTATTGAACGCGACATCATGGTGCTGGCAACCGGCTGCGTCACCACCGCCGCAGGCAAGGCGGGCCTGCTGGTGCCGGAAGCCGCCTCCATGGCCGGACCGGGGCTTAAGGCCGTGTGCGCCGCGCTGGGCATTCCGCCCGTGCTGCACATGGGCAGCTGCGTGGACAATTCGCGCATCATGCACCTGTGCGGCCTCATCGCCAACGAGCTGGGGGTGGATATCTCTGACCTGCCCGTGGGTGCCTCCTCGCCGGAATGGTATTCTGAAAAGGCTGCGGCCATAGGCATGTACGCCGTGGCCAGCGGCGTGTACACGCATCTGGGCCTGCCGCCCAATATTCTCGGCTCCCAGACCGTTACCGACCTTGCCCTGAGCGGGCTGGAAGGGCTTGTGGGTGCGAGCTTTGCGGTGGAACCGGACCCGCTCAAGGCGGCGGACCTGCTGGATGCCCGTATCCGCGCCAAGCGTGAAGCGCTGGGGCTGAAGCCGTAACCGGACAAGGAGTATCTCATGAAATTGGCAGTGGCGGGCAAAGGCGGCGTGGGCAAGACCACCCTGACGGCGTGGCTGGCAGATTATCTGGCCCGCTCCGGGCAGACGGTCTGGATGGTGGATGCGGATACGGCCCTGTCGCTGGGGCAGGCTTCCGGCCTTTCACGCGACCAGTTGCCGGAGCCGCTGGCGGGCCGCCGCGATCTGATTGAGCAGCGCATACGCGCGGGCGGCACCATGCTGAACCTGAATCCGGACGTGGGCGACCTGCCTGAATCGCTGTTCGTTCCCGTGCCGCTGGGAGGCCCCGCGCTTCCCGGCTGCACGGCGGGCGAAAAGCGGCTTCTGGTCATGGGGGGCCTCACGGCAGCGGGCGGCGGATGCGCGTGCGAGGCAAACGCCCTGCTCAAGGCACTGCTGGCGCATCTGGTGCTGGAACGCAGGGAATGGGTGCTGGTGGACCTTGAGGCCGGAGTGGAACATCTGGGACGCGGCACCGTGGCCCATGCCGATGGTGTGATTGTTGTTTCCGAGCCGAGCTACCGCGGACTGGAAACCGCCGCCGAGGTGGGCCGCATGGCCGCCGGGCTGGGGCTTGAACGGCAGCTGCTGGTGCTGAACAGGGCACCGGCGGCGTTTCTGGACGGGCCTGAGGCGGCATCGCCGTCCTCACCGGACAATCCGCACGGGCAGAACAGCTTACACAGGCAAAACAACTTGCACGGGCAGGACAGTCTGCACGGCCGGCAGAATCTGCACGGCCTTCCCGGCCTTCCCGCTATTCCCGGGCTGCCGCAATCACATGTGGCCCTGCCCGTGGTGCCCGCCCTTGTCGCGCGGCAGTTGCAGACCCCCTGCGTTCTGGGGCTGGAGACTGGTGCGCCGTACCGGAATGAGCACGCCGGTGCAGGCCCCGATGCAGG
>CAYRLL010000141.1:0-6161 GCA_964425115.1 uncultured Desulfovibrio sp. | reverse complement strand
GGGGTAGGAAAGATATCGGGCATTGCCGGCCCCTAAGCGTGCATCGCATTGCGCGGAACCCCTTCTACCATAATGGTCGCCCTTGCACGGGCACCTGACTCCATACCTGCCTTCCACTGCCGCCCCCGTAACCTCTGTTTCGGGGGCGGCTGCGCTGGCGGGCTAACCAGCCGCCGTGGCAGGAGATACACATTATCTAAAAAGAGTGTAGATTTTCGGGTGTGTTTGGGATAAGAATGTTTCCTAGTTCATGGCACAAGACCCTGAAATAATAACAAACCATATCAATGAGTTAGGATATCACTCCATGGCAGAACCGACACTTCCGGCAGACCTGAAACCCGTGGAAATCAACGCCAACGCGGAGATTGTTCTTTCCAAGCGCTATTACCGCAAGGGCGGGGACGGCAAGCCCGTGGAAAACGCCACGCAGATGTTCTGGCGCGTTGCTTCCGCCATTGCGGAGGAAGAAAGCAAGTACCCCGAGAGCTCTGTGCCCGCAGAGGCTCTGGCCCGCCAGTTCTATGATCTGATGACCGAATGGAAGTTTCTGCCCAATTCCCCCACGCTGATGAACGCGGGTACCGATCTGGGCCAGCTTTCCGCCTGCTTCGTGCTGCCTGTGGGCGACTCCATTGAAGAAATTTTTGATGCCGTGAAGTTTGCCGCCATGATCCACAAGTCCGGCGGCGGCACCGGATTTTCCTTTTCCCGCCTGCGCCCCAAGGAAGCCCGCGTAGGCTCCACGGGCGGCGTTGCCTCCGGGCCTGTCTCCTTTTTGCGCATTTTTAACACCGCCACGGAGCAGGTTAAACAGGGCGGCACCCGGCGCGGGGCCAACATGGGCATTCTGCGCGTGGACCACCCGGACATTCTGGAATTCATCCGCGCCAAGGAACGCGAGGGTGAATTCAACAACTTTAACTTTTCCGTGGCACTGACCGAAGACTTTATGAAGGCCGTGGAGAAGAATGAGGAATATCCCCTCATGGCACCGCATACCAAGCGCGAACGCGGCAGGCTGAACGCCCGCGAGGTGTTTGAACTGCTGGTGCGCAAGGCGTGGGAAAGCGGCGACCCCGGCATTGTGTTTCTGGACCGCATAAACCGCGACAACCCCACCCCCAAGCTGGGCGAGATTGAATCCACCAACCCCTGCGGGGAACAGCCGCTGCTGCCATACGAGGCATGCAACCTAGGCTCCGTGAACCTTGCCAAGGTTTTTGCCCCGGAAAAGGACGCCGGCGTGGACTGGGACGAACTGCGCCGCATCATCCACCTTGCGGTGCGGTTTCTGGATAACGTCATTGATGCCTCGCGGTTTCCGCTAGAACGCATCACCGAGATGGTGCGCATGAACCGCAAGATAGGCCTCGGCGTCATGGGCTGGGCCGATCTGCTGTATCAGCTGCGCATTCCCTACAACAGTCAGGAGGCAGTGCACCTTGCCGAGCGCGTGATGGCATTTGTGCAGGAAGAAGGCCGCGCGGCCTCCCGCCTGCTTGCCAAGGAACGCGGCGAGTTTCCCGCCTACGCGGAATCCACCTATGCGGAACGCGGCCTCGGGCCCTTCCGCAACGCCACCATCACCACCATAGCCCCCACGGGCACGCTCTCCATCATCGCCGGATGCTCCTCCGGCATTGAGCCGCTGTTCGCGCTCTCCTTCGCGCGCAACGTCATGGACGGCGAACGGCTGGTGGAAACCAATCCCTATTTCGAAGCCGCCCTGCGCGAAGAAGGCTGCTGGTCGCAGAAGCTCATGGAGGCCATTGCCGCCAAGGGGTCTGTGCGCCAGATGGCGGACATACTGCCCGACTCCCTGCGCAGGGTCTTTGTCACCGCCATGGACATAGAGCCTGTGTTCCATCTGAAGATGCAGGCCGCCTTTCAGCAGTACACGGACAACGCCGTTTCCAAGACCGTGAACCTGCCGCACGAAGCCACGGTGGACGACATACGCAATATCTACTGGATGGCCTACGAGCAGGGCTGCAAGGGCGTTACCGTCTACCGCGACGGCTGCCTCTCTTCGCAGGTGCTGTGCACGGGCGATTCCAGCAAAAAGGACGATGAACCCAGAGACGGTAAGCCGCACGTTCCCGGCGGCCCCAAACGCGACCGGCCGGATATTGTTTACGGCTTCACCCAGAAGGTGCCCACGGGCCTTGGCGTGCTGTATGTCACCGTGAACGAGGTGGAAGGAAAGCCCTTTGAGCTGTTTGCCACCATCGGCAAATCCGGCAGGTCCATCACCGCCAAGGCGGAGGCCATAGGCCGGCTGGTTTCGCTGTGCCTGCGGGTAGGCGTGGAGCCGGAAGACATTGTGCAGCAGCTTAAGGGCATTGGCGGTGAACACCCCGTGTTCCAGAAAAAGGGCCTGCTGCTCTCCATTCCGGACGCCATTGCATGGGTGCTGGAAAACCGCTACCTCAAATCCCGCGTTCCGGTGCACAGCGCCAACGGCCTTTCCAAGCACCTGTGCCCGGACTGCGGGCAGGAACTGGTGTTCGAGGAAGGCTGCCATAAGTGCTACGCCTGCGGGTTTACCAAGTGCGGCTAACGGGCCGCCATTGATAACGGCACCCCGCCGCAACGCCGCAGGGTGCCTTGCTACCGCAAAGAGATGCCCGACTCTGCTTGAAATCCCGGCCGGGAGCCTGTACCGTGCAGGCTCCCGTTTCACGCAGCGGCTGGCAACCGCAGCGCACCACAAGGCCACTGCCCAAGCGGAAATTCATGGAAAGCATGCTCAAGGTACACCATCTCTCGCACAACTTCGGCTCCCACTGGGCGCTGAAGAACTGCTCCTTTGAACTGGAAAAGGGCGATTTCCTGTTTCTTTCCGGCCCCTCCGGAGCGGGCAAGACAACGCTGCTGCGTCTTCTGTACGCCTCGCTGCCTGTGCAACGGGGCAGCGTGGAGGTGGCGGGATTTAACCTGAACAAGCTCAAACCACGCCATGTTCCGCTGCTGCGGCGGCAGGTGAGCGTGGTCTTTCAGGACTTCAAGATTCTGCCGCACCGCAGCGTGTATCAGAACATTGCCATTGCGCTGGAAGTGCGCTGCCTGCCCGCCCAGCATATAGACCGCAGGGTGCGCGCCGTGGTGCGCGGGCTGGGGCTGGAAAACCGCATAGACACCCCCTGCGGTGAGCTTTCCGGCGGCGAACAGCAGCGCGTGGCCGTGGCGCGTTCCATTGTGGTCAACCCGCAGATTCTGCTGGCGGATGAGCCTACGGGCAATCTGGACCCCGAACTTTCCATGCGCATGATGGATATCTTCAAACAGTTCCATTCTTACGGCACCACCGTGGTGCTTGCCACCCACAGCCGCGACCTGCTGGCTCGCCACCCCAAGGCAAAGCTGCTGCGGCTGGACGACGGCAAGATAACCGAGGCCAACTGGCCCGGCGCCATCATAGAAAACTGCACGGACGACGATGAAACCTGCGCCATAGGCCCGCTCACCATGCCCAATGGCCGCACGGCCCACGGGAGGAGCAGGCGATGATGGCCGTTATCCTCAAGCTCATCGGGCGCGGGTTCCGCGATTTCGGGCAGCACCCGTGGGCGCAGTTGCTCACGCTGGCGGCCGTTACGCTGGTGACCTTTCTTTCCGGGCTGTTCCTGCTGGGCTTCAGCAACCTGAACAAGGAGCTGAACGTGGTGCGCGGCGATGTGGTCTATCAGGTCTTCTGGCGCGCAGACACGGGCATGGACCTTGTGCGCTCGCGCTGGGACGAGATGCGCCACATGCCGTGGCTGGTGGAAATGCGCACCTACACGCCGGAAGAAGCCCTCAAATCCCTCATGGAGCATGCCCGTGCCGCAGAGGGCAAGGGCGGCAGGCAACTGACCTCTCACTCCGGCTGGCTCAAGGACCGCAACCCCCTGCCCCCCACCGCCATGCTGCGCTTTGCCCCGCGCGACCCGGACACGGAAACATGGATGCGCGAGACGCGCGCGTATCTGGAAAACCTTCCCGGTGTGGAAAACGTGCGCGCCAATCCGCTGCGCGACGACCTTGCCCGCGCATGGAACGCCTTTGCCGGAGTGGTCATGTGGCCGGTTATCGGCTTTTTGGGGTTTGTCCTTGCACTGGTGGTGGGCAACACCATCAAGCTTTCCCTCATCAGCCGCAGGGATGAGATAGATATTCTGCAACTGGTGGGAGCGCGCAACTGGTTCATACGCCTGCCGCTGCTCATCAGCGGCGCGTTGCAGGGGGCTGTGGGCGGCATGTGCGCGCTGGGCCTGCTGTGGGTTGCATGGTACGCCCTGAAGGATGTACTCAATTTTTCCCCGCTGTTCGTGGAGCTGAGTTTTCTGCCCTTCGAACAGAGCGTGCTGCTGGTGGCCGTGCCCGCGCTGGTGGGCTTTGTCAGCAGCTGGCTGGCTGTACGGAACTAGGCTGAGTACAAAACAACATTGACTCAGGCAGACGATGGAAACGATTCTTTCCGCAGGCTGTGCTTACGCGGCAGACTACGACGTGCATGAGCCATGCAGGACCGGTGCGGCCTTACGCTGGTCCTGCGGTTCACGGCAGCGCAAGGCGCACCCGTTCGGACAGCGCAAGAACAGGTTGCAATAACAGGCTCAACGCCGCAAGACAGGGTACAAAGGTACCGCAGGGGCACCGCGAATGCGTAGCAAAAAAATGACCCACGGGCTGGAAAAAGCGCCGCACCGCTCGCTGCTTTACGCTCTGGGGATGACCCGTGAAGAGATGAACCGCCCCCTCGTGGGCGTGGTGAACGCGGCCAACGAAATCGTTCCCGGCCACATCCACCTGAACACCATTGCCGATGCGGTAAAGGCTGGCGTGCGCATGGCAGGCGGCACCCCCGTGGCCTTTCCGGCCATTGCCGTGTGCGACGGGCTGGCCATGAACCACGAGGGTATGCATTTTTCGCTGCCCAGCCGCGAACTCATCGCCGATTCCATAGAGATTATGGCCACCGCCCATCCCTTTGACGCGCTGGTCTTCATCCCCAACTGTGACAAGTCCGTACCCGGCATGCTCATGGCCATGCTGCGGCTGAACATTCCTTCCGTCATGGTCAGCGGCGGTCCCATGTACGCGGGTGAGAAGTCGGGCGTGCGCTCCGACCTGATCACCGTTTTCGAGGCAGTGGGACGCGTGAAGCAGGGAACCATGACCGAGGCGGAACTGGAAGACCTGAGCGAGTCTGCCTGCCCCGGCTGCGGCTCCTGCGCGGGCATGTTCACGGCCAACTCCATGAACTGTCTTTCCGAGACTATCGGCCTTGCCCTGCCGGGCAACGGCACCACCCCCGCCACCAGCGCGGCGCGCGTGCGCCTTGCCAAGACAGCGGGCATGAAGGTGATGGAGCTGCTGGAACGCAACATCCGCCCCCGCGACATCGTTACCGAAAAGGCCGTGGCCAACGCCATGGCAGTGGACATGGCCCTTGGCTGCTCCACCAACACCGTGCTGCACCTGCCCGCCGTATTCCGCGAAGCAGGCCTGCCCATTTCGCTGGATATGTTCAACGAGGTGAGCGGACGCACCCCCAACCTGTGCAAGCTCTCGCCCGCAGGCGACCAGCACATACAGGACCTGCACCGCGCGGGCGGCATTCCCGCCATTATGGCTGAACTCAGCCGTGCGGATCACATCCACCTGGACGCGCTCACCGTGACCGGCAAAACCGTGGCCGAAAACCTTGCCGAGTGCCGCGCCGCAAACCTTGATCCCACTGTTATCCGCCCTGTGGATGCGCCTTACTCGCCGCAGGGCGGCATTGCCATCCTGCGCGGCAGCCTTGCGCCGGAAGGGGCTGTGGTCAAGCAGTCTGCCGTTGCGCCCGAAATGATGGTCCGCACCGCCACGGCGCGGGTGTTCGAATCGGAAAAAGACGCCTTTGACGCCATTATGGGCAAAAAAATCAATAAGGGCGATGCCATCATCATCCGCTACGAAGGGCCGCGCGGCGGTCCCGGCATGCGCGAGATGCTTTCGCCCACCGCAGCCATTGCGGGCATTGGCCTTGGCGCGGACGTGGCGCTCATAACCGACGGCCGCTTCTCCGGCGGCACGCGCGGGGCGGCCATAGGCCATGTTTCGCCCGAAGCGGCGGACGGCGGCCCCATTGCCTTTGTGCGCGAGGGCGACCGCATAGAGATTAACATCCC
>CAYRLL010000140.1:0-7825 GCA_964425115.1 uncultured Desulfovibrio sp. | reverse complement strand
CCCGTGCGGGCGCTGATGCATATAGCCTGCGGGTGCGCCTGCCGCAGCGCGAACCGCGCCTCATCGTCCAGCATGTCCCACTTGTTCAGCACCAGCACAGAAGGAATCTCGTGCAACTGCATGTCCGTGAGAATGGACTCCACGGCCTGAATCTGCCGTTCCACCTCCGGGTGTCCGGCATCCGCCACATGGATGAGCAGGTCCGCCGCCTCCAGCTCCTCAAGGGTGGCTTCAAACGCCTCCTTAAGCTCCTTGGGCAGGTTGCGGATAAAGCCCACCGTATCCGTGAGAATAAGCTCCCGTTCCTGCGGAAACCGCATCCGACGGGTAGTGGGGTCCAACGTGGCAAAAAGTTTGTTCTCCGCCAGCACGTCCGAGTGGGTCAGCGTGTTCAGCGTGGTGGACTTGCCCGCATTGGTATACCCCACCAGTGCCGCCACGGGCACACGCGCCTTTGCCCGGCGGTCACGCGCATAGCCGCGCTGCCTGCGCAGCGTTTCCAGTTCACCCTTAATGCGGCTTATGCGGTCGCGTATCTTGCGCCGGTCCGTCTCCAGCTTGGTCTCACCGGGACCACGGCCCCCTATGCCGCCCATAAGCCGGTCCATGGCCCTGTTCTTGCCCACCAGACGCGGCATGGTGTACTGCAGCTGCGCCATTTCCACCTGCAGCTTGCCCGCCCGCGAGGTGGCGTGCTGGGCAAAGATATCCAGAATAAGCTGGGTGCGGTCCAGCACCTTGCGTTCCGTGGCATCGGTAAGATTGCGCAGCTGTGCGGGGGCAAGCTCGCCGTCAAAGACCACCATGCCCGCGTTGCCCTGCAGGCACAGCACTTCCAGTTCCGCCAGCTTGCCCTTGCCGAGAATGAGCTTGTGGTTCACCTGCGGCACGCGCTGCACAATACGCCCCACCACGGCAATGCCCGCCGTGCGCGCCAGTTCCTGCAATTCGTCCAGATACAGTTCCTGCAGGCTGCGCGGCTGTGTGCCCACGCTCACCAGCACTGCCCGCTCGCCGTCGCCGTCCGCCACACGGGCGTCGGAAAGGGCGCGCGACATTTCATCTTCCAGCGCCTCGGTCAGGGCATTGAAGTCCGCATCCACCCGGTCCCACGGCGCAGCGGGAAAAATCCGGTAGTGCCTGTTCTCGCCCTCTTCCTCATCCGCAGCACTCCCGCCCTGTTCCGCTTCCTGCTCTCCCGCCCCTGCGGCACTCACCGCAGAGGGCAGCAGATGCGCGTACTGAAAGCGCTCCGGCCCGCCAAACTCATCCACCGTGAGCACGCCCACCGAGTCCAGCCGCAGAAAAAGCATGTCCATCATGTCTTCCTGCGAAAGAAGCGTGTCCGCCAGATGGGTATGCATAAGGCGCAGCCCGCGCAGGCGTGCGGTTCCCTGCCGCGAGCGGGGAAGCTCCGGTATGTATATGGCGCCGGTATCGCCCACAATGACCAGTTGCGGCCGTCCCTGCCTGTCGATGAGCAGCCCCACCTGCCGCGCTATGCTGCGCGAAAGGGCGGCAAGCTCCCGTGCCTGCTCGGGCGTATAGCCGCCCTGAGCCGGATACCTGCGGGTATACAGGCGTTGCAGTGCCTTGATCTGACTGGGCTTGAGCCCTTGAACATTTCCGAGAACAGAGGCTATGGCGTGCTCCTGAAAGAAAACCCCCGCGCCCCGGAATCCGGTAACGGCGCGGGGATCATGCTACGCGTTGTGGGTGGTAAGGTATTCCGTGATCATGCCGTCATAGGCGGCGGTACGTGCAAAGGTCTTGGCGGCCATACGGCGGCGGAAATCCAGCCCCACACGCATGTCGTTGGCATCAAGCTCCGCCGTTGCTTCCGCATAATCCGCCGGGTCGGGCAGCACGAGCATGCTGTGAAAGTTCTTGGCTGTCGCCCGCAGCATGCAGGGTCCGCCGATGTCTATTTCCTCCACGGCAGCCTTGAGATCCAGCCCCTTCCGGGCGGCTTCCGCAAAGTTGTACAGGTTCACCACAATAAGGTCGAAGGGAACAATGCCCAGTTCCTTGAGGGTGGCAAGGTGCTCCGGGTTGTCCTTGTCCGCCAGAATACCGCCGTGGATATGCGGATGCAGCGTCTTCACGCGTCCGCCGAGTATCTCCGGAAACCCCGTGACCTTGCTTACGGGCGTGACCTTCAACCCCGCCTCGGAAAGCATGCGCGCCGTGCCGCCGGTAGAAACCAGCTCCACGCCGCGCCCGTTCAGGAAGGTGGCAAACTCCACCAGTCCCGACTTGTCGGTAACGCTGAGCAGCGCCCGTTTGATGGGTAAAAGGTCCATGCGTCCTCCATGCGCCGCCTTACTGCGGCATATACGTCATAATACGGCCTATGCGTTTCATGCCCGGCCCATGCCGGACCATATCCGCACCGGGCCGAACCCCTCCCGGAAAGGTGGGACCGATGCCCGCAGCGGATACCATTTCCGTCCGCATTCCGCAGGTTTCCCGTGGCTTGCCAGATTACCGGGTCAATGGCAAGCCCGCTCCCGGCCTGTCCTGACCTGCCGTCAGCAAAGACTTTTACGGTACCCGCTCCCAGTATAGACCAATCACAGAAAAAAGAATATACTTCCCGCGTTGATGATGGATACGCTACAGGCAGACGCGTTCTCGCGGCGCGACATTGGGGTAGCCGGGGGATTTTGGCCGGAGCGCAATCGGGGTATGGTCGGGGTGTGTTCGGGGCGCGGCCAGCGCGCGGCCAGCACGCGGCCAGCACGCGGTCAGAAGGCGAACAGCGCACGAACAGCGCGCGAACAGCATAGACAGACGCCCGGCCTCCGGCAACGTTTCCGGCTTCCGTCACAGGCGGCCTGCCTGATATTTCTTTGCAACAACGCAGCATGCCGCCGCCGGCGGCCACACAAGGACGATGACCGAAACCTGCCACTCAAGAGACCTGCGCGTACCCCGGCACGCTGCACGCTCCCTCCGCACCAGCGGGCTACGCCTCATCCACCTCCTTCCTGCGCGGTAGCAGATGCCGAACATCTCCCTTTCCCGCGAAGCACTCGTCCGCCGGTACCACGCCATCCGGTCGCACCCGGCCGCCGCCCGTGCGGGCGACTGGCTCATCGCGGCGGGGGTCTGTACCTTTGCCCTGCTCATGCCGATGGGCAACATGTTTGCAGAAATCGGCGGCGTTCTCTGCCTTGCCGGAATCCTGTGGGCCTACCTCTTCAATTTCCGGCAGAGCGCCCTGCACAGGTATCCCCTCTGGCCCCTGTACGCCCTGTTTCTGGCTTTTCTCGCCTTCAAGGTGGTGCACTCCGTCCATCTGCAGACAAGCTGGTACGTCTTCAATTCAAACATCCACAAAGGATTCGTGCTCTTCCTCGCAGGGCTGGAATTCGTCCGCACCCGCAAACGCCTCTACCTGTTCGCGCTGCTTCTTGCAGCCGCCTCGCTGGTGCAGGGGCTGGACGGCATCTACCAGTTCATGACCGGCACCGATTTCATCAAGGGAGCCATCACAGAGGGTGGCCGCCTTACCGCAAGCATGGGCGGAGGGCGCGTGGGCAACTACATGTCCATGACCCTGCTTCCCTCGCTGGTGCTGTGGGTCCTGCTGCCCGCCTCGCTGCCGCGCGCCGCACGGCTGGGCATAACCGCCGCCTTTCTCGCACCCGGCATGTTCCTGTGGATGTTCGCTCAGGCCCGGAGCGGCTGGGTGGGCCTGCTCATCGCCGTGCTCCTGCTGGCACTCATGCTCAATACCATACGGCTGCGCCATCTCCTGCCTCTGGGAGCCGTCATCCTGCTGCTGGGCTTTTTCGGCCCGGAGCGGGTCCGCTTCGCCACCGCCCTGAACGATGTGCGCATCTCCGACATCTGGCCCGCCGCCATGAGCGTTTTCCACGAACACTTCTGGCTGGGCGTAGGCAACGGCGCCTTCCGGCACGGCACCAACCTTCTGGGCATCGTCATGGAATGGAACGGAACCGTGGTGGCCTACCCGCATCCGCATAACATCTACGTGCAGCTTCTGGCAGAAACAGGCATCATCGGCTTCGGCCTCTTTGCGGCGTTCACCCTCGGCACCGGCGTGTGGAGCGGCCTGCGCATACGGCAAGGGCTGCGCACCGCAGACCGCCCCTACTGGTTCGTCACCGCCCTGCTCTGGGCCTCCTACTTCGGGGGATACCTCGGTGCCGCCGTCAGCGCCCACAGCTTCTTCCGCACGTGGTGGCTGGGCACGGCCATGCTCATACTGGGGGCCATGGTCGGCGCGTGCGCCTCGGCACGCCCCCATCCTGTGCAGGCAGCGGCCACCCCTTCCGCAGAACCGCACGGCCCTGCGGAGCAGGCCCCCGCACCCCCCGTTCGATAACCCCGCCTCCTGCCACTCCGTGGCCCATACGGCCTTATTCCCGTTCGGCCTTGCAGGCACCGCCATATTCATGACGCTGCCCGCGCCCCTTCCCCGCCCCGCGCAACGCGCCTGCCCCTGCATCAGCTCCGGCACGGCGCATCTCCCGTCAGGCGTCTGATCATTCTTCCCTCCCCCTACTTCCGGCCGGCCGCCCGCAGCCTGCCCGCCGGGAACCCGCCGCGTCCCATTCCGGCAGCCCTCCTCATTTCCGAAAGCCCCATCTCCACCTTCTCTGGCGCGCCCCTTGCAATCGCTCCGGCATGGACCTGTTCAACTTCAGCAAACCAGAATTTTTCAGTTTCATACTGACCTTCATGCGCCTCAGCCTTGTGGTGTTCATGCTGCCCGTGTTCGGCGGCGATTCCGCACCCAAGGTGGTCAAGGGGGCGGTGTGCATGGTGCTCACGCTGGCCGTGTTCCCGGCTCTTTCCGTTTCCGGGCACGCCATGCCCGAGCACCCCTTCGACCTCATACGCATTCTGGCGTCCGAGGCGGTGCTGGGCCTCACGCTCGCGCTGGCCATAGAGTTCGTCTTTGCCGCCATCCAGACAGGCGGCCAGTTGCTGGGTTTCCAGATGGGCTTCACCATGATCAACATCGCAGACCCCATGACAGGCACCTCCGTCTCCATCACCTCGCATTTCCTGTACCTTGTCTCTCTGCTCACCTTCATGACCCTGAACGGCCATCTCTACATGCTGCAGGCGCTGGCAAAGACCTTCGAGGTCATCCCGCCCGGCCATCTGGTCATCGGCCCGGCCATCGTGCACCAGATACTGGACCTTTCCTCCATCATGTTCTCGCTGGCCGTAAAAATAGCCGCCCCTGTCATCGCCTCGCTGTTCCTCGTGGAACTGGCGCTGGCCCTCATGGGCCGCGCCGCGCCGCAGATGAACCTGCTGCAGCTGGGCTTCCCGCTCAAAATCGGGGTGGGCTTCTTCTTCATGGGCATGCTGTTCACCATCATGGCACGCCACATAGCAGACTTCATTACTGAAATAGGACCGCTCTTCAGCAATCTCATCAACGCCATGTCCCCGATTGCCCGCTAGGAGTATGCGCCATGCCGCAGAGCGATCCGAGTAAAACAGAACAAGCGACACCCAAACGACGCAAAAAGGCGCGCGATAAGGGCAACGTCGCAAAATCGCAGGAACTGGGCAAGGTTGTCTCCATACTGGCGGGCATGTACGGCCTGTACGCGTGGATAGGCGTCATCTACGACAGCCTGAACAAGATCATGGTGCGCTTCCTGCGCGATAGCATGCAGTTCACGGCCACCCCGGAAAGCGTGTACGATATTTTCAAGTGGCTCTCCACGGAACTGGCCAGGATGCTTATTCCCCTGCTCTTTTTCATCGGCTTTTTGGCCTACCTGAACATGCGTGTGCAGGTGGGCAAACTCTGGACGACAGAGGTCTTCAAGTTCAAATGGAGCAGGTTTAACATCATCTCCGGCCTCAAGCGGCTTTTCATCTCCACCCAAACCCTCATCCGGCTGGGCAAAAGCATCTTGCAGGCCGTGGTCATCGGGTTTGCGCCCTATCTGGTCATCAAGTCCGAAATGGCAAACTTCCTGCCCCTCTACTACACGGATGCGGCGGGCCTTTCCGTTTACCTGCTGGAAACGGGGCACAAGATGGTGCTCTACGCCCTTGTCCCCATGACCATCATCGCGCTGGCAGACCTGTGGTACACCCGCTGGGATTACGAAGAAAACCTGAAGATGACCAAGCACGAGATAAAGGACGAACGCAAACAGGCGGAAGGCGACCCCAAAGTCAAGGCGGAACAGCGCAAGAAGATGATGCAGGTCATGATGCGCCGCATGATGCAGGACGTCCCCAAGGCAGACGTGGTCATCACCAACCCCACCCACTTTGCCGTCGCCCTGCGTTATGACGCCATGGAGGCGCCCGCACCGCGCGTACTGGCCAAGGGTGCGGACCATCTGGCCGAAAAAATCAAGGAAATAGCCCGCGAACACGGCATCCCCCTGCGGGAAAACGTGCCTCTGGCACGTGCCTTGTATAAGTCGGTTGAGGTCGGCGACATGATCCCCGAAGACCTGTACAAGGCAGTGGCATCCATCCTTGCCTCGCTGCATAAATTCAAAGGGAAACAGAGGGGTTAGCAAATCGGGCCACACCCGGTCAGCGTCCCCCGCAGCCCGCGGAAGGTGTCGGAAAAATGGCTAAACAGGAAATCACGGCTCCCAAGATAAATTACGAGCGTTTCGCCAAGCAGGGCGATATTCTGCTGGCAGGCGGTGTCATCACCATCCTGTTCGTCATGCTCATTCCGCTGCCCACCTTCTTTCTGGATATCATGCTCAGCCTGAGCATATCGCTGGCGCTCATCGTGCTGGTCACATCCATGTTCATGCTCTCGCCGCTGGAATTTTCCATCTTCCCGTCCCTGCTGCTGGTCACCACGCTGCTGCGCCTTGCGCTGAACGTGGCCTCCACGCGACTCATTCTGCTGCACGGCGATGAAGGCACAGACGCCGCGGGCTCCGTCATCAAGGCCTTCGGCGAATTCGTGGTCGGCGGCAATTACGTGGTGGGCGCGGTCATTTTCTGGATCCTCTTCATCCTGAACAAGATGGTCATCACCTCCGGTACCACGCGTATCGCGGAAGTGGCAGCCCGCTTTACCCTGGATGCCATGCCCGGCAAGCAGATGGCCATCGAGGCCGACCTGAACGCAGGCCTCATAGACGAAGAAACCGCCAACGAAAAACGCGACATCATCCGCCGTGAAGCAGACTTCTACGGCGCCATGGACGGCGCGGGCAAGTTCGTGCAGGGCGATGTCACCGCCGGCCTGCTCATCACCATGATAAACATCATCGGCGGCATCCTCATCGGCATCGTGCAAAAGGGCATGCCCTGGCAGGAAGCCCTCACCACCTACACCCTGCTCACCATCGGCGACGGCCTTGTCGCCACCATCCCCTCCATCATCATTTCCACCTCGGCGGGTATCATTGTTTCCCGTGCGGCGGCAGAAGCGAAGATGGGCGAAGAATTCATCGGCCAGCTTACCTTCAACTCCCGCGCCCTCAAGCTCGTGGCGCTGGTGCTGCTTATCTTTGCGCTGGTCCCGGGCATGCCTTTCCTGCCCTTCACCATCTTTTCGGCAGGCCTGTATTTTGTCGCCACGCTGGTGGGCGCTCCCGTGGACAAGACTGCGGAATCCGCCGGCAAAAAGGGCAAGGGAGCCAAGGCCGAATCCAAGGGGCTGGACACCCCCGAAGAAGTGCAGGCCCTGCTGCCGCTGGACGCGCTGGAACTGGAGGTGGGCTACGGCCTCATCCCGCTGGTGGACGAAGAACAGGACGGCAACCTGCTCTCGCGCATCCGCTCCATCCGCCGCCAGTTCGCGCTGGACGTGGGCGTGGTCATTCCCTCGCTGCACCTGCGCGAC
>CAYRLL010000139.1:0-8229 GCA_964425115.1 uncultured Desulfovibrio sp. | reverse complement strand
GGGCGCTCTTTTTGCCGGAGTGGGCATTAATCTTGTTGCCTCGCCGCCTGTCCGGGACCTGCGGGACGGCTGGGCCGTACCTGCATGCTGCCTGGCCGATGCCGGGTTTGAATTTTCCGTGACGACACTGTGGCAAACACTTGTTAACCGGATACGTTTTTGTTATGAGACGCAGGTTGTTCGCTGCAACAGAGAAGAGTTGACAAGACGCGTGCAAAAATATCTTGCCTGGGTGGGCCGTGACGTCATTATTCACGGCGGTGATGCGGAGTTTCGTCCGGGCAGGCTTTTGGGTGTCAACGAAAACGGTGCGCTCCGTCTTCTCCTGTCCGGTCAAGAAGTTGTTATCCATTCCGGTAGCATTTCCCTTTCGCCTCACAGAGACCTAGCCACGGTGTGATTTTTCCGCTCGCCCTTTAACCCGGAGGAACGCGAGCCTCCGGATATTGGATAACGAGGATTTATGGCCAACAAGACGTTTGAACAGGTTCTGGACGAGGTGAAGGGCAAGCCGATTCTGGTTGCCAACCGCGGTATTCCCGCGCGCCGCATTTGCCGTTCCATACGCGAGCGGTTTGATGGCGTGGCCATCATGACGGCGACCGATGTGGACAAAACGTCTCCGGCCGCCTCTGCAGCACAGGAACTGCTGCTTCTGGGCAAAGATCCGCGGGCGTATCTCGACATTGACCGCATCATCGACCTTGCGAAGAAGCGCGGGGTGGTAGCCATTCATCCCGGATGGGGCTTCGCCTCCGAAGATGACACCTTTCCCAAGCGTTGCGCTGAAAACGATATCATTTTCATAGGTTCCACGGCACAGGCCATGAACCTGCTCGGCAACAAGGTGCAGGTGCGTGCCCTTGCCCAGCGCCTGGGCGTGCCGGTTGTGCCCGGCTCCGAGGGGGCCGTGGACGTGCCTCTGGCCCGCAGGCTGGCCGAAGAGATTGGCTTTCCCATTATGCTGAAGGCCGAAGGCGGCGGCGGCGGACGGGGCATTTTCCTTGTGCAGAGTCAGGAAGAGCTGGAATCGGCCTTTGTGAAGGCATCCACCATGGCGCAGGCTTCCTTTGGTAACCCGCGCGTCTATGTGGAAAAGTATCTTTCTTCTGTCCGTCATATTGAAATTCAGGTCATTGCTGACAAATACGGAAACGTGTTCGCCTTTGACGAACGCGACTGCACCGTGCAGCGCAACCACCAGAAGCTGGTGGAAATTACGCCTTCGCCTTCGCCGCTCATTACCCCTGAACTGCGCGCCAAGCTCAAGGACTATTCACGCCAGCTCGTTCTGTCGGTGGGATATGATTCCCTTGCCACCGTGGAGTTTCTTGTCACTTCTGAGGGGGTTCCCTATCTTATTGAAGTGAATACGCGGCTTCAGGTGGAGCACGGCATTACCGAAGCCCGCTACGGCATAGACCTTGTGGAAGAGCAGATTGCCGTCGCCTTTGGCGCGGAACTGCGCCTGAAGGAAGATGAAGTGCTCCCCGCGCAGTGGGCCATGCAGTTGCGCATTAACTGTGAAAACCCGCAGGAAAACTTTTCGCCCAACTGCGGCGTGGTTTCGCGCTACGTTTCGCCCGGCGGGCCCGGCATACGCATAGATTCCAACCTTTCGGCGGGCTATGAGTTTCCTTCCAACTACGACTCCGCCGGTGCGCTGCTCATCGCCTATGGTCGTGACTGGAACAAGGTGCTCGGGATCATGGAACGCGCCCTGAATGAGTATGTCATCGGCGGCGTGAAGACGACCATTCCCTTCTTCAAGCAGGTCATAGCCCACCCCAAGTTCCGGGATGCGGGCTACGACACCAACTTTATTGCCAAGACGCCGGAACTGCTGTGCTACACCGACATAGCGCGGGAAGCAGTGCGTCTTTCGCGCCTCATCGCCTGCATAAGCGCAAAGGGATTTAACCCGCATGTCCTGCTGGGAGAGTACCGCACGCCCGACACTCCGCGGGTGAGCAATACCCGGTTTGACCCGGTTCTGCCCACCATTCCCGCGAAGCTTCTGAAGAGTGAGCCTGCGTATCCGCGCGGAGACCGCAAGGCGCTGCTCGATTTTGTGCGCGACTCGGATTATGTGCACTTCTGTGACACCACCCCGCGCGACATCACGCAGTCCAACTCCGGCAACCGCTTCCGTGTGGCGGAAGACATGCTCATAGGACCATATCTGGACAACTGCGGCTTCTTCTCCATAGAGAACGGGGGCGGCGCGCACTTCCATGTGGCCATGATGGCCAATATGACCTATCCCTTCACGGAAGCATACCAGTGGAACCGGTTTGCCCCCAAGACGCTCAAACAGATTCTCATCCGCTCCACCAACGTGCTCGGCTACAAGCCGCAGCCCCGGAATCTGATGCGGCTTACGGGTGAGATGATCTGCGATCACTACCACGTGATCCGCTGCTTCGACTTCCTGAACCATGTGGACAACATGCGTCCCTTTGCGGAAGTGGCCCTGAACAGAAAGGAAGTGGTTTTTGAACCCGCCATATCGCTGTCATGGGCCAAGGGATTTGACGTAGCCCACTATCTGGATGTTACGTCCGCCATTCTGCGCATGATAGGCGATGTGGCCGGAGTGAGCGAAGCCAAGGCCAGCGGCATGATCATCCTCGGGCTTAAAGACATGGCCGGTGTGTGCCCGCCCCGGTTCATGACCGAACTCATCACGGCCCTGCGCAAGCGCTGGCCCCAGTTGGTGCTGCACTACCACCGTCACTACACGGACGGCCTTTTCGTGCCCTCTGTGGGCGCGGCGGCCAAGGCGGGTGCGCACATAGTGGATACGGGCATCGGCGCGGCCGTTCGTTGGTACGGTCAGGGCGAGGTGCTTTCCACCGCTTCCTACATGGAAGGCGAACTGGGCCTGAAGACCAACCTGAACAAGGAAATGATCCGCGAGTGCAACTTTGTGCTCAAGCAGATAATGCCTTATTACGACAGGTATACCGCCCCGTACTTCCGGGGAATTGACCACGATGTCATTGAACACGGCATGCCCGGCGGCGCCACCTCCTCTTCGCAGGAAGGGGCTCTGAAGCAGGGATACATCCACCTGCTGCCGTACATGCTCAAGTTCCTTGCGGGCACCCGCAAGATTGTGCGGTACCACGACGTTACCCCCGGTTCGCAGATAACGTGGAACACGGCCTTCCTTGCCGTGACCAGCGCCTACAAGCGCGGCGGTGAAAACGAAGTGAAGTTCCTGCTCGGCGTTCTGGACGAGGTGAACAAGATGGGCGCGTGCGATGCCTGCACCCCGGAAATGGGCGAGGCCCGTCTCGCCATTTACAGGGACAGCAACGACGCCTTCCGCGATCTGCTGCTGGGCAAGTTCGGCAAGCTGCCTCTGGGCTTCCCCCCGGACTGGGTGTACCAGAGCGCCTTCGGCGACGACTGGCGTCAGGCCATTGCCGCCCGCACGGAGCATTCGCCTCTGGATACGCTGCACGATATGGACCTTGTGGCCGAAGAGAAGAGCTTTATTGAGCACATGCGGCGCAAGCCCACGGATGAAGAGTTTGTCATGTACCTCAACCATCCCGCAGATGCGCTGAAGACGGTGCAGTTCCGGCACACCTATGGCAATCCCAACAGGGTGCCTCTGGATGTGTGGTTTGAAGGGCTGGAAGTGGGACAGGAACTCCAGTTTGTGGACAGCAGCAAGAAGCCCCACACCATGACCATTCTGCACATCACGGAACCGGACAAGTCCGGCAAAAGCGTGGTACGGTATGTGCTGGACTCCGAAATATTGAGCTACGACGTTCAGGTAAGAAAACCGCAGGAAGAAGAGGGCATAGGCTATGAAAAGGCCGACAAGTCCAACCCCAACCATGTGGCTGCGCCTTCCAACGGGGACCTGTGGGTTATGTACGTTCACCCCGGCGACATGGTGAAGAAGGGCGAGGAGCTCTTCAACATATCCATCATGAAACAGGAAAAGGCCGTTCTGGCACCTGTGGACGGCATGGTGAAGCGCGTGCTCAAGACGGCGGATTTCAAGGAAAGCAAGGTCATGGTGCCGGTAAAGGAAGGCGAACTTCTTGTAGAACTTGGCCCTGTGCCCCGCAGATGCCCGGCAGCGACATGCCGGAAGCCTCTTTCCATGGAAGGCATAGGCTTCTGTCCCTTCTGCGGCGAAAAACTGGAAGCGTAACGAGGATACGCCGCCCTGATGCCGGGGCGGCCTTGTCAATGCAGATCTGACAGCGCGGCGATGATTTAATTGACGCGACTAAGCATCGGAGATACATAGCACAATGCCTATACGTGACAATTAGTCCCTATACCATGCTGTAACGGTTGTGTGGTGGTGGGGATATAGTGCACTGTTCTGGCCCCCGCTCAGGTCAATGTTTCCGGTTGTCAACGAAAGACGCAAAGTCTTTCTGCAAGGAGTAGCTTATTATGGCCAAAACCAAGGCTGAACCGGCCAAGGCCAATCAGGCCCCCGTGGCTGTGAATGTGGAAGAGCTCAAACAGAAGTATGTTCTTACAGGTGCGGATATCGTTGCCATAGGCGAAGAGTCCGAGCTTCTGGTTGGCGGCAAGAACTACAACACCGCCATTATCAGCCAGGTGCCGGATATCCGGGCACCGCAGTTCCGCGCCATTTCTTCTCTGGCATTCCACAAGCTCTTGGATGAAACCAAGGTTAACGCCTCCCTTGTCCGCTCCATTGTGGACAAGGAATATAATCGCACGGACTGGAATGATCCGGAAATCAACAAGGATTCCGAATTTCTTCAGAAGTTTGTCCGCAATCTCGCAAAGGAGATCCGGGCTGAGATGAAGGCCACCGGTGCCGTAAACCAGCTGAAGACAAGGACATTTGTCAATAACGTGGTGGAGGGGTTTGCCACCTCCCCCGAAGGCATAGACCAGCTGCGCAAGCGTTCGGTGCTTGTTCAGGCAGGCATTCTTTCCGTTGAACTGCCTGCCGAAGTGAGCGAATGCGTGCGGCGCGCCTACAACGACATCTGCAAGGATGCCGGTATGGAAGACGTGCCCGTTGCCGTGCGTTCGTCCGCAGCGGGTGAGGACTCCCGCAAGAAGGCCTTTGCCGGTCTGCAGGATACCTACCTGAACATTGTGGGCGAGAACATGTGCGTGGAAGCCTATCACTGGGACTGCGCCTCCGCTTACAACCTGCGTTCCATGACCTACCGCCGCGAAGCCATTCTGGACGCCATGGCCCGTGCCGAAGCGACCGGAGATGAAACCATCGCGCAGAAGGCCAAGCAGGAATGGGCCATTGAGAACACCTCGCTTTCCGTGTGCATCATGCGCATGATCAACCCCGTCATTTCCGGTACGGCCTTTTCCGCTGATACGGCCACCGGATGCAGGGGCACAGTGCGCAAGGACCTTGTCTCCATAGATGCCAGCTACGGACTCGGCGAAGCCGTGGTGGGCGGCATGGTGACGCCTGACAAGTTCTACGTGTTCAAGCGTGACGACCTGCAGGAAGTGGTCATCCGCCAGATGGGCTGCAAGGACAAAAAGATTGTGTATGACGAGAAGGGCGGCACCAAAATGACCAAGGTGCCGGACAACGAGGCATACCGCTGGTCTCTCTCCCTTGCGCAGGCGGAAGAAGTGGCCAAGGGCGTACGCAATATCTCCAGAGCCTATGACAGCATGATCATGGATACGGAGTTCTGCATAGACAGCGCGGACCGTCTGTGGTTCGTGCAGGCCCGTCCCGAAACCCGCTGGAACGAAGAGCTGGAGCTGCACCCGCACACCATTTTCATGCGTCGCCTTGAAGTGGACGCCAAGGCCGCTGCCGCTGCCGAAGTCATTGTGGAAGGCAACGGTGCCTCCCGCGGGGCAGGGCAGGGGAATGTGAAATTCCTGCGCTCCGCCCTTGAACTGAACAAAATCAACAAGGGCGATGTGCTTGCCGCAGAACGTACCGACCCTGACATGGTTCCCGGTATGCGCATCGCTTCCGCCATTCTCGCGGACGTGGGCGGCGACACCAGCCACGCAGCCATCACTTCTCGCGAACTGGGCATTCCGGCCATTATCGGCATTCAGCGCATAGAGATCCTGCGCGCCCTTGACGGTCAGGATGTGACCGTGGACGGCACAAGGGGCAAGGTATATCGCGGCCTTCTTCCGCTGAAGGAAGTGGGCGGCGAAATGGACCTTTCCAAGCTCCCCGCCACCAAGACCAAGGTGGGCCTTATTCTTGCGGACGTGGGGCAGGCGCTGTTCCTCTCGCGCTTGCGCGATGTGTCGGACTTTGAAGTAGGCCTTTTGCGCGCCGAATTCATGCTCGGCAACGTGGGCGTGCACCCGCAGGCTCTGGAAGCCTATGACAACGGCGAACTGGAGCATGTGGTCAACGCCAAGGTGAAGGAACTGGATGCCAGACTCACCAAACTGCTGCGTGAACAGCTTGCCGCAGGCGTTGTGGGCGTGGACATGAAGCTGCGTGAATATGTGGGCCATCTGACCGGCCTTGCGCAGGAGATAACGCGCCTGACCGAACAGGAAAACCTGCGCGGCACGGACGAAGTGCTGGCAGTGCACCGCAAGATGCGCGAACTGGACCACAAGCTCGACGACCATGTGGCTCTGGCGACACGCCGTCTGGATGTGCTGAAGACCTCGGACAACCTGTATGAGCATGTGCTGTGCGTGATGGGCTTCAAGGATGAACTGGCGGTGCTTACCGGCGGCGATCCTGAAACCAAGCGCCGCATTGCGGAGATAGACGCCATTACCAGAGCGCGCGTGGATGAGGCTTCCAAGATTCCCGCCGTTATGGAGATGGTGAAGAAGATCAAAACGCTGCGCAACGATGTGGCGCTTGCCACTGGTATGAAGAAGGAAATTGACGATATTCGCCATATTCCTGAAAAGATTCGTGATGTCATCCGCTCGCGCGGGTTCCGGTCCGGCAAGGAGCACTATGTGCAGACGCTGGCGCAGGGGCTTGCCCTGTTTGCCATGGCCTTTTACGGAAAGGACATCATCTACCGCACCACTGACTTCAAATCCAATGAATACCGCAACCTGCTCGGCGGTTCCCTGTTCGAGCATTTTGAAGACAACCCCATGCTCGGATACCGCGGTGTTTCGCGGAATCTGCATGACTGGGAACTGGAAGCCTTTAAGCTTGCACGCGGCGTGTTCGGCGGTGTGAACCTGCAGATCATGCTGCCTTTTGTGCGCACACTGGAAGAAGGACGCTCCATGCGCCGGTATCTGGAGCAGGTGCACAAGCTCAAGAGCGGCGTGGACGGTCTTAAGGTCATCCTTATGTCGGAAATTCCCAGCAACGCCATTCTTGCCAAGGAATTCATCAAGGAATTCGACGGATTCTCCATCGGCTCCAACGACATGACCCAGATGGTGCTTGCGACGGACCGCGACAACGCCAGCCTTTCGCACATTTATGACGAAGAAGACCCTGCCGTTGTGTGGGCTATTCTGTGCACCATCTTCACCGGCCAGAAGTACGGCAAGAAGGTGGGATTCTGCGGACAGGGTGTTTCGAACAGCGTTGTCCTGCGGGGGCTTGTGGCCATTGCCGGTATAGTTTCCGCATCCGTCGTGCCGGACACCTACTACCAGACCAAGATGGATATGGCCGCCGTGGAGGCCGAGAACATTCCTACCAGCAAGCTGGGCGAATGGCTGGGAGAGCAGTTCCTCGCCAAGGTGCGCCTGCTGCTGGAAAAGAACGGATACGGGCACATTCTCAAGAAGTACAAGAGCGCCAAAGACATTATGGACTGGTACGAAGGCGAGCTGTGCCGGCTGCACGAGCAGCTGCGCGACTCCATTGAGACGCCCAAGGAAAAGTTCTACCGTCAGGAACTGGAACAGTTCCGGGCCATTTTCCACAAACCCGTCATCTACGCCGGATGGAACTGGTCCCAGACTGTTGAGGATGCCCTGCACCAGTCCGGCTTTGCCAGCTTTGACGAGCAGGCCAAGGCCCTGGAAGCGCAGCGCGCCGCCCAGTGGTAGCCCGTACAGCCTGAATACACGCATTCAAAAGGTGGCTTCCCGAAAGGGGAGCCACCTTTTTGTTTACGATGAGGGTTAAGACTTCATCCGATACATCAAGAACGGTAAGGCAACATCTTGCCAAGCCGCATGGGACAACAAAAAAGAGCGCGTTGCCGCGCTCTTTAAGCATGATGACAAAGAGTTCTTTGAGTTTTTTCGCCTCCGGCGGGCAGGGAGCTG
>CAYRLL010000138.1:0-8480 GCA_964425115.1 uncultured Desulfovibrio sp. | reverse complement strand
GTTGCAGCCGGTGCGTCAGGCGGTGCAACGGGTGCTGCGACAAGCGCAGTGCCAAACGTAATGCCAGACGTAATTCCAGATGTTGCGGAGGGGAGCGCAGAAGAAGGCACAGCGGGCGAAGCATCTTCCCCAAAGGGCCCAGACGGGAGCAGGCCTGCACACGGTAATGCTGCTGCCATCCGGCAGGCAGCGCAGGCTGACGAGGCGGTGCGCACCCTGCTTGGTGTTGTGGCCGCGGCACGCCGCAAAGGGGAAGACCCGGCGGCGTTGCTGCGGCAGGGACGTGAGGGCAATGTGGTGGATGACCTTGTGGCGGCGTACGGACCGGAACGCTCTGCCAATGCGCCTTTGGGCGCTATGTCGGATGTCCCTGCGGTCCGTGGGGCAGGTGCACGGCCTGCCGGTGCCCAGCCGGGAGAGTAGCGGATATTCATGCCTGCAAAGAAGAACAGGCCCGGAACGGATATTCCGTTCCGGGCCTGTGTTTTCAGGGGGCTAGAAGCGCTCAAACTCGTTGTCGTCGTCGCTCATGTCCAGCCGCAGCGAATCAGCCTTGCCGCGTGACGCCTGTGTTTTGCCGGGAAGTGCCTTGCGGGAATGGCCAGCACCCACACGGGCGGCTGCTTTGCGCGGACCCTGCGGAGTGCTCCGGCCCGGTACTGTGTCCACCTTGAAGAAGCCTATGGTCTGCTGCAGTTGAATGGCCTGCGCGGAAAGCTCTTCCGATGTGGAAGCCATTTCTTCCGAGGCGGAGGCATTCTGCTGAATGATCTGATCAAGTTGAATAATGGCTTTGGTCACCTGCTGCGCCCCGTTGGACTGTTCGGAGGTGCCTGCGGCTATCTCCTGAACCAGTTCCGCTGTGCGCTGTATTTCAGGCACCAGCGCAGCGAGCATGGAGCCTGCGTTTTCCGCCACGCTCACGCTGTTTGTGGAGAGTTCGCTTATCTCCGCTGCCGCGTTGCCGGAGCGCTCCGCCAGTTTGCGTACCTCTGCCGCCACAACGGCAAAGCCCTTGCCGTGGTCGCCAGCCCGGGCAGCTTCAATGGCGGCGTTAAGGGCCAGCAGGTTGGTCTGGCGCGCAATTTCTTCCACAATGGATATCTTGTCCGCAATGTGCTTCATGGCGGCAACGGTCTGTCCCACTGCCTGTCCGCCCTGAGCCGCGCTTTGTGCCGCAGCGCGGGAGATGCGCTCCGTTTCCGTGGCGTTCTGGGCGTTCTGGGTAATGTTTGCGGTCATCTGCTCCATGGAGGCGGAGATTTCTTCTATGGATGCCGCCTGCTCCGTGGCGCCCTGCGAAAGTGTCTGTGCCGTTGCGGAAAGCTCCTCGCTGCCTGCAGCCACATTGGAAGCGCCGCTCTCAATGGAGGTAGCCACTTCCTTGAGCTTGACAACCATGCTGCGCAGGGAGTTCGCAAGGGTGCCCACCTCGTCCTTCTGGTCCACATCCAGCCGCGCGGTGAGGTCGCCGGAGGCTACCAGTTCGGCAAAATCCACGCCTTTGCGCAGGGGACCGATGATGCCACGGGCGATGATGAAGGCGAGGAAGGTGCCGATGACAAGAGCCACGCCGCTGGCGGCGAACACCACCATACGTGTCTGCGAGGCGGCATGGAGCATGGTCTCATCCGTCATGATGTGCTTTGCTGCCACGTCAACCAACTCGGCAAGGCCTGCCTGCACCATGTTCAGGGCGGGGGTGGTTTCGTTTACGAATACACTCTTTGCTTTGTTCAGGCCTTCGTTGCGGCTTTCATACTCATTGATGAGTGTATCCAGCGCGCCAAGAGTGGCGGCCGCATGCTGGCGCGTATCCGCATGATACAGCCGTACCGCCTCATCCCTTTTTCCTGCACGGAGCATCTCGTTAAGCTGCGAGCCGCTCTGGTGCAGGTTTTTGTGCGGTTCGTGCACGGCGGTGAGCAGCGAGGCGAGAGTCTGGTCTTTCTGGGCGCGCTCCTGTGTTTCCGAAGAATACATCCAGCGGCCCAGTGAACACTGGGTGTGGTCCAACTGCACGCCCAACTGAGTTGCCTGCGCATCCGTAATGGTGGCAAGCACGCTGTTCATCCATTCCAGATGGTCCAGCTTTTTAACGTACATGAAGCTGAGCAGGGCATTATCCGCCGGTCGGTAGAGTTCCTTGATGGTAACGGCGGATTTATGCAGCCGTGCGTGGGGTTCTTCAATCTTCTGTAAAACGGGAATCAGCTGGGGAACCAGCCGTTCGGCTTCTTTGCGCTCCTCGCCGTAGTACCACTTGCCGAAAGCGCAGAGCGTGTGATCTGTCTGCACATTGAGAGTGTGCACTGTATCGTCAGAGAGCAGTAACTGTACCTGCTCAGCCCATTTCAGATGGTCGACAGTCCGTTGCACGGCATCGCCGCGCAATTTGTTGCCGGAGATGACTTCCTTGGCGTTGCCCACAATGGTGCCGATGCCCGTTACAGACCATGCGGCGAGGCCGAGGAGCAGAATGAGCACGCTGCCGAAGCCGATGGCAAACTTGCCCTTCAGGTTGATATCCTTCCAATTCATGCGCTCTCTCCAGAATATACAAGATACGGAATCGTTGCGTTCTTCCCGGATTCATGTACTTCAATTATCTGTAAATTGGAATGATAATAACGGCTTTGCGGCATGAAAAAGTAAGGTGGCAAAAAAAAAGGCCGTGCGTGAAGCACGGCCCGTGTGTTGCGGAATAAGGTAAATTACTTCGTGAGCAGTTTTGAGTAGCTGTCGATAACAGTTTTCAAAATGTCATCGGAAGATTCGATGAACCCGAAGTGCATGGCGCGGACAAGGCCGACCATGGTGCTCATGAGCATGTCGGCGAACTCCTGCGAGGTGATATCGGACCGGATGGTTCCTTCCGCTTTTCCCTCGTCGATGGCGTCCTTCATATAGTTTGTAACGTACGTATAAATCTCTTTGATGTTCAGGAAAACATCATCGTTCCGCTGTCCGTACCGGGTAGGGGCATCGCGGAAGATAAGACAGAATTCCATGTTGTTCTTCTTGACGAACACATAAAAGGATTTGATGACGGATTCCAGCTTTTCCAGTGCGTTCTCAGGTCCGCGCACCTCGAGATACTTTTCAATGTCGCTGATAAGCTGGTTCTTCACGTTGTTGATAAGCGTGAGAAAAATATCGTCCTTGGTGCGGAAGTGGCGGAATATGGTGCCCTCCGCAACGCCTGCTTCTTTTGCAAGCAGGCTGGTGGGGGTGTTGTTGAAACCCCGCTCCGCAAACAGGCGGGCGGCGGTGTCGAGAATCACATCGCGTTTCATATGCTATCCCTTTTTATGGCTTGTCCTGTTGCGTGCGGCGGTTGCTGCGGCTGCAGCGTGCCGATGGGAGCATGTAGCACCTTCTTTGCTCCGCTGAGTGAACCGCGTACCGGAAGAGGCTGGCGAATACCGTTGCAACAGGGTGGTATGATTGAATCAATGTATCGGACTGCGAGTGTTATAGCGAGCAGCGGCAGTCCATTATTTCTAAGTGGTCACTCACGCAGTGAGGGATACCTTCATCTTTTACCGTTGTCAACGCATGCGGGAATATCGGCTCCGGCCGTGCCCTGCAGGGGGTTTGATGATGTTCGCGGTGCCTAGTTATCGGCCATGACCTTATGCATGCGGTGGATGTCTTCCAGCGCACGGCTGTTCCGGCGTACCATGTTCTCAAGGTCAGGCAGCAGAACGGTGACCGCCTCCAGATCGTCCGCAGTGGCTGCCCGTTCCACACAACGGGCCATGCGTTCAAGGGCGCGCAGGCCGAAGCTGGCTGCGGAGCCGCCGATCCTGCCTGTGGCCTCCTGCACGCCGAAGGTGTTTGCGGCAGAGGCGTGCCTGTGCGCATCGTTCAGGGCCGAGGCAATGTTATCCAGCAGGCCCGGTATAAGCGGGATGAGGCTGGTATCCAGATTGGGCACCAGTGCTGCGGGGGATATGCCTTCCGGTGAAGGCTCGGGAACAGGGCCGGCTGGTGGTACAGATACCGCAGGTGCCTGTAGAGACTGTTCCGCCTGCTTCACTTGTTCCGCCCGTTGACTTTGCCCGGCAGAAGGGGTGGGCAGGTTCGGTGCCGGAATAGGGGACGGGCGGGACATGGCCGTGGCGGCTGTGCGTGTTTCCGGCGAGTTCAATGCTCCCGCTGAATCCGGCGTGACCGCCGCCCCCTTGCCGCCGTGAGCAGGAATTGCCCCTTGCTGTCCGGCGGTATGGGCAATGCCGTGTGCGCTGCTGCCATGCGTATGAGGATGCATGGAACCGATGTCGCCCGGTCCGTCAAGGGAAGGCCCCGGCAAATGTTCGGGCATTGAACCGGAGATATGAACAGGCTGGCCGGGTTCATCCGTGCGCCTGAAGCCGGAAGGTTCAGGCTGCGCGGCGCGGGAGGGGGCATGGGGCCGCGTGCCTTTCTCTGCCGATTGCGCGGTGGCGTGGCTGCGCTCTGCCTCCGGGGTGTGCGCGGCCGCAGCCTGTGCAGTGTGGCGCAGGACCTGCGGCGGAACAAGCCGGGTGAGCATTTCCAGCAACCGCGTGCGGGAGATGGGCTTGGGAAGCGTGGCGGTGCAGCCCGCTTCATGCATGGGGCCGTTTTCTTCCGGTCTGGAGGTGAGTGCCAGAATAGGCACGGCGTCGAGGCCGTGATGTGATTCGAATTCGCGTATGGCCTTCACCGTGCGCGGACCGCCCATGCCGGGCATGTCGGCATCCACCATGACCACGCCGCAGGGATGCGCGGTATACAGGGCCACGGCCTCCTCACCGGTGCGCGCCTCCATCATGACCAGCGGCAGTCCTTCCAGAAAGAAGCGGACAAGCTGGCGGTTGCTTGCCACATCATCCGCAACGAGGAGGTGGTTCGCAAACTGCTTCGGGGGTTTGGCAAAGGGATGGGCTTCTTCCGCATCTTCTTGTGCAGAGATGGCAAGCCTTCCGGGGGCCGCGGCTACCATGTCGCCGGGCAGAGGCGAAAGCCGGACGGAAAAGGATACCTCTGTGCCCTGATTGGGCCGGGAGTCCAGACAGATGCAGCCGCCCATGAGCCCCACAAGGTCGCGTGCGATGGTCAGGCCCAGTCCGGTGGCACCATAGCGCCCCGTTCCCGTGCCGGGATCAAGGCAGAACTCCCCGAACACGTCATACTGGTTTTGCAGGGGGATGCTGATGCCGTTGTCCCGTATGCGGAACAGCAGGTATCCGGGGTCCGCGCTTTCCGGCACACGGGTCACCCGGATGGACACGCTGCCCTTGTCGGAAAAACGGATGGCGTTGCCGAGAATATTCAGAAGAATCTGCATCAGCCGGTCGGCATCGCCGCTGTAGCGGATGCCCAGATGCGGGGCCATATACCATATAAGGCTCAGCCCTTTCTGTTCCGCCTGCGGAAGGATGATGTCGTGGGTTTCTATGAGCAGGCGCTGCAGATCAAAAGGCTTGTGGCGCAGCCGCAGACGGCCTTTGTCCACCCGGTTCAGATCCAGCAGGTCATTGATGAGCGTGGAAAGGTTTCCTGCCGCCGCCTGTAATGTGCGGAGCTGATCATGCCCCTTGTGGTCCAGTGCGGAGAGGGTGAGGTTTTCCGCAACATGCAGAATGGTGTTCAGCGGAGTGCGCAGGTCGTGGCTTACGCGGGCAAGCAGTTCCCGGGTTGCCTCCTGCCGCAACTGCTCCCTGCCGGGTAAAGCCGCGGGGGCGGGCGGTTGAACGGGGTGAGTGCTCTGCGCCGTGCGTATGGGCTGTGGGGCTGGGCTGGCTTTCATGGTGGTGCCAGTTAAACCAGTTAAACCTGTTAAACCTGTTAAGCCAGTTACATCTGCCGAGCCGGGGAGGGGCGCTTGCTTTATCGGCTTGGCCGGGTTTGCCCGGCCGTTTGAAGTAACTGTGGCGGGCATAGCCTGTTCGGGAGTGCGCTGCTTCAGAGGAGCGGGGGCTTTTACCGCTGCGGCAGGTGCCGGTGAGGATTGGGGGCTGAAGTCTGAGGCGGGAATGCCCTGCAGCACAGGCGGCAGACCGTCAAGTTCGGAGATCGGAGGTGCTGCAAAAAGGGGGAGGGGTTTGCCCGATTCTCTTACCCGGGGAATGCCCACCAGCGGTGTGAGGAGGAGCAGTCCGGCAGCCACGCCGCACAGGGGCAGCAGAGATGCCAGACGCGCATGGTCAGGCGAACCTGCGGGCAGAAGCGAGAGCACTGCTCCGGATGCGGTAATGAGGCAGGCAAGGAGGAATCGCTTGGCTCCCGGCACGGATTGCACGCTGCATGAAACAGCGGGCAGGACTGCGAGGAGCGCAAGAAGCGGCCACAAGGGCAGCAGGCGGACAAGGCCGCCGCATCCGGGAATGAGCGGAAGAACCACAAGCAGCGCGCCCAGCAGGGAGAGGGCACGGAGAATTTCGTCATTGCCGGGGCTGTTTTTCCATGTGCCGAGAATGTGCCGCCCCACATGGGGAAGCAGAACAAGCGCAAGGCCGGGGGTCAGAATGGACCACGCGGCGGAAAAGGGCAGGCCGCCGGCAGGGGCGGGAGCAGGCCCCGCTATGGAATGGATAAGCCCGAGCGCGCCGTACAGGGCCAGCCAGAAACGGCTTTCGCCCCGGCCCATGGCCATGAGGAGAAAATTGAGCAGGATGAGCCCCGCCATAACGCCCTGCACCACCGTGGGACGAAGAAACGTTTCTTCCCGGACAGGGTCGGCTGCCTTGCGCAGGTGTAGGGTGGGGTGGAACCACGGTGTGGGCGGGCCGGGTATGCGGATGTAGCAGATTATCGTGCCGGATTGCGGCACGGGAAGCGGCAGCAGTTCAGAACCGTCAGAGGAAAAAGCCTTCCAGCCCGTGGGCCATGCGGCTGCATCGTCATCATATTGAGGAACAAAGAGCGTTACGGGACCGGGCTGCGCACCGCCCATATCCATGACAGGGTACAGGCCTTGCTGCTCCAGTCTTCCTTCTTTGTCTGCCTCCAGCCTTAAGCGCAGCCATGTGGCACCCGCGTTGGCATTTACATCGCGCAGGGCGAGCGGGGCAAAACTGCGGATGAAGGCGGCGGAGGTTACCTGTTCCGTAGTGAACAGCCCCTTGGGGTCTGAGAGTGCGTCCAGATGGGGAATAAGGCGCAGCGAATCCTGAACGGCAGACAAGACCACCGGCTGGCTGGCAACGGTTGCCTGCGCCTGCTGGCACCACGGGAGCAGGAGCAGGAAGAGGAGCAGGGTGAGTTTGCGGCAGGGGCAAGGGTTGGTCATGTGGTTCCTGTCTCGGTTACGTGAGAGAAGATAGTCGGTTGTAGAAGGTTGTCACGTAATTGTCCATGCTGGCGATATACCGGGTGCAGTGCGCCCCCCGGTGGTAAAACACCGCCCCCGACCATAAGTGCATGGCCGGGGGCGGCACGCAATGGCGTGCAGTGGCACGGGCAGAGGCTGCGGAGGATCTGCCCGGCGGCAAATGCTTCCCGGAACAGTGGTCCTTCACCTGCGGGAGCATTCCGCCGCTGTTAGCGCGAAAGCTGCTGTATCATGGCAGAGAGCGGCTGCCCGCCGGGAGCGGTTGCGCTGGGGTTTATGCGCAGCAGGTCTTCCCATGCGGCTATGGCCTCTTGCTTGCGGTCAAGGTCGTGGTACAGGACAATGCCCTTGTTGAACCGCGATTGCTCGTGGGCGGGGTTCAGGCGCATGGCCTCGTCAAACAGTTCCACGGCGCGCTCGGGCTGGCCGTCGCGGCGGTACATGACCCCGAGGTCGGTCATCACATCGGGGTTGCCGGGGGCCAGCTCAAGCGCTTTCGTATAGGCGGTGATGGCGGCCTTGGGGCGGTTGCTGTCGAAGTAGGCGTGGCCGAGCATGGCCCAAGCATCGGCGTTGTCCGGTGCTTCCCGTGTCATTTTTTCATATTTGAGGATGGCAGCGGCAAGGCCGGGGTCCACTTCCTGCGGCTGGGCGGACTGGACAGGTTGGCCGGGCTGCGGTGCGGATGTTGAAGATACCGGCGCGGGGGCATAGACGCTGGTAAGCAGGTTGCCCATATACAGACCCAGCGCCAGCGCTATGACTACAGCTACATACAGCGTGCCCTTGCTTACGTAGCGTCCTTCCTGAACCTGCCGTGCTATGTCCTGCATCTCCTGCTTGCTCATGGTCATGATAGTCCCCTTTGCGTTGTGCCCATGCCCGCACAACAGTTATGGTTCATGCCGGATGTTTTCCGAACGCCCGGCAGGCGTGTGTATGGTGTTTGGCTGCTTGCCATTTATCTTGTGGTGGGTCTGTATATCATGCTGCTGTCCGGTGGCAATGCGGTTTGGGAAGAAGTCTGCCAAGATGATCAGGTTAAAAGTAATAAAGTCGGCGTGTTGCGATGTGGTGTAAAAAATGAATCCATGAAAATGCACGTTGCGAAAATACTTGTGCAAAAAACCAGTTGACGGTTGGATGGGTTTTGCGTAGAACCCGCTTCCCTGCTTCGGAA
>CAYRLL010000137.1:0-8564 GCA_964425115.1 uncultured Desulfovibrio sp. | reverse complement strand
ACCACGGCACCGGGTTCGCCCGTGCCGGTGAAGGTGGGCGTGTTATCGGCCGTCAGGTCGTCGGCATCAGAAATGCCCGTATCCGCAAGGGGTGCCAGATCAGGTACCGAAGGCGCTGCAGGAGGCGTGGTGTCAGAAGAGTTTCCGGCAATGCCCCCGTTCAGAAAATCAGCGGCAAAGTTGCCTCCAAAGCCCCCGGCTCCGCCACCCTGCTCTTCAAGCACCTGCGCCACAAGGGCCCGCAGTCCGCCGCTGTTGAGCAGGTCGCCCAGATTGGCCTCATAAACAGACCCGCCACCGCCCTGCGGGGAACCACCCGCGGCGGTCTCCATGGCTTCTCCCCCCAGAGACGCCAGCAGCAGCCCGGCGGGCACAACCGCTCCGTCAGCGAGCACAAAGGCTACGTCTTCCTCGCCCTCCAGAATATCCAGAAAATCGACAAGCGTCATTCTGGCGCCGTTTTCAAAAGCGAAAACAAGACTCCTGCCGGATGTCGTCACCACAACGTTATCAACGGGAAAATCCAGTTGAATACGTGCGGCTTCCACGCGGATTTCAAGATTCTGTCCCGCCTCGGGCGCAACAAGAGTGATGGTATTGAGTACGTCTGCCATAGCCCCCCCCTTTCTGTATCTAACAGGGCGTGATGGTTGATCAGATTACACCTGTCACAGGGTCCCGAATCCCGGACGGATGCTTCTGTTATGATGCAAATCGAAAACAAATTCTGCGTTTTTATCAAAAACACTACAAGACTTCAACCGTATTACCCCGGATTATCGAAGACACTGCATTGCATCCGGGCAACGGATAATAAACGTATCGGAACCGGCAGTAATCCTGACATCTCTGATGCACACTACATGCCAATCATACTGCCTTCGCCGGAACCTGTGCCTTGCCCGGGCACCCCGCCCGGCAACACCTCCCGGCCACTCTGCCAAATCCACGGTCCACTTCTGACCGGCACCGGCAGCCGCATTTTCCTGACACAAGTTCATTGCGCCTTTGTGTCAGGGCAGGGAATTTCCGCATCTGCGGTTGCAAACATCACGCAAAACCGTGATAGTTGCTGCGCTGGCTGCCATGGGGGGAGGCACTTGCCGCCCCGCTGTCTCCGGCTTGTTTTCCTGATTATAATGATAACTCTTTTCAAAAACGTGGCAAGGCCTTTTTCCGGCTGCACCCACAAGGGTTTGACCGATGACTGACGATTCCACCAAGGCTCCGGCAGACCGCTCTGCCAAAGCAGGCACATCTTCCGGTTCTGCCCGCGCTGCCGGTACTGAAGACCGCGACACGCCGGGTAACGCGCCGCAACGTCCATCTGGCAACCCCGGCCCGTTCGGGCAGCAATTCACGCAATCTGGCCTGCCTGATCGGACGGGCCTGTCTGGGCAATCTGGGCAATCTGGGCAATCCGAACGATCTGGTCTGGCCGGGCAGTCTGTTCGGGCCGGACATTCCGATTTTTCCGAACAGTCCGAAATTTCCGGACCTTCCGGACCCTCCGGATCAGCCCAAACGCCGCGCACGGTCCGGACAAACAATCCGCAGGCAAAAAACGCATCAGCAGCACAGCCGGTCCGTCAAAATGCCGATGCCGATACCGCCGTGCATACATTTTCTGCAAAAAATGCACCACCCGAGCAGCAGGCACACCTTGCCGGAACGGCCGCCGGCGGGGCAGAACCCGAAACCGTGCCCGCCCCTGCCGAAGGCGCCTCCCGCCGCGACGGGCCGGACGAAAAGATCGTGCAGAACGGCGCTCCTCTGGAGACCGGCACACGCATTCCATTCCACACCGTCGCCCCCGCCCCTTCGGACGTGGACTACGAATCCCCGTTGCTGCGCTGCCTTGTGGTGCTCTTCGGGCTGTACGGCAGAACCGTTTCCGTAGAAACCCTCAAGGCGGGACTACCGGAACACGGCGGCGTTTCGCACACCTCGGCCTGCCTGCGCGCCGCCATGCAGGCGGGCATGAACGTGCGTGCCGTGCACCGTCAGGGGCTTGACGAAATTTCTCCCCTCACCCTGCCCTGCATTCTGCTGCTCAAGACCAAGGGAGCCTGCGTGCTCACCGCCATAAACGAAACCAGCGCACAGATCGTGTTCCCGGAAATGGGCAACACTCCCATAGAAATCCTGCGGCACAAGCTGGAAGAAGAATTTGCGGGCTACGCCATCTTCGGGCAGGTGGAAGGCAGGCTGGACAAACGCGCCAGCGAACTGAAGCTGCTCAAGGCCAAACGCTGGTTCTGGGGCACCATCTGGCACTATGCGCCCATTTACAAGCACGTGGCCCTTGCCAGTCTGGTCATAAACCTGCTGGCCATTGTCTCGCCGCTGTTCTTCATGAACGTGTATGACCGCGTGGTGCCCAACAACGCGCTGGATACCCTGTGGGTACTGGCCGTGGGCATAGGCATCGCCTACCTGTTCGACTTCATCCTCCGCAACCTGCGCAGCTACTTCTGCGACGTGGCGGGCAAAAACGCCGATATCATCCTTGCCTCACGGCTCATGCAGCACCTCATGTCCATGCGGCTGGACCACAAACCGGAATCCACGGGCACACTGGCCAACAACCTGCGGGAATTTGAATCCCTGCGGGAATTCTTCAGTTCCACCACGCTGCTCGCCATCATAGACCTGCCCTTCCTGTTCGTCTTTGTGGCGCTGGTGGGCTTCATAGGCGGCCCTATGCTCATCGTGCCCGCCATTGCCGTGCCGGTGGTCATCCTTGCCGGGCTCACGCTGCAATACCCCTTCCAGCGCGCCATAGAGGCCGGATACAAGGAAGGGGCGCAGAAAAACGCCCTGCTCATCGAGATTCTGAACGGCATAGAAACCGTCAAGACCAGTCAGGCAGAAGGGCGCATGCAGCGCACGTGGGAAAAGGTGGTGGGCATGAGCGCGCGGTCCAACAGCCGGGTGAAAAGCCTTGCCAACCTGTCCGTCACCATGTCCATGCTGGCGACGCAGCTTGTCAGCGTCATCATCATCGTCTGGGGGGTGCACCTCATTGGCGCGGGCGAACTGACCATGGGCGGGCTCATCGCCTGCAACATTCTGGCGGGCCGTGCCATGGCGCCGCTCAGTCAGGTGGCGGCCATGCTTTCGCGCCTGCAGCAGTCCCGCATGGCGCTCAAATCGCTTGATATGCTCATGACCCTGCCCACAGAACGCCCGGAAGAAGGCTCCTCCATAAGCTATGTGGGCCTTTCGCCCTCGCTGGCGGCAGAGGAGCTTGCCTTCAAGTATCCCGGCACCGAGCGGTTCGCGCTGGAAGGGGTGAACCTGTTCATCCGCCCCGGCGAAAAGGTGGGCATCATCGGCAAAATGGGGTCCGGCAAGAGCACGCTGGGCAAGCTGTGCGTGGGACTCTACCAGCCCACGGAAGGCGCCATCAAGCTGGGCGGGGTGGACATCCGCCAGATGGACGTGGCCGAACTGCGCAGCCGCGTGGGCTACGTATCGCAGGATAACTTCCTCTTCTACGGCAACGTGCGCGAGAATATCGCCATCAGCAACCCCAACGCGGACGACAACGCCATCCTGCGCGCCGCCACCATTGCCGGGGTAACGGATTTCGTGCAGGCGCACCCGGCGGGATTCGGCATGCCCGTGGGAGAACGCGGCATGGCACTCTCCGGCGGGCAGCGGCAGTCCGTGGCACTGGCACGCGCCCTGCTGAACGACCCGGAAATACTCATCCTCGACGAGCCAAGCTCCAACATGGACAACTCGGCAGAAATGCTTTTCAAGCAGCGGCTTGCGGGCGTCATACGCGAAAAATCCCTGCTGCTCATCACCCACCGCATGAGCATGCTGGACCTTGTGGACAGGCTTGTGGTGGTGGACAGCGGACGCATCATAGCAGACGGTCCCAAACAGGCGGTGCTGAACGCGCTGAAGAACGAACAGCTGCGCACAGCGGCAAAACCCCGCATGGCGTAGCAAGGAACGGTCATGAGCAAATTCCGTCGAGAAGACATTGAATTCATGAGCGAGGTGGATGCCGCCCTGCGCCACCGTGGGCATCCCTACGCCTATATGCTGTCCATCTCCATTCTGGTGGCGTTTATCATCTTCGGGGTATGGGCGCACTTTGCCGTGCTGGATGAGGTAACGCGGGGCTCCGGCACTGTCATCTCCTCGCAGCGGCTGCAGGAATTGCAGAACCTGGAAGGCGGCATCCTGCGCGAGGTACTGGTGCGCGAAGGGCAGGTGGTGGAAAAAGACGACGTGCTGGTACGCATAGACAACGAACAGGCGCGCAGCATCTTCCGCGATGCCGCCAGCAAAACGCTGGAGCACGAAATAGCCATCCTGCGGCTGGAAGCCGAGGTGCAGGGCAGTGACCCCGTCTTCACGCAGCACATGCTGGAAAAGGCCCCCCTCATGGTGCAGGACCAGCTGAACATCCACCGCGCCCGCAAGGAGCAGCTGGACGCAGAAATACGCGTGCTGGATTCGCAGCGGTTCCAGAGGCAGCAGGAGGTGGAAGAGATGGTCAGCCGCCGCAGGCAGCTCATCCAGAGCCACAAACTGGCTGCGGAACGCCGCGACATTGCCCGTCCGCTTATGGAAAACAAGGTCTACCCCCGTGTGGACTATCTGCAGTTGGAAGAAAGCCTGCTCAAACTGCAGGGCGACATAGACTCCCTCTCCCTGAGCATCCCGCGCGTAACCCGCGCGGCGGAAGAAGCCAGAAACAGGCTGGAACAGCGCATGGCGGAATTCCGCAATCAGGCGCAGGAAGAGATAAACAAGCGCCGCGCCGAGCTGCGGTCGCTGCACGAGGCTCTTGCCGCAGGCGAAGACAGGGTAACCCGCACAGACATCCGCGCCCCCCTGCGCGGCACGGTCAAACGCATAAACCACAACACGGTCGGGGGCGTCATCCGTCCCGGCGACACCATTGTGGAGCTTGTGCCGCTGGACGACACCCTGCTCATAGAGGCCCGCATTCGCCCGGCAGACATAGCCTTTCTGCATCCGGGACAAAAGGCCATGATCAAAATCACCGCCTACGATTTTTCCATCTACGGCGGGCTGGAAGCCACGCTGGAACAGATAAGCGCAGACACCATAGAAGACCGCAAGGGAGAGCATTTCTATCTGGTCAAGCTGCGCACAAAGACCAACACCCTCGCCTACCGGGGCGAAAAGCTGCCCATCATGCCGGGCATGACCGCCACGGTAGATATTCTTACAGGCAAAAAGTCGGTGCTGGACTACCTGCTCAAGCCCATACTCAAGGCCAAACAGAACGCGTTGCGGGAACGGTGATGTGAGTAAGGAAGCGCCCGGAATCCTACTGCCGGAACGGTGGCCGCAAATGTGGCCTGCACGGCTTGCCGTCCTGCTGCTCTGCGTGGGCGTGGCATCCGTGCACACGGCGGGGGTGTGGCGTGCGTTCGCGCAGGAAAAGCAGTCCGCTTCCGCCATTCTCGGAGCGTCTTCAGGCCAGACCAACGCCACGCAGAAGCCTTCCGCCTTCCGCCAGATTCTCTCCGGAACGCAGGCCCCCCCGCCCGCTCCGGCCACGGGGGCCAAGGCAGATGAAGCGGCAGCGGGCGGCCCCATCCGCCTGTTCAACACGGTGGAGTTCAAAGGCCCCATCAAGTCCCTGCCGCAGTGGACGCGCGTAATGCAGGAAATGAACAAGTCCGGCGGCACCCTTGCCAAGGCCCTGCCCCGGTCGGGACAGGAGGGCGGCAAGGGCGATGCCCGCGCGGCGTGGGAACGGTTTGCCGCATCCGTAGCCGGGGAAGAACCCATGGAAAAGATTCGCAGAACAAACGCCTATTTCAACCAGTACCCCTACCGGCTGGATGAGGAAGTCTGGGGACAGGCAGACTACTGGGCCGCGCCCGCCGAATTCGTTTCCCGCTCAGGCGACTGCGAAGATTTCTCCATCATCAAGTATTACGCCCTGAAGGAACTGGGCATAGATCCGCAGCACATGCGCATCGTGGCCGTAAAAGACCGCATCAGAGGCATAGGGCACGCGGTGCTCGTGGTATTTATGCAGGACAACGCGTGGGTGCTGGACAACCAGACCGATCTGGTTCTCGGGCACGACCGCTACGGCCACTATCTTCCGCAGTATTCCGTCAATGAATCATACCGCTGGGCCCATGTCCCGGCGCAATAACCGCATGGAACCGTCAGACAACCCGGCGCAAGCCGACAACCTATTCCGGAGTTGACTATGGCAGAACCCACCGTACCCAACGGAACCAGAGAAAAGAGCAGACGCGGCAGGATGATCCTCTTCGGAGCCTGCCTGCTCACGCTCACCGTCGTTGCTTCCGTGTCGCTCTCCGTGCTCAGCATACGCGGCAAGGAGGCCCAGCTTGTCTCCACCCTTGCCAAGCAGCAGGAGCTTGTGGCCAACAGCCGCACGGAGGTGGTCTCCACATGGCTCGCCGGTCTGGCCGAGCAGGGAGACAGACTCATCAACGCAGACATGTTCCGCCTCTTCGCCTCAGAGGTGCACGAACTGGGCACCGACCTGACCAGCCTGCTCTCCCACACCCCGCATTCCGCGCAGGATACGGGCATGCTGGCCCAGCAACTGCCCATGATGCGCAGCCTGCTGGCAGAATTTGCCAGCTACGCGGGATTTTCGTCCGGGCGCATTATCAACAGCCACGGCCAGACCTACATCGCCACAGATGCCAGCACCGCCTCGCTCTCTCCGCTGCAGGCGGAATATGTGCGCTCCGTGCTGCACCGGCCCGTCCCCCACTATTCTCCGGCACGGGCAACCCCCGGCGGGCTGCTGATGGATATCTTCCTGCCCATCTACCCGCCCCAGTTTGAAGAAGGCAAGGGAACCCCCGTGGCCGTGCTCATGCTCAGCCGCATGGTTTCCGGCAAGATAAGCGAGCTTGTGGCCTCCACGCCGCTGGCGGGCAAGGGGCACCGCACCCGTCTGGTGCAACGCACGGCAGACAGTCTGGAAGAAGTGGCCCCGTGGCTGCCGGAAGGCCTGCGCAAGCTCTCGCTTCCTGTGCCGTCTGAGCAAGAAAGCGTCATTCCCTTTGCCGCCCGCACCACGCTGGACGGCGAAGGCATGGCCTACTCCAGTGCGTTCAAGGTGCCCGGCACCGACTGGTGGATTCTGCAGGAATCCGACTACGCACAGGCCCGCGCCGATCTGGAAGAACACAGCCGCACCATCATCATCATCGCCGTGCTTATCACGCTGGCCCTTGCCCTGCTCATAGGCGGGCTGTGGTGGTTCCTCATCGGCATGGAGAACAAGCAGGAGGCGCAGGAATTCAAAACCCTCGCCAACACCATAAGCGAGCAGAAACGGCTTCTGGACTCCATAAACAACACCATTGCCGACTTCATCGCCCTGAAAGGGGCAGACGGCGTCTACCGCTACGTCAACCCGGCCTTTGCCGCGGCCGTGGGCCGTCCCGTGGAAGAGATGATCGGGCTGGACGATGCGGCGGTCTTCGGCTTTGAAACCGCGCGCCGCCTGAAAAAATCCGATGAACTGGTCTACTTTTCCGGCCAGCCCGTCACGGTGGAAGAAACCATCTTCCTGCAATCGCGCAAATACCACGTGCAGGTCTCCAAGGCTCCCTTCTGCGACGCAGCGGAATGCGAGGGTATCGTCTCCGTGTTCCGCGATGTGACAGACGCGGTCGAGGCGCAGGAACGCAACCGGCGCGTGGTGCGGCAGACCGTGGAAGCCCTTGTCACCACCATCGAGCACTCAGACCCCTACCTCGGCGGCCACACCCGCATGCTCTGCGCCCTCTCGGCAGAAATGGCCAGGGCCATGAACCTGTCAGATGCAGAGCGCGCCACCGTGGAAGCGGCGGCCAACCTCTCGCAGGTGGGCAAGATGTTCGTGCCGCAGGAAATCCTGAACAAGCCCGGCGTGCTCAGCGAAGAGGAAAAGGCGCAGATGGAACGCCATGTGGAACACGCCCGCGACGTGCTGAAGAACATAGACTTCGATCTGCCCGTGGTGGACGCCATCTATCAGATGAACGAACGGCTGGACGGCTCCGGCTATCCCAAGGGACTGCGCAACGGCGAAATCATGATCGCCGCGCAGGTGCTCGGCCTTGCCAACACCTTCTGCGCACTGGTGCGCCCCCGCGCCTACCGCCCCGCAAAACCTGTGGACGTGGCGCTGGAAATCATGGCCGGACTGTCCGCCCATTACGACCCGTCCGTTGTAAAAACCCTTAAAACCGTGCTCGCTTCTCCCGCAGGCGAGAGGATCATCGCGGATATCCCCGCGGCATAGCCGCCCCTGCTCCCACTCCGGAATACCGGGCCGCCCGCCGCCATGGCCGGGCGGCCCTTTCCTTTGGTGCCGCACTGCATCCCGTAACACGGCATAACGATCCGTACCCGCCGGCTGCCGGGGCAGACAGGATCAGGAAAGAATAATAAAAGGGCCGCGCACAGGAAAACACGGGCGGTTCCATAAAAAAAGACTTGCCAAGCCGCCGTACATTCTCTAAACAGTCTCTCTCGTTGTGCCTCGATAGCTCAGTAGGTAGAGCAGGGGACTGAAAATCCCC
>CAYRLL010000136.1:0-8571 GCA_964425115.1 uncultured Desulfovibrio sp. | reverse complement strand
GCTGAGGGCCCGCGTCCTGCGCGCGGGGCTGGTGTGGGTGCTCGTGCTCACCGGGCTGGTGCACATCGGCACCTTTGCATGGATCCGCAATGCGGGCCGCCGCCCCTATCTCATCCACGGCCACACATGGTCCAACTCGGTCAAGGTGACGGAAACGGAACGCATCCGCGAGGAAGGCGCGCTGAGCGTGGCCCGCTGGGTTACCTTGCGCACCGTTACGCCGGAGAACATGGTGCAGGCGGGCAAGGAGCTTTACCGCCTGCAGTGTCTTGCCTGCCACAGCATAGGCGGCCCCATGCTTTCTGCGGAAACCCGCACCGCCGCCCTCACCCGCTACGGGCTGGAGGCGCAACTGGCCGGGCAGGGCCGCCTGCGCAGCTTCATGCCCCCCTTCATGGGTACCGATGAAGAACGCATGGCTCTGGCCGCCTACATCACGGAGATCATCCACAAGCGCGATCCTGCCGGCCCCGCCATTGCTCCGCAGGCCATGGCCACGCTGCTGCCCGGCTTTAACAGGCACGAGGCGGAATACGTGCTGGTGGCATGGGCCACCATGGGCATGACCACCATAGCCGACAACTTTGAGCACTTTACCATGCAGGCTCCCGGCATGACCGTGCGTGCCCAGCTGGTACGCAGGGGTGATTCGCCTGAGCTGGTGACCGAAGACGTGACGCTTTCATACAGCATGGAGAAAGGCTTTGCAGACCCCGCCGCCCATGTGCGGTTCTGGGATGTGGCCAAGGCCCAGTTCGGGGCGGATGTGCCCAGAAACACCGGCATTGCCCCCGGCGGTGTACCCGGTGCCCCCATTGAGGGCCGCTTTGCGCTGGACGAGGGCCGCCGCCTGTTCGAGGTGAACGGCCTTGCCGCCATGCCCTACAATGACGACGGCTCCGTGAACCCCTACCCGCTGGTTGCCGTGGAGGCGCGCGATGCCTCCGGCGAACTGCTGGCATCTACCCGCGTGCCCCTGCCGGTTTCCACGGAGTGGGGCTGCCGCAACTGCCATGACGGCGAATGGCGCGTGCAGGGCAAAACAGGCATGTCTGACCTGACCGCGCGCAATATTCTTGCCGCGCATGACAAGATAACCCGCTCAGACCTTGTGGCCCGCGCCGCTTCCGGCAACCCGGTGCTCTGCCAGAGCTGCCACGGTTCCGCCAAGCTCGGCACCGCAGGGCAGGAAGGGCTTATTGGCTTTTCGGCAGCCGTGCACGGCTGGCACGCCAACTATCTGGGCGAGAAGGACGACCGCAGCTGCAAGAGCTGCCACCCCGCCGCCCGCAATTCCATCACGCAGGGAATGCGCGGCGTGCACGCGGCCAAGGGACTTACCTGCATGAACTGCCACGGCACGCTGGAAGACCATGCCCTTGGCCTGCTCAAGAAAGAAAAGGAAGAAGGCAAACAGGGGGCGGACAAGCTCATGACCCACCTCATCCCCCGCAGGGCGGCCTCGCTGGATGATGTCATGGCCCGCACCGCGTGGACCAGCGAGCCGGACTGCATGGCCTGCCACGACTTCTTCACCACGCCGGGGCCGGATGCCTCTGCCGCCCACCAGTGGACCGCAGACCCCTCGCAACTGTACAGTGAGCGGCAGGACGACATGGCGGCCATGATGTGCCAGGCCTGCCACGGCCCCACCCACGGCCTGTACCCTGCGGAAAACGCCTACGGCAAGGAACGCAACAACATCATCCCCCTGCAGTACCAGAACCTTGCCGGGCCGCTGGGCAGGGGAGACAACTGCATATGCCACACGCGCGAGATGACCATGTACGAATCTGCGCACCATCCCATTATCCCCAAATAGCAACATCTGTACGGGCCGCGCGGCATCTGCCGGCGGCCCTTCCTCTTCCTGCTCCCCCTCACGCTCCGCCTCCTGCACGGCAACCCCACTCCCTGCTCACCACACCCGCACCGCTTCTCTCCGGCTCTGTCAGTGCCCACTGTTCCCGTAACCGGGCTGCGCACTTTTCGCAGGGTTTGCTGCAGGCATGCGGAGGTTCATCATGGCCAAGGCCTTTTTGCGCACAACATCACGCTGATATGGTTGGCACTTTTTATATATTAAAATTATGAATGGAATCTATTAATAAAATTATTACACATTGACATATTTTTCACATTCTTCTAGGCGAAGGGTATGTAGTAACTGACCTGGGTTAGGGTCAACTTTGTCATGCGAGGAAATCATGCTGAAAAACGTTCTGAAGCTCATCACCAACCTGTGGCTGTGGGTGGCCGTGCTCGTTTTCACGTCCCCCGTGGCCGCCATGGCATCCGCTGCCGCTGAAGCGGGCGCCGTTCCCGGTGGCGACGGCAAACCGTGGTGGTTCTGGCCGCTCGTGCTCCTGGTATTCTGTTTCGTCCTCGGCATCATTGCGGTGCTGGCGGGCGTGGGTGGCGGCGTGCTCTATGTGCCGCTTGTCTCGGGCTTTTTCCCGTTCCACATCGACTTCGTGCGCGGAGCCGGCCTCATGGTCGCCCTTGCGGGTGCCCTTGCCGCCGGTCCCGGACTGCTGAAGCGCAACCTTGCCAGCCTGCGGCTGGCCCTGCCCGTGGCGCTCATCGCATCATCATGCGCCATTGTGGGCGCCATGCTCGGCCTGTATCTCTCTGCGCTGGATCCGCGCTATGTGCAGACGGCCCTTGGCGCCACCATCATGGGTATTGCCGTGCTGCTGCTCTGCTCCAAGAATTCCGACTACCCCGTGGTGACCAAGCAGGACGCCATAGGCCATGCGCTGGGCATTGAGGGCCTGTATAAGGATCAGGCCACCGGCAAGGAATTCCACTGGAAGACCCACCGCACCCTGCCCGGCCTTTTGCTGTTCATCGTCATCGGCCTTATGGCGGGCATGTTCGGTCTCGGCGCGGGCTGGGCAAACGTTCCCGTGCTGAACCTGCTCATGGGCGCACCGCTCAAGGTTTCCGTTGCCACATCCAAGTTCCTGCTCTCCATCACCGATACGTCGGCAGCATGGATTTATCTCAATCAGGGCTGCGTCATTCCGCTCATGGCCATTCCTTCCATCATCGGCCTTATGGCCGGTTCCTTTGTGGGCGTGCGCCTGCTTGCCATCGCCAAGCCCACGTTCATCCGCTACATGGTCATAGGCGTTCTCTTCTTCGCGGGCTTCAAGGCTCTGGATAAGGGTCTCGGCCTGGGAATAATGGGTTAATGGAGGCACACATGACAAACGATACCGCAAACTGCGACCTCTCCAGCAAAGCCACTCCCGAGCAGATGCTCTATGCTAAGATCCTTGAGATCGGCGCATACTCCGGCCTGCTGCTGATGATTATCTCCTATATTCTTTACGTGCTGGGCGTGTTCACCCCGCATGTGCCCATCGAAACCGTGGTGGCCAACTGGCACCATGGAGTGCATGAATACCTTGCCGCCACCGGCTCCCCGCAGGGATGGAACTGGTTTGTCCTCATGGGCAAGGGCGATTACATGAACTTCTTCGGGCTGGCGCTTCTGGCCCTGCTCACCATTGTCTGCTACATGGTGCTTCTTCCGGGCTACCTGCGCTGCAAGGATAGGGCTTACACCTTCTTCGTGGTGGCTGAAGTGCTCGTACTCTCCCTTGCCGCCTCCGGGCTGGTTGGCGGCGGAGCGCATTAGGCGCCTCTTCGCGACATTGCCGTACCACTGGCCCCCGGAACACTTTTGCGTTCCGGGGGCTTATGTTTTTACTGAAGTAAACACTCTTTTTGCCACAAGTGCCGTTGCGTCTTCGTTGACCGGAGCGCAAAACCGGATATACTCTCTCGTTACACGCATTCCGGCGCCTTCGTCCCATGCCTGCAGGCACATCGCCGAGCACCGGACAGCGCCCAACGCAAGGAGAACTCCATGAAGTTGTTTGCCCAACTGCTTGAACGCATTATAGACCGTGTGAACGTGAACCTGCGCACGCTCGGGTTTGATGTACGCCCTTACGTGCGCGTTATGGCGGAATACCGCTACGGCGGGTGCTCATTTGCCTGTTACGGCCTGAGCACCTATCACCCCATTCACCTGCAGTTTGACAACTCCAGCCTTTCCGGCAGCTATTTTCTCGGCCGCTGCAAGGTACGCCACTCCGTACTTATGCGCAGTGACATACGCGGCGATGAGCTGAAGAAAAAGGGACAGGTATGGGAGATAGACGACATCCGCATACCCCTGTACCACGATGAAATCATAACCATCCGCAACAGTTTTCTGGATACCACCCTCGTGCACAGCAATTCCCATTCGCCGGAATCGCCGGAGGAGTTTCCCATCCGCAATACCGTTGCCATGCCCTATGCAAACATCCACGGTGCGCCCATAGAGGGCAGCTTTATAGGCACCTTCGGCACCGTGGACCTTACCTGCGTGCGCAACTGCGTTATTGGGCACTTTGCCTACGTGCTGGCGGGCGAGGTGCGGGCAGAATCCTTCCCGCCCGGCACCATTCTGCTGCGCTCCGGCGGCGCGTGGGAGTTCCGGTATACCTACGACCCGGCCGTGCTGGACAAATACATACGGCATGAAGAGGGAGAAGCGCCGGAAGGCCTGTTCATTGACTTTGCAGAACCCTACGAAGACGCCTTTGCCGGGCTCTTCGCCTCCGCGCGGCAGGGGGTGTATCCCGCCGGCGCAGGTTCGTTCGTCAGCCGCTACGCCGTAAAGCGCGGCGAAACGAGCATTGCCAATAACGTGCTGGTTGCCCAACGCGCGTATCTGGAAAACGCCACCATGCACACCGGCTCCAACGCGCAGGAAAAGTGCTACATTATCGATTCCGTGCTCGGGCCGCGCTGCGTGGCGGCACACGGAGCCAAGATTGTGGGCACGCATCTGGAGGAGCACATCTTCGTGGGCTTTAACTGCTTCCTGCATGGCACGGCACAGGCTCCGCTGACCATAGGCAGGGACTGCATCGTCATGCCGCACACCATCATCGATCTGGAAGAACCGGTACATGTGCCCGCCAACAGGCTGGTCTGGGGCATTATCCGGCGCGTGGCGGATCTGGAGGAAAACTCCATCGATCTGGACGAGCTTGCAACGGGCAGCGGCGATGTGCGCATGGGCCGCATGAGCTTCCGGGGCGATGCGGCTGATTTTGTGCGCGGTTTCCGGGGCCGCATAGACCACATTCTGCAGGAGAACGGCGCGTTCTGGGACGGGCACGATGAAGCCAGCAAGGGCCACAGCCAGAACATGAAGTATCTTACCTTCAACATCATTCAGCCCTATGCGGACGGTGATGCGGAGGGGTTGTATCCCACCATTGACATACGGCCCGTAGGGTAGCGGTTCGCTGACCGCAAAGGGCATACCGCCATGAAGAACGGCCCTTCCCGCACGCCGCGCACGCGCATGGGGGGAGGGCCTTATTATTCCGCCTGCCGGAACAGCGGACTCCGGCGGGTCAAGGGCCTGCGGCCCCTGAACATTCATGTCGGGCTTTATAGAGACATACGCCCGTATTGACCCCGCCAACGCGTTGGGGCATAACCGGAAGCCTTTGCGCGGGGGTTTTCGCCCTCGTGCCGACGAAATCTTCAAGGATCGGGATATGAACAAGGAACTCAAACGGGAAGTGGACAAGCGCCGCACCTTCGGCATCATAAGCCACCCGGACGCGGGCAAGACCACCCTCACGGAAAAGCTGCTGCTCTACGGCGGTGCCATTCAGATGGCCGGAACGGTCAAGTCGCGCAAAGCGGCACGCCACGCCACCTCGGACTGGATGGCCATGGAGCAGGAACGCGGCATTTCCGTTACTTCCTCGGTCATGAAGTTTGAATACAACGGCTACGAGATAAACCTGCTGGACACCCCCGGCCACCAGGACTTTTCTGAAGACACCTACCGCGTGCTCACCGCCGTGGATTCCGGCCTGCTGGTCATAGACGTGGCCAAGGGCGTGGAAACCCAGACCCTTAAGCTCATGGATGTGTGCCGCCTGCGCAACACGCCCATCATCACCTTTATCAACAAGCTGGACCGCGACGGTCTGGACCCCTTTGCCGTCATGGCGGACATAGAAGAACGCCTGAAGATAGAATGCGTGCCGCTCACGTGGCCCATCGGCATGGGTTCCACCTTCCGGGGCACATGGAATATCCTCAAGCACGAGCTGCACCTCTTCAGCGCCACCCATGGCGGCAAGGTGCAGAAAGGCGACATATTCAAGGATATCAACGACCCCCGCCTTAACGATGTTCTGGGTGAACAGGTACACCAACTGCGCGAGGAACTGGCGCTGCTGGAAGGCGCGGGCACGCCCTTTGATCTTGCGCGCTACCGCAAGGGTGAACAGACCCCGGTATTCTTCGGCTCCGCCATAAACAACTTCGGCGTGCAGGAAATGCTCAATTCCTTTGTGGAACTGGCCCCGCCCCCGCAGCCGCGCCCCACCACCACGCGCGACGTATCGCCCTACGAAGACGAATTTTCCGGCGTGGTCTTCAAAATTCAGGCGAACATGGACAAGAACCACCGGGACCGCATTGCCTTCATGCGCATCTGTTCCGGCAAGTTCACACGCGGCATGAAGGTGAAACACCACCGCGTGGGCAAGGATTTTACCATCGCCAATGCCACCATCTTCATGGCGCAGGACCGCACAGGCATAGAGGAAGCCTTTCCCGGCGACATCATAGGCATTCACAACCACGGAACCATCAAGATAGGCGACACCTTCACCGAGAAGGAACCGCTCAAGTTCATCGGCATTCCCAACTTTTCGCCGGAACACTTCCGCCGGGTGCAGCTTAAAGACCCCATGAAGCGCAAGCAGCTGCAAAAAGGCCTTGAGCAGCTTGCGGAAGAAGGCGCGGTGCAGCTTTTCCGCCCTGTGAGCAACAGCGACTACATTCTCGGAGCCGTGGGCATGCTGCAGTTTGATGTCATTGTGCACCGCCTGCTGCACGAATACGCGGTGAACGCCCTGTACGAGCCGGTTTCCGTGACCACGGCCCGCTGGATACACAGCGAAGACAAGCACGCGCTGGACGACTTTACGGACTACTACCGCAGCGACCTTGCCATAGACGCGGAAGGATGCCTCGCCTACCTTGCGCCCAACCCGTGGAAGCTGGAATCTGCCGTGGAGCGGTTCCCCAAGATCATATTCAGCACCACCCGGGAAATTCGCTGACCGCATGCCGCGCGAGCGCATGCCCCGGTCTGCCGCGCAAAAAGTCCTTTTCCGCAGGCTGTGCAAGATGATACAGAGGGAGAAGCAGTACCGGTCCGCCCCCGCGGCGGCAAACAAAGGATGCAGCATATGATACGAGTTCTCCTCAACATCCTCTGGCTCGTTCTCGGCGGCCTTGCCATGGGGCTGGGATGGTACGTTGCCGGATTGATCATGGTGGTCAGCATTATCGGCATACCGTGGGCCAAGGCGTGCTTTGTCATTGGCACCTTTGCCCTGTGGCCCTTCGGCAAGGAAGTGGTCAGCCGCCAGTTCGTCACGGGGCAGGCCGATATAGGCACCGGCGCGCTGGGCCTTGTGGGCAACGTTATCTGGTTTGTTCTCTGCGGCCTGTGGCTCGCCATCGGGCATCTTATCGCGGCCCTGCTCAGCTTCATCACCATCATCGGCATACCGTTCGGATTCCAGCACCTCAAGCTGGCCACCATCTGCCTTGCGCCCATCGGCAAGACCGTGGTGGAACGCCCCAACCCCTTCCTTGACAAGTAACCGGAAACCCCAAGCAGCCAAGGCAGAATAACGCCATGAAGCATTCCATACAGATTACCATGATGAACACAGCAACGCGCGCCGTTGCGCAGAAACGCGCTCTCCGGCCCGCCGTTGCCGCGCTGCTCATTGTCATGCTCGCCGCCACCGCCGGATGCCAGAAGGCCTATTACGGTGCCATGGAAATGGTGGGCGTGCAGAAACGCCAGATTCTCGTCAACCGCTCGGAAGACAGCCGCAACGCCCTGCACGCGGCCATGATCGACTTCGGCCCGGTGCTGGACAGGTTCTCCAGCCGCCTGCAACTGACGGGGCAGCCCCCCAAGGAACGCTATGAAGCCGTGCAGGCCCTTTTTGACGTGGTGGATTCCCGCGCGCAAACGCTGAACAAAAGTCTGGATAAAACGCAGGATGTGGCAGACGCCCTTTTCGCGGACTGGGAAAAAGAGGCACGCGGCTACGCAAGCGAAGCCCTGCAGGAAACCGCCCGCCAGCGTCTGAACGAGACACGCGATGCCTTCCGCGCCATGATGCGTGCCGCCCGCCGTGCGGAGGATACCGTGCCGCCGGTTCTGGAACCGCTGCGCAGGCATACCCTGCACCTCAAGATTAACCAGAACGATCAGGCAGCCGCCACCGTGGATGCGGAACTCCCCGGCCTGCAGCAGGATATTGCCGCGCTCCAGCAGTACATGCAGACGGCCATTGACGAGGCAAACCGCTTTATCCATTTCATGAACCGCAGCGGGCAATAGCCCCGGACATTGCCGAATTTCGCAGGCAGTACTCCAAGTTTCTTCCGCACAAACATACGACAAGCCGCCCGGGGTCTGCGACCAGCCGGGCGGCTTTGTTATGTAAG
>CAYRLL010000135.1:0-8575 GCA_964425115.1 uncultured Desulfovibrio sp. | reverse complement strand
AGAATTCTCATCTAGCCCGCTTTCAAGCTTCTTGCCGCCCGCCGTACAATTTGCGCCGACAGGCTCGTCGGTTACCGTTACAAGAGCGTTTGCTCCAGCCTTGCCGTCTGCTCCGTCCGCTCCGTCTTCGCCGTCCGCTCCGTCCGCTCCGTCCGTGCCATAGGCGCAGAATTATCCCCACCCCGTTCAGGCGTGGCAGCCACGGCATTCCCGGCCTGAGGCCCCTGCGTACCAGCAGAATACGGCATACCCGATGCCTGCGGCAGAACAGCCTGCCCCTTCATCTCCGCCGTCCTGAATCGGGAAACATCCTCGTCAGACATGCCCACCACAACCACATCGCCGCCGTGACAAAGCGCTCTGTTCAGCACATCCAGCGCCTGCTCCGGCATCAGGGGAGTACCCCCATGGGCAGCCCCCATGCGCGCCGCCATGCCCACGCCCGACCACGTGTTCCAGCACAGGGAAAGGGCAGGCAGTCCCTGCCGGCGGCGGTACCGGGCAAAGGCGTTCAGAAAGGCGTTTGCCGCCGTATAATCCGTCTGCCCCGGCGCTCCGGTCAGCGATGTCCGTGATGAGGCCAGCACAAAGAATTTGAGATCGTCCGCAAGCGTGGCCTTATGCAGATTCCACGTTCCGGCCACCTTGGGCGCAAGCACAGCCTCATACTGCCCGCGCCCCTTGGAAAGAAGATACCCCTCTCCGGCAACCCCGGCGGCGTGTATCACCCCCTGCACGGGTCCCACCTCCCGCCGTATCCGCCCCAGCGTCTCCTCCACCTGCGCGGCATCGGTCACATCGCAGCAGTAGGCGGCAAAAGGAACCTCCCCTATGCCTTCCCGCCTGCGGTGCAGCAGCGCCACCCGCACGCCTGCCTCTGCGGTCAGTTGCGCCGCAAGGGTCATGGCCATGCCGCCCGGTGCGCCTGTAATCACCACGCAGCCTTCCGGTGCCACAGCCGCTGCCACAGCCGTTGCCACAACCGTTGTCGGAAACACGGAAGAAGCAGTCCCTGCAACGCGTTCCAGCACCTGCACACGCACACGCCCTTCTCCGTCAACGACATACGCGCCCTCTATAAGGCCCAGCGTCTCCATGAATGCCTGAACAGAGGCCTCATTCACCTCATCCAGTTCCGCATATGCGCAGGAAAGAAGCGGCTCTTCCTGCCGCAGTGCCAGCAGCGTGCCCAGAACAAGCGCGTGTTCTGGCCCGGTTTCAGGCTGCACAAGCGCACCGCTCCCCACCGCCGTAATATGCAGGGGCCTGCGCAGCCCCGCGCGGCAGATTTCCTGCAACAACGCGCAGAACGCCCATTCCCCGTCCCCGGCGGCAGGCAGGTAGACCACATGGGTCACGCCTTCGCGCAGTATCTCCGCTGCCAATTCCCGCGCCGCATCCTTCTCCGGATCATCCGAATCACCGCCGGTGCGGGTTTGCTCCGCCCGCGCGGGCAATGCCCTGCAAAGTCGGGCAACCGGGCCCAGTGCCTCATGCAGCGACCGGTGCGGTCTGTCTTCCGAGCCGCCCGAGAGCAGCAGCCCATCGGCCATGGCAGAAGGGCCACCCTGTCCCGATTCCCCGGCCACAGGCAGCATCTCGGGCAGAGCGGCCTCTGCCCACTGCACGCCATACAGTTCCGGCACCGCACGGCCCGCCCCCAAGGATACAAAAACCATATCCGTCAGTTGCAGCAGCACGCGCCCCGCCATGTCCGCCATGGTGCAGTCCGCCGTTATGGTTCCGGGCTGCCTGTCCGTAATCCGCACCCATGCATACACTCTGGCTGGCAGGGGCCTGAACAGGTGCGCTGCGCCGCAGCGTGCGGGAACAAATCCCGCTGTCCCGTACAGGGCAAGGCTGGCGGCTAGGTCCACCATGGCCGGATGCCATTTAAAGGTGTGCAGGTCGTGCCGGTATTCGTCCGGCAAGACGAGCAGTGCCAGCAGGCTGTCTCCGTCCGCAGAAACCCGCAGTTCCCTGCGGCAGTCCCAGCGTGCGCTCACGCTTACAAGTCCCTGCCCTTTCTGATCGGCCATGGTTCGGTCGGAATGGTCACCCTGCCCGTCTCCGGGCTCCGGCAGAGGCATGGAACCGCGCAGCGATTCTATGTCCAGATCGCGTGCCCCGTCCGCATGCTCCATCCCCGCACTCCGCACCCCGGCACGCACGGCCACGCTCCATGCCCCCTGCACCGCGTGGTGCAGCTCCATGGCAACGGCATCCCCGTTCCCTTTCAGTAACAGGGTAGCCTCGCTTCCCTCCGCATACGTCACGGGTTTGTGCCAGCGCAGGTTCTCCACCCGCAGCGGCATCCTGCCCACCGCCATACCTATCAGGTCCAGCACGCCCATGCCCGCCAGCGTGGGCACGCCTAGCAACAGGTGCTCGGCCACGGGCCAAAAATCATCCCGGCCTATGGCAACGGAACAGGCGACTCCCTCAGGGGTGCGCACAGGTGCGGAAACAAACCGGGCGGCAAACTTCGGCCACAACGGCGTGCGGCTGAACACCGTGGCAGGCAGGTGCGCCCTGTGCAGCGCAACCCCTTGGGGCCAGAACATCCTGCTCCCCCGCAAAAACTCGTCCGCAGCACTCTCAGCCTCCTCGCGGGTGGCAAAGACGGCTCCGGCAATCCCCGGTCCCGGCACACGTGTGCAGGTCACAATCCGCACGTCCCTGTCAGGCTGCCCAGGCAGCTCAAGCTGCTCGAGTTGCTCACGGACCGACTGCGCAGAATCCGCCACCAGCACCGCCCGCACATCCAGATGATCCCTACCCGCCACCAGCGTCCCGGCAATGGCGTGCAGCGGCAGGTCCGGATGACGGGACAGCGCTTCCCGCATCCGGCGGCAATACTCCCGCAGCGCCGCCTCATCATTGGCGGAAAGCGGCACGCAGTACCAGCCCCCGTTGCCGGAAGCCATGTCCGGCATCACGGGCGCGGGAACATGCTCCCGCAGCATCACGTGCGTGTTAATGCCGCTCAGCCCGAACGAACTCACACCGCACACCCACGGCCGTTCCTCGGGCGGCAGCGATTCCAGCACCCGCGCAACGCGCACGGGGGCGGCGTCAAAATCAATATGCGGGTTGGGCGTTTCAAAATGCGGCTGTGGCGGAACCTGCCCCTTCTTCAGGCTCAGCACCGCCTTGGCAAGCCCCACCGCCCCTGCGGCGGCGTCCAGATGCCCCACATTCCCCTTCACAGAACCTATAAGCGCCTTGCGTCGCAGGTCCGCTCCTTCACGGGCAAAGGCCTTGCCCAATCCTTCCACCTCAACGGGGTCGCCCAGAACGGTGGCCGTTCCGTGCGCCTCAAAAAAGCTCACATCCGCCAGCGAAACTCCTGCGTTACGCGCCGCAAGGGCAATCACCTCACCCTGCGCAGCCGGATTGGGCGCGGCCATGCTGGATGCCCGGCCATCCTGATTGACGGCGCTTCCCGCAATAACGGCGTGAATGGCATCGTTATCCGCAAGTGCCCGGTCAAGGAGCTTGAGCACAAACACGGCTCCGCCCTCACCCGCTCCCACACCGTCCGCCTTTGCGTCAAAGGTCATGGTGCGACCAGAGGAAGCCTCAATGGTAAACGCCCTGTCCCCCTTCACCGGCAGGTCTATGGTGTGCACACCGCCCACAAGGGCCACGACGTTTTCACCCGCGCGCAGGCTCTGGCAGGCGTCATGCAGGGCCTTCAGAACAGACGAGCATGCCGTGTCCACCATAGAGGCGGAACCGCTCCAGTTCTTGAGATAGCTTAACCGCGCCACACTGTTGGAAGGCACATTCAGCAGATATATCTGCTCCGCCTGCTCAGGAAACGCCCGTGTCACCGCGTCCTGAAACAACCGGAAGGGGCTTGCGCCCACAAAGACGCCCACGTTCATGCTCTCCAGCGCCGTCCCGCCGTATCCGGCGTCATCCAGCGCCTGCAATGCCACTTCCAGAAAGACGCGCTGCTTGGGGTCCAGCAGACTGGCATCATTGGGCGACAGCCCGAACCGCCTGTGATCGAATGAGGAAATATCAGAAAGGTACGCGGCGTCCCGCAATCGGGAAGGATCATACGCAAATCCCACCGTCTCAAGTATCTGCCGCACCTCGCGCTGCCGCACGGCAGGCAGCGGAACGTTCTTGTCCGCACCGCGCACAAGGTCTTCCCAGAAACGCTCTGTCTCTTCATAATCGCCCAGCCGCACGGCCATGCCTATGATGGCCACCGGGGCATTGGCGGCAGCCTGCGGTGCCGCGTCCGCCGCCGCACTCCGCACCTGCCCTACAGACTGCGCCTGCGCCCGGATGGTGCTTTCCGCAAAAAGCCCGCCCAAGGTGAACACGCCCTTCCACCGCTCGTCCAGCAGGGCATGCAGCCGCACAAGCAGCAGCGAATTGCCGCCCGCCTCAAAGAATCCCACATCGGCATCGCGCACATCCGCTTCAGGAATAACCTCCCGCCATAGCTGCCGGATTTCCTCTTCCAGCGGCGTCAGCCCGTCCGCTGCCGCCCTTGGCTCGGGAACCAGCGGCCTGCCTTCCGCCCGCTTCCGGTCAGCTTTGCCCGATGCGCTGAGCGGAATGGAATCCGCCTCTAAGAACCGCGCGGGCCACATATACTCCGGCAAGTGTTCCGAAAGCCCGTTGCGGATTTCCTTCAGGGAGGGCAATCCGCCGCCGTGGGGCACCAAAAACGCTTCCAGCGCGTCCTGTCCGCCCATGCGGCAGACGCGCACCACCGCCTGCGAAACACCGGGGCACCGCCCCAGCGCGGCCTCCACCTCACCCAGCTCAATCCTGTGACCGCGAATCTTGACCTGATCGTCGTTCCTGCCAAGGTATTCGATATTGCCGTCGGCGCGCCAGCGGCCAAGGTCGCCCGTGCGGTACATGCGGCTGCCGGGCCGGAACGGGTCTTCAGAAAAACTGGCCGCCGTTATGTCCGGCCTGTTCACATAGCCCCGGGCAACCTGCACCCCGCTTATGTACAACTCGCCCGTAACCCCAACCGGCACCAAGCGCCGCCGGTCGTCCAGCACATACACCCGGGTGTTGCTGACGGGCCTGCCTATGGGAACGCCATGTTCCGGAACGTGCAGGCAGGGATACCACGTCACGTCAATGGCCGCTTCCGTGGGGCCGTACAGGTTGTGCAGCTCCGCCCGCAGCATCCTGTTAAACCGCACCGCAAGCTCGGCAGAAAGCGCCTCGCCGCTGGTAAACACATAACGCAGCGTTCCCAGCCTTGCCGCCTCGTCCGGGCGCGCTTCCAGATAGTCCAGAAACACCCTGAGCATGGAGGGAACAAAATGCACCACGGTCACACGGCGCTCAAATATGGCCCGCACCAGCGCGGCTGGGTCCTTTTCCCCTTCCGGCTCAAGCAGGGCAAGGCTGGCTCCGCACCACGACCACCAGAACAGCTCCCATACGGAAACATCAAACGATACGGTCGTCTTCTGCAACACAACATCGCCCTCTCCTATGGGAAAGCGCGACTGCATCCACAGCAGGCGGTTGCAGAGGCTGCGGTGCTCTATCTGCACGCCCTTGGGCCTCCCGGTGGACCCGGAAGTGAAGATGACATAGGCCACAGCCCCCGGCGAAACAGGCCCCGCGCCCATGAACATATATTCTTGTGAACCCTGTTGCCGGAACACATGTTCCTGCCCTGAAAGGCTCTCCATATCCGGAACAATCACATGCTGCCCGCACCGGACAAAGCGTTCCGCATGGCGGCTGTCGCTTATGACCGAGCAGATTCCCAGATCGTCAAAGATGGATTGCAACCGCGATTCCGGCAGGTCTGCGGCAAGCGGAACATAGGTCGCGCCTATGCGCATCACCGCAAAAATGGCAAGCATCATCTCCGGTGAACGGTCAAAGCACACACAGGCATAATCGCCGCGCGAAAGCCCTTCGGACTCCAGTTGCGCAGCAAGGGCGGAAACCCGTGCGGAAAATGCCTCGTAGGTACACGCAACCCCGTCCGCATCCACAATGGCAACAGCCTTGCCGTTTGCACGCACCTGTTCCGCAAAGCAGCTGTCCGCATCACGCTCAATGTCAAAGGCTTCGTCCGTGTGGTTAAACGACTCCACAAGCGCCCGTTCCGTCTCTGCAAACACCTCCAGCGCAGCCAGCGGGGTGCCGTCCCCGCGCAGCACTCCGTCCAGCAGCGTGATAAACCTCTCCCGCATGCGGTTCAGAGTTTTCCTGCTGAACAGGTCGGCGCAGTATTCCATGTGCACTTCAAAGCGGTCCGGTTCCGTCTCCCTGAAATAAAAACTCAGGTCAAACTTGCTTCTGTCATGCCGCAACGGCATGGGCTGCATATACAGGGGCGCATGTCCGTAGTTGGTGAATGTCTGGTCTTCCAGCGCCACAAAGACATCAAACAGGGGGTTGCGCACAGGGTTGCGCCCCGGCTCCAGCGCCTCCACCACCTTTCCGAAGGGGTACGACTGCGTGGCAAGCGCTTTCTGGAAGTTGCCGTGCACCTCCGCCACAAGGCTGTCAAAGTCCTTATCCGCATCCAGCCTCGTGCGAATGACCAGCGTGTTCACGAACAGGCCGATCATGTTCTGCACCTGCTCCAGCTCCCTGTTGGCAGCCGGGCAGCCCACCGTCAGGTCGGTCTGCCCCGTATGGCGGTACAGAAAGGTCTTAACCGTCGCAACCAGCAGAGAAAACAACGTCACGCCCATGTGTTGGGCGCGGCTCCTCAGTTCGCGGCTGCGTTCTTCCCCCAGTTCAAAAATCAGCGCTCCCCCTGCAAAACTCTGCATGGGCGGCCTCGGAAAATCCACAGGCAAACGCAGCCGTTCCGGCAGGGGAAGAAGGGCTTCCTTTATGCTCTCTATTCCCGCAACATCCTGTCCAAGCTCCCACTCCACGTAGCTGGGGTAATCCAGTTCCTGCGGCTGCCATGCCGGTGCAACGTTCCGCAGCACGGCATCATACGCCTGATTCAGTTCACGGATGAAAATTTCCGCCGACCACCCGTCGATGATGATGTGGTGGAAGCAGAAGAACAGCACGCCCCCGGATTCTCCCTCACGGAACAGAACCACTCTTGCAAGCACGCTGTCATGCCCGAACGGCATCTCCATAATGCTGTCAGGCACGCTGTCCGTAAAAGGCTCATCCCGCACTTCCAGCCTCAGGCTTCCGGCAGGCACAAGCCGCTGTTCCGGTCTGTCCGCATCCACCCGCAACCGCAGCGCGTCATGCCGTTCCTCAAGCATGGTCAGTGCCTGCTGCAACGCCTCCACGTCCACAGGTGCCTGAACCCGCGCCGCAAAAGGAACCAGATGCACGCGGCTGTCTCCGTGCAGCCGTTGCAGGAACCAGATGCGGGTCTGGCTTGCGGACAGGGGATACACCTCCCTGCGCGGAGCACGTTCAATCCGCACCGCCCTTACAGATGCCTTACGCATCCGTGCCGCCAGCCTGCGGACACTGGAATGAACCAGAATATCCTCTATGGCCACATCCAGCTCCAGCCGCTTGGAAATCTGCGCCATCACGCGCATGGCCAGCAGGCTGTGCCCGCCAAGCTGAAAGAAGTCCGCATCCGCAGAGGGTACCGCGCATCCCAGAACAGACGCATAGATTTCCAGAAGAACGGCCTCCAGTTCGTCCACTCCTTCTGCGGGGGCGGCTTCTGCGCCTGCCGCACCGGCAACCCGTACTCCTTCAGGCTGCCCTTGTGACAATCCGTCTGGCTGCCCGTCTGGCTGACCCGTAACGGCTGCCCCCGCTTCCGGCGCGCCCCGTTCCGCGCCCCCGTCCACAATGACAGAACCGGCAACAACCCCTCCGGCCACGTCCTCCAACTGGCGGCACGTCATATCCCGCCCGGAGCTGTCTCCCTTATCCCGGCCCGCACTCCGGTCCATCTCCCGCAGAGACGCCACAGCCCGCAGCAGCGCATGCAGTTTGTCACGCAGCCCGCACACATACCCGCAGTGCAGGGACGAAGGGTTGTACAGGAAGCGGAAAAAGAGCCTCTCACCCGGAATGACGGATATGCCCAAGGGATACGGTATCTTCTCGAACCCGCTCACACTCCCTATCTCCAGCCCGTCACCGCCGGAAACCGCTTCTACGGGATAATTCTCAAATACCATCAGGTGATCCAGCAGGTCCTTGCCCATTTCCGCAAGGGGCAGATAGCCGTGACGCATCTGCTGCAACCCCTGCTCCTTCACGCTGTCCAGCAGTTCGGAAAACCCGCTCTGCCCGGTCCACCGCGCGCGCAGGGGCAGGGTCTGGATAAACAGCCCCACGGCCCTGTCCATGCCCTCCAGTTCCGCCGGACGACCGGAGGTGACAACCCCGTAGACAACATCCCGGCATCCGCCGTTCTCGCCGCTGAGAACAATGGCCCACAACGCCTGAACCAGCACGGAAAGCGTAACGCTGCGATCGCTGGCCGCCCCCTGCAATGCCTTGCTGACCCCGTTGTCCAGTTCCAGCGTCAGCGACTCCGGCTCGGCAGGGGTTTCCGGCTCGGCATGGCCTGCTCCTGCCGCCTGTTCCGGGGCAGCCCCCCGCCCCGCCAGCCCGGTCATGG
>CAYRLL010000134.1:2406-8744 GCA_964425115.1 uncultured Desulfovibrio sp. | reverse complement strand
TCTGCCTTTTAAGCAGAGAGTCGCAGGTTCGAGCCCCGCACGACCCACCAGAAAAATCAGCAGCTTACCTTATACAATTAGGTAAGCTGCTTTTTTTCGTGCTGCCCTATTGCTACCAAAGATCGCCTCTCCTCTCTTTGTCTGCATCCGCATCGCCGCAAATGCATCTGTCTTCAGGGCTGCCGGATAACGCTTTTCCGGCGTACGGTCTGGTCCGGCCACCGAAAGGTCGTACCCGTCACGTTGGCCCTGCTTCCCCACGCTGTCCCGTAACCCGCCGGTCCTGTTCGCAGTGGCAGTTCCCCTCCCCGCTGCGCGTCTCTGCGCCTGCCGTCAGTTTTTCTGCGTCAAATGACAAAAATGTGAACGCGCTGTAAATAAGCCGCAAGATTGTCTCTGGCGGGCTTGGGAGTCGGTTGTTGCGTGGCATAGCCGCCCGCAATGCCGCATAAAGGCAGGAATTACAGGTAAAACACAGAATTCACAATTATGTAATGTGGGCACTGTATATAAATGCCAAAATTGTAAATTATTCCGTATTCTGCCGTCATGAAGAGAGTGTGCGCGGGCCGCATCCCGGTTCGGGAAGGGGGGATAATACTTTTCTCTGAATGTAACATCCATAAGTTCTTCATGTTTTGTTTTGCGTAGCTCGCTGCGGGTGTGGTGGGGAACGGTTCTTGCTCAAAAAGGCACACAGCCTGCTGAGTAACGTACCGGATGCCCTGCCGGAGAGGTGTAATGGGTAAGCACGCACCTCGCATGGGATGCTGCTCCCGGTACCGGAAGGCGCGGATGGATAGCCGGATACATAACCGCCAAACCTTCAGCCGGAGCGCGTAAGATGTCGAAGCGGGGCAATGCCCCGTAGTACGCGCTCTGCCGATGGTTGGGTGACCAAACACATCGATCGGAGACAGACATGAAGAGAAGAGAGTTTCTGAAGAAGGCAGGTGTGGGAGCCACAGCCGCCGTTGCCGCCGCCACCGTGAACGCGCCTTTCGTTCATGCCAGCAAGAAAACCCCCATACGCTGGCGTATGCAGACCTATGCCGGTCCCGCACTCGCGGAGCATGTCATCAAGCCGCAGATTGATGCCTTCAACAAGGCTGCCAACGGGGAGATGGTCATTGAACTGTACCATGCCGACCAACTGATCCCCACCGGCGAGCTGTTCCGCGCCATGCAGCGCGGCACCATCGATGCCGTGCAGAGCGATGACGATTCCATCGCCGCACCCGTGGATGTCTCCATCTTCGCCGCCTATTTCCCCTTTGCCTCGCGCTACTCTCTGGATGTGCCCACCCTGTTCAACCATTACGGGCTCAATGAAATATGGGAAGAGGCCTATGCAGAGGTAAAGGGCGTTACATGGCTTGGCGCAGGCGCGTGGGACCCCTGCAACTTTGCCACCGTGGCCCCCATACGTTCCCTGAGTGACCTGAAGGGCAAGCGCGTGTTCACCTTCCCCACGGGCGGCAAGTTCCTCAGCCGGTTCGGCGTGGTGCCCGTGACCCTGCCGTGGGAAGATGTGGAAGTCGCCCTGCAAACAGGCGAACTGGACGGCGTGGCGTGGTCCGGCATTACCGAAGACTACACCGTGGGCTGGGCCGATGTGACCAAATACTACCTCACCAACAACATTTCCGGCGCATGGTGCGGCTCCTACTTTGCCAACAGCGACAAGTGGGATGCCGTGCCCGAACATCTGAAAACCCTGTTCCGCCTGTCCATGGACAGCTCCAACTACTACCGCCTGCACTGGTACTGGTGGGGCGAGGCGCACTACCGCGTTACGGGCGGCAAGCTGGAACTTACCACCATCCCCGAAGATGAGTGGAGTATCGTGGAAGCCGAGGCGGAAAAGTACTGGGATGAAGTGGCCGCCAACAGCCCGCGCAGTGCAAAGATCGTGTCCATCCTCAAAAATTATGTGGACACCATGAAAAAGGCCGGAAAGCCCTACCGCTATTAGTCGTCCGGCCCGGTATCGTGCGCGGGAGGCGCATACCTGCATCCTGCCACGCTTCCGGTATGTATGAAGTTGAACCGGCCCTGTGCGGCCTGCCGCACAGGGCTTTGTTCCGGGCAAGGCGGGCCCGGTATCCTGTACCTGTCCCGTTAGCGGGCACGTTCAGCGCCCCTGCCGGGGCATCTGCGCCCGGTGCGGGGCAAACGGATGCGGCCCGCCAATCTGACACTGCTAACACTCAATACCGTCAACGAGCGTATCGTGCCTAAATATATCAGAATATATGTGCGCTATGTAGACGCCATCAACCGGCTTGTGGGCAAGGTTGCGCTGTACATGGTGTTCCTCATGATGGGCATACTCCTGTATTCGTCCATCTCCAGAACACTGTTCAACTCGCCTGTCATATGGGCGGTGGAGATGGCGCAGTTTTCCATGGCTGCCTACTACCTGCTGGGGGGCGGCTTCTCCCTGCTGCTTCATGCGCATGTGCGCATGGACGTGCTCTATTCCCGCTGGTCCATACGCAAACAGTCCAAGATGGATGTGTTCACCTCCGTGTTTCTCATCATCTATCTGATTGTGCTGCTGTACGGCGGCATCTCCAGCACCGCGTATTCCATTGAATACAACCAGACCAACTATTCCGCATGGTCGCCGCCCATGGCACCCATCAAATGCATCATGGTGTTCGGCATCTTCCTCATGCTGTTGCAGGCCTTTTCGGAATTGTTCAAGGATATCGCAAGAGCCAAGGGAGAGCTTATTCCATGAGTTACGAAATGATCGCTCTGCTGATGGGCTCATCCCTCATGCTGCTGTTGCTGACGGGGCAGCGGGTGTTCGGAGCCATCGGCTTCATCGGTGCCATGGCCGCGCTGCTTCTGTGGGGAGACGGCGGCTCGGAGATGCCGTTTAACGCCAGCATCTCGCTGCTGAACTGGTTTCCGCTGCTCACGCTGCCGCTGTTCATCTACATGGGCTACATGCTTTCGGAATCCGGCATCGCCAACGACCTGTACCGCATGATCCATGTATGGATGGGGCCGCTGCACGGCGGGCTGGCCATAGGCACCGTGGTGCTCATGGTGGCCATTTCCGCCATGAACGGGCTGAGCGTGGCAGGCATGGCCATAGGCTCATCCATAGCCCTGCCGGAGATGCTCAAGCGCGGGTACGACAAGCGCATGGTCACAGGCGTGATTCAGGCTGGCAGCTCGCTCGGCATCATGGTGCCGCCCAGCATCGTGCTGGTGCTGTACGGCATGATAGCCCGCCAGCCCGTGAGCAAGCTGTGGCTGGCAGGCGTCGGTCCCGGCCTGCTTTTTGCGGCCATGTTCATCGCGTACATTGTTATCCGCTGCAAGATTAACCCCGCCATGGGTCCGGCCCTTTCCCCAGAGGAGCGCGATATCCCCAAAAAGGAGAAGTACGCCCTCCTGCTGGCCGGGCTGCTGCCGCTGGCCATCATCTTCTCCGTTACCGGCTTCTTCATGATGGGGCTGACCAGCCTTGTGGAAAGTTCCGCCGTGGGGGCTGCCGCCGCCACGCTGGCTGCCCTGTGCAAGGGGCGCCTGACCCGCAAGGTCATGGACGACACCCTGCATCAGACGCTCGGCGTAAGCTGCATGTTCATGTGGATCATCATGGCCGCTCTGTGTTTCGGTGCCGTGTTCGACGGGCTGGGAGCGGTGCACGCCATCAAGAGCCTGTTTCTGGACGAATGGGGCCTCACGCCGTGGGGCGTGCTTATCATGATGCAGGTTTCCTACATCGTCATGGGCATGTTTCTGGACGACACGGCCATGCTGGTGATCGTGGCCCCGCTGTATATTCCGCTTATCATCTCGCTGGGCTTCAACCCCATATGGTACGGCGTGCTCTATACCGTGACCTGTCAGATTGCCTACATGACGCCGCCCTTCGGGTACAACCTGTTCCTCATGAAGGCCATGGCTCCCAAAGAGGTGACGCTGGGCGATATTTACAGTTCCATCGTGCCCTTTGTTATGATCATGGTTCTGGGGCTGGGACTTGTCATGGCTTTTCCGCAGATAGCCATGTATCTTCCGGATGCCTACTTCGCAAAATAGCCACATGGTGCCCCGCCGGAATCCCCGGCGGGGCTGTTTCACAGATACCTGAACCGTGAGTGGATGTTATGAACCGCAACGCATCATTGCGCGAGTTGCTTGCCAAGGCGTCGCCCCTGCGGTCGGGGGATGTGCTGGCCGGGGTGGCCGCCCGTTCGGAAGAGGAACGCGTCAAGGCGCAGATAGCTCTTGCAGACGTGCCGCTCAAACGGTTTCTGAATGAGTGCGTGGTGCCCTATGAAGAGGACGAGGTAACCCGCCTTATTCAGGATACGCACGATGCCGCAGCCTTTGCCCCGGTGAGCGGGTTCACGGTGGGCCAGCTGCGCGACTGGCTGCTGACCGATGCGGCGGATACCGCCACCCTTGCCCGCCTTGCTCCAGGGCTTACGCCGGAGATGGTGGCGGCGGTCTGCAAGCTCATGCGGTTGCAGGATCTGGTGCTGGTGGCATCCCGGTGCGAGGTGGTAACCCGATTCAGAAACACCATAGGGTTGCCGGGCCATTTTTCCGTGCGCCTGCAGCCCAACCACCCCACCGATGACCTGAAGGGCATTCTGGCTTCCACCATAGACGGCCTGCAATACGGCTGCGGCGATGCGGTCATCGGCATAAATCCGGCCACGGACAGCGTGGAGAACATCTCCCGGCTGCTGGACCTGCTGGATTCCGTCGTGCAGCGCTATGCCATTCCCACCCAGACCTGCGTGCTCACCCATGTGACCACAGCCATGGAGGTCATGGCGGGCGGCGCGCCCGTAGACCTGTGTTTCCAGTCCATCGCGGGAACGGAAAAGGCCAACGCCAGCTTCGGCATATCACTGGCCCTGCTGGAAGAGGCGCATCAGGCAACCCTGTCGTTGGGGCGCGGCACCGTGGGAACAGACTGCATGTATTTTGAAACCGGGCAGGGCAGCGCCCTTTCCGCAAACGCGCACCACGGCGTGGACCAGCAGACGCTGGAGGTGCGGGCCTATGCCGTGGCCCGGCGGTTCCGTCCGTTGCTGGTGAACACGGTGGTGGGCTTTATCGGCCCGGAATACCTGTTCAACGGCAAGCAGATCATCCGCGCCGGGCTGGAAGATCATTTCTGCGGCAAATTGCTGGGGCTGCCCATGGGGGTGGACATCTGCTACACCAACCATGCGGAGGCCGATCAGGACGATATGGACATGCTGCTCACCCTGCTGGGCAACGCCGGATGCAATTTCATCATGGGCATTCCCGGCGCGGACGACATCATGCTCAATTATCAGTCCACCTCGTTCCATGACGCAGCCTACCTGCGCGCCCTGCTGGGCAAGCGCCCTGCGCCGGAGTTCGCCGCGTGGCTGGAGTCCATGGGCATACACGACAGTGCGGGCAGGTTGCTTCCCCCCGGTGCGGGCGGCAGGCTGCGGGCGCTTGCATCGGATATGATGGCATAACGGGCCGCACAGGGAGCCAGCCAATATGAACACCACCCGGCAGACCATAGTTACGGAAGACCCGTGGGCGGAACTCAAGCAGTTCACCGATGCGCGCATAAGCCTCGGCCGCTGCGGCGTAAGCCTGCCCCTTTCCGAAAGCCTCGCCTTTCGCCTTGCCCATGCGCAGGCGCGTGATGCCGTGCTGCAACCCTTTGCCATGGATGCGGTATCTTCCGTGCTGGAACGGCAGGGCCACTCCTGCCTGCAACTGCACAGCGCGGTGGCCGACAGGGGAGAGTTTCTCACCCGTCCCGATCTGGGCAGGCGGCTTTCGGAGGCCTCGCGGGAGCGGCTGCGCGCCCTCGGGCCGGAGTCGCGTGGGGCGGATGTGTGCGTGGTCATAAGCAACGGCCTGTCTTCGCGTGCGGTGCACGAAAACGCCGCGCCCTTCGCCGCGCAGTTTCTCGATTCCCTGCGCTACGGCGGCCTCAGCTATGCGCCGGTGTGCCTTGTGGATCAGGGCCGGGTGGCGGTGGGTGACGAGGTGGCCGAACTGCTGAACGCACGGCTGGTGGTCATGCTTATCGGCGAGCGGCCGGGACTCAGCTCCCCCAACTCGCTGGGGGTGTACATGACCTTTGCGCCCCGCGTGGGGGTAACGGATGAGGCACGCAACTGTATTTCCAACGTGCGGGAGGGGGGCCTGAGCGTGGATATGGGCGTGCGCAAACTGGCCTATCTGGTAGAAAACGCCTTTGCCATGCGGCTTTCCGGCGTGCAACTGAAGGACAAGATGCCCTCCGGCTATCTGCCGTTTCGCCCGCAGCCCCGGCTTGCCTGACCCTGTCGGCAATCGCCGGAAGC
>CAYRLL010000134.1:0-2306 GCA_964425115.1 uncultured Desulfovibrio sp. | reverse complement strand
AGTCAGATAATAAGAAAGCCGGGCAGCCCCCTGTAACAGGGACGCCCGGTTCAGTATGGCGGGAAGATACAGTTCTCGCGAGGAGGTTCCTATGCCCAATATGGATTACCCCGGCCCGTGCACCAACTGCGTGGGTGAAAACGAATGCACCATCGAGCATGACCTGCTCAATGACCTGATCACGCTGGACGACCTGAACGCCCGGAATGAGCTGAAAGCGCAGGAATAAACAGCCCCAACCTCTTGAAGACTCTTCAAGCCGCCCCGCAGCATTGCCGCGGGGCGGTTTTTCTATGCTTTGCGCAGCACGGCCAGATAGAAAAATTCCTTGCAGGCAGTGTCGTGCGGGGTGTGCCATTCCTGCTCGCAGGCGGCACCGGGGGTGCGGGCGAGAAAGGCGGCTATCTGCCGTTCGTTCTCGTCCGGATTCATGGTGCACGTCATGTAGATGAGCTTGCCTTTGGAGACAAGCTGGGCGAAGGCGTTATCCAGAATGGCAGCCTGCGTTTCCACGAGGGAACGCACGCCCTCCGGTGTGCGGTGGTACCGGGCGTCCGGTCTGCGGGATAGCGTGCCCAGACCGGAGCAGGGCACATCCGCCAGCACGGTGCGGAAGCTGGAACTTCCAATTTCCGTCCACACTTCGTCCAGTGGCGGTTCCGTGGCGGAACGCAGCAGGGAGAACGGCGGCTCAAGACCCAGCCGCTCCATTTCTTCACGCATTCCGAGCAGCCGCTCGCGCGAGGTGTCGCTCGCGTACCGCACGGGCACGCCCGCTTCCAGCAGGGCGGTGGTCTTTCCGCCGCGTCCGCAGCAGCAGTCCCATACGGGACCCTGCCAAACCTGCGGGCGTGCGGCTTCCAGCACCTGCTGCGAGGCAAGTGACTGCCGGGAGATGCGGCCTTCCGCCAGCATGGACTTCATGCCCGTGGGCGCGTGCCCGGCAGGGAAAAGCAGTCCGTAGCCCTCACGCCGCAGGCAGTCCGGGTGTGCGGCAAGCTCCTGCGCCAGCGTTTCGGCATCGGGCTTGGTCCGGTTCACGCGCAGTCCCACCGGGGCGGCGGAAATGCCCGCCTCCAGAAAAACGCGCGTCGTCTCTTCGCCGTAGCCCGCAAGCCACATCTCCACTATCCACTGCGGGCAGGAGTACCACAGGGCCAGCCGCTCTGCCTGCGGCAGATGGGGCGGGCAGACGGTATCCATATCGTGGGCGGCATCGCCCATGCGGTCCAGATTGCGCAGCACGGCGTTGGTAAGCTTGCCGAGACCGGCAGAAAACTGTCGCTTGGTGTAGCTGACGCACCAGTCCACAGAGGCATAGGCGGGGATGCGGTCAAGATACAGCATCTCATATGCCGCCAGCCCCAGGGCAAGGCGGTGCTTGGGCGGCAGCTTGGCGCTGTCCTTGAGAAACCGGGAAAGCAGGGCGTGGATGCGGTCGCGCAGGCGCACGTATCCGTAAACCAGCTCCGTGCACAGGGCGGCATCGGGCATGGATATGCGCACGCAGCGGAGCTTGCCGTCCAGCACCGATTGCAGGTCGTGCCCGTGCTCAAGGATGTCGTTCACGCATTCCAGCGCCAGCGCGCGGGCGGGGGGAAGAAGAGAAGCTTTTTTTGTCAATGGGTTACCTGTGAAAATAGCCTGTAGGGGCTGCCTGTCGCGTGCCTGTTACCACACCATGCGCATTTTTGCGCCCATGGCGTGAATCTGCCGCTTGAGGTCCGGGATGGTGTATTCGCCGTAATGCACGATGGAGGCAATGAGCGCCGCCGTAGCCTTGCCCTCGGTAAGCGCCTCGTACATGTGGCGGGGGTTGCCCGCGCCGCCGGAAGCAATGACCGGAATGGAAACCGCTTCCGATATCATGCGGGTGAGGGTCAGTTCATAGCCGTCCTTGGTGCCGTCCGCATCAATGGAGTTGACGCAGATTTCCCCTGCACCCAGCGCCTCTGCGGTCTTGGCCCATTCTATGGCGTCCATGCCCATGTGCTTGCGTCCGCCGTGGATGACAATCTCATACCCGGAGGGAATGTCTCCGGTCTTGTCCACCTGCTTTACGTCCATGCCCAGCACAATGGCCTGCGAGCCGAATCGCACCGCGCCTTCGCTGATGATATCCGGGTTCTTTACCGCGCCGGAGTTTATGGAAATCTTTTCCGCGCCCGCGTTCAGGGCATCGCGCATGTCGTCCACGGAGTTGATGCCGCCGCCCACGGAGAAGGGGATGAAGATGCTGGCCGCCACCTTTTCCACCACGTCGAGGAAGATGCCACGGTCCTCGTGGGAGGCGGTGATGTCGTAGA
>CAYRLL010000133.1:0-8811 GCA_964425115.1 uncultured Desulfovibrio sp. | reverse complement strand
CTCGGCTTTACGAAAATCCGTTTTTCGAAAAAACACGGTTTGTCAGCTATCTGAAGGGCCGGGAGGATTTCCCGGCCCTTGTGCTGTATCTGAGGACTGTCAGGTTGGAATGTTCGGCCAGAATGCTCGGCTGTAATGCTGCGGCAATGCGGCGCTGGCAGTGCTTTGCGGGGCTGCGCGTGGCGGATGCGGTGAGCATCGGTCATCGTTCGCCGTGGCCGGATGCCGGAATCGTATCAGGCGTAACGGCCCGTGCGCTCATATTCGGGCTTGAACGCCTTCATGAAGGCGGAATCGATGTGGTCTTTGATCCAGAAGGCGGGTTTGCCGCCGAAGATGATGCCGTATTTATGCAGGACGCCGGTGCGCCCGCCCGTGTTGTAGATGAGCAGGTAATCGCCGCCGGGGTCGAACGCTTGCAGGGGGGCACCCTCCAGTTGCGCCACCACGTTGTGATGGAGCACGGGGTTTTCCCGCACGGCGTAGACGCCCACTTTATCCAGCGGGCGCGGTTCGAACCAGATGCAGTCGCCGCCGCCGAAGATATTCGGATAGGCGGGGCTTTGCAGGTATTTGTTGACCAGAAGGCCGCCGTCCGGGCCTGCCGGGATGCCAGACGGGGCGAAAAGCGGGCGCGGGCGGACACCCATGGCGATGAAGATGACATCTGCCGAATGGCGTTCGCCCGTTTCCAGCGTGATGCGGCGGGTTTCCACCGAGGTGACGTAGGCGTTGCCCACCAGTTCCACGCCCTGACGGAGCAGGGTTTCGCGGCAGCGGCGGCGCACGCCTTCCGGAGCCTTGGACATGAAATTGCGGCCGTGGAACAGGGTGACGGAGACGTTGCCGCCCGCCTCCTGCCCGCAGGCCCATGCGTTGCCCGCGACCTCCACACCGGCGGGACCGCCGCCGATGACCGCGATGCGCACGTGGTCTTTGCGGGCGAGGGAGAGGACGCGTTCGCGCCCCCTGAGCAGGTTTTCGATGGGTTTGACGGTGTAGATATCCTCGCTGCCGGGGAGGACCACATCATCCACGATGGAGCTGCCGGTGTTGAAGGAGGCGACATCGTAGGAGACTTCTGCGCCGGATTCCAGCACCACGATGTTTTCATCGGGCCGGACGCTGACGCATTTGTCTACAAGGAAGGTGGCTCCGGCCTGCTCGCAGGCGCGCTTGACAGGAAAGCTGATATCCTGCGGCTTGTAATCGCCGCCGAGCATGCCCGGCCCCATGCCGGAATAGTAGTGGCGTTCGCCGGGGCCGATGACCACGACATCGTGCCCCTTGGCCCGGATGGCGGGGATGTTGTCCATGATGGTCATGTGCGCGTGGCCTGCGCCCACGAGTACGAGTTTGGACATGGCGTTCTCCGTGTTGCGGTGTTGGCGGGAAGTGTGCGGATTGGTGGCGAATCGGGTGATTCGGGCGATTCGGGCGGTTCAGGCCATAAGGGCATCCATGAGTACGCCCAGATGCTTAAGGTGGCCGCGTTCTTCCTGCGCCATGCGTTCCAGCTCCCTGCGCGAGGCCTCGTCCGGGGCGTTTTCCGCCGCGCGGGCGTACAGGTCCATGGCCTGAGCCTCCAGCGCCATGGCGAAATCGACGATATCACGCGGGGATTCCGTGTCCGTGCCGAGGCGGCGCATGTATTCTGCTGTGGTCAGGCCACCTTCCGGGGCGGCGTCCGGTCCCACATCGGGCAGGGGCGCGTTGCCTGTGACGGTGCGAAGGCGCTCTGCCACCGCGCCGCTGTGCTTGTCTTCCACGTCCGCCAGTTTGCGGAACAGGTCGGACGCCTTGGGACTGCGCACGGTGGAGGACATGGTGCGGTAGAATTCGCCCAGCGCCTTTTCCATGACGTAGGCCACCTCCAGCACTTCGCGGAGGTCCTGCGTGTTCATGAAGAGATGCAGGCCCTGCTCGTATTCTCCGTAGCCCTTCCAGCCGTTCCATGCCTTGAAGCCGCCGGACAGGTTGAAGACCTTGTCGAAGCCTTTGCCGGCGAGCATCTGCGCGGCGATGCGGCTTCTGCCGCCGATGGCACAGTAGACCACCACGGGACGGGCGGGGTCGAGGTCGTCCAGCATGTCGCCGAGGGAGCCAAGCGGGATGAATTTGGCTCCTGAAATGTGGCCTTCTTCATATTCCTTGGCCTGCCGCACATCCAGCAGTTGCACTTTGGGGTCGGAGGCGAGCATGGAGCGGGCCTGATGGGAGTCTATGGATTCAACGGGGGTGAGGAATTGTCTCCAGCGCATGTGCGTTCCTTTGGTTTGCGGTCTGTGGAAAGTGCCCCGTACGGCAAGCCTGCCCCGCGGCGGCTGCATGAACCGGCGCGGGGCAGGAGACGGAGCGGATTATATCTCTTTGTGGCAGAACCACCAATCAAAACCTTCGTACTTTTTCAGGCGTTCTTCCGCGTCGCGGACGCTCTGGGCCGGAGGGATGATCACACGGCTGCCGATAAGTTCGTTGTTGGGCCAGCCGGCGGGGATGGCGACGGCGTGGGCGTCGGAGGTTTGCATGCCCTTTATGGCGCGGAGGATTTCATCGATGTTGCGGCCAAGCTCCTGCGGGTAGTAGAAGATGATGCGCACGATGCCTTCCGGGTCTACGATGAAGACCGCGCGGACCGTGTTGCCGCCCTTGCCGGGATGCACCATGCCGAGGCTGTTCGCCACTTCGCCGAAGTCTGCGATGATGGGGAATTCGATGGCGACCCCGGTCTGTTCCTTGATCCACTCCACCCATTTGATGTGGGAAAAAATCTGATCCAGAGAAAGGCCGATGAGTTCGCAATTGAGGGCGCGGAACTCTTCTATGCGCTTCTGGAATGCCACAAACTCGGTGGTGCATACGGGGGTGAAGTCCGCCGGGTGGCTGAACAGGACGAACCATTTGCCCTTCATGTCGTCGGGCAGGGTCATGGGACCGTGAGTGGTGCGGACCTGAAGACGGGGCAGGGCATCGCCGATGAGGGGAAACTTGATATCCATGGCAATCCTCCTGAAGGATCTGTTTAAGGTGAGTGAGTGGACACAGCTATAGCATGATAACAGGAATCATTGTCAATAAAAAGTTTGGTGTTCATTCCGGTTTGCCAACTTTTCTTACAGCCGGTTTGCCAATTTTTCTTACGGACTGTTGCTTCGGGCGGGTTTAGGGTATGCTCTGCCGTGAAAAAGGCGTATGGTGCGCTCAAGGCGGACGGGTCGCCAAGGCAGCGTTTCCCGGGTATGCTGATGATGCCCGAATGTCAGGTACTGACGCTATGTACTGGCGATATGTGCTGGCGATACGTCCGGACTCTATGCTCTGGCGATATGCCGAGATGATGGAAGGAGTATGTATGCAACTGCCCCGTGCAATATATCGTTTTTTGGATGGCTTACCCTCCGGGACCATGGTGTTTTCCCGTGACGGCTCGGCGGTGTACGCCAACCCGGCGGCACGCGTGCTGCTGGGGGCTGTGGCCGAGGTGGCTGCGCCTCTGGACTTTTTCCTCTCTGAATGCGGAGACGGCGTTGCCGCAGACGAGCACCCCGTGGCCGTGGCACTGCGGGAACGCCGGGCCAGCGGATGGCGCGTGCTGGGAGTGCAGCGGTCTGCCGGGTATGCTCCCGTGTGGCTGCGGGTGCAGGCGGCGCCTGTGAGGGATGAGACCGGCACGGACTGGGTGGTGGTGTCTCTTGAAGAGGCTTCGGAGGAGCGGCGGTTGCGGCGGGAACTGCATGACCGGGAACGGCGGGCGCAGGTGCGCGATGTGTCTTCCGGCAGGGCCGAGGTGTGCGGACGGGCGCAGGCGCATGCGCTGCTTGCCCGGGCCGTGGTGGAGGCGCGTGACCGGATGGTTCCGCTGGCGGTGTGCCTGCTGGATCTGGACATGTTCAAGCGCCTGAATCAGGCCTTTGGCAGGTCGTGCGGCGATGAGGTGCTGCTGCATGTGGCGGAGACCCTTTCTTCGTGCGTGCGCGAGGAGGATGAGTACGCGCGCCTTGGAGGCGGGGAGTTTCTGGTCATAGTGCCGGGCATGACCCTGCGTGAGGCGTGGCTGCTTATGGAGCGCTTCCGCGAGCGGCTTGCGCAGGAGCCTGTGCCCTGCACGGGCAGGCCGGTGAGCGTGAGCGGGGGCATGGTGCTGCTGCGCGACGAGGAAGATGCTCCGGCACTGCTGGAGCGGGCCGACAGCCTGCTGTATCTGGCCAAGCTGGACGGCCGGAACCGCATTGTGCCCGATGCGTCCATAGGGACATTCCCCCTTGCCGGAGCAAGGCCGGGAGGACGGTCCGCTGATGGTGCGGACATGCGGGAACCTGCCGGGGGTCCGGACGGACCGTCCGGAAGAGGTTCGGACGGGTAGCCCGGCTGGACCGGCTAGCCCGGATGGACCGGACGCACCGGACAGCCTGCCTGCCGAAGCCAGACGAAGTCACATGAAGCCACATGAAGCCAGACGAAGCCCGGTGAGGTCCTGTGAAGCCCGGTGAAAACCGGTGAACCCCGGTGAAATCCGGTGAAAACCGGTGAACCCCGGTGAAATCCGGTGAGGTCCGGATACGTCTGGTGATATCCGGTGACATCTGGTGAAGTCCGGTCGAAGCTTCCGCGCAACCGCGCAACCGTGCAACAGGCGCAACTGCGCAACCGTGCAACAGGCGCAACTGCGCATCCGACGCATGTGGCGCAACCGACGCATCTGGCGCAACCGACGCAACTGGTATAACCGTTCCAACTGGCACGGGGCGGTTCAGGCTTCCGGCAAGGTGATGCCGGAGGCATATGCCGGAACGCCGTTCTCTTTTTTCCTGTTCTGACGGTGAAGCCTTTCGGGGTTTGCACAGGATTTCTTGCCGCGCACACGGGAGGGGGTATGTTTTTTCATGTGCTCCGGAGCTGGCTGGCCGCACTGCTGGTTCTTGTTCCGGCCATTGCCGCAGGCGTTACGTCCGGCGCGCTGTGCCCGGACTGTTCCCCTGAGGAGGCGCGGGCGCTGGAACGGCTGCTGGGCGGACAGGGACTGGTTGTGGCCCAGAATAACGAGTATGTGGCGCTGGATACCGGAGTGGCATTGCACAGAGAGTGCCTGACGGTTTTCGGCCCCCGATTGCCGGTTCTGGTGCATGAGGCGCTGGAACGGGGCGTGCGGTGCATGGGAAGCTACGGCACCGCCCCGGCGCGGAGTCTGGTGCGTGAAATGGCCCATGTGCTGGGGAGGCAGAGTGCGCCCCGGCCTGTTTTCCTGTGCCGGGAGCTTTACTCCGACCATATGAAGGGGGTGGGGCTGCGCAGCGATGACCCTGCCCGGTCGCCGTACATTATTCTCAGCCCCGTTCTGAAGGGCGAACCGGATGAGTATATCCGGTCTGTTATTTTTCATGAATTTCTGCATCTTGGAGGAGACGGACACCAGCACGGCGCACACCGTGAGGTGGCCGGACCCTGCCAGCACTGTTGCTTTGAGGCCATGCCCCTTGCCCATGCCGCACGGCCATATGCCTGCCGTGTGTGCACCACAGACTACCCGGACAAGTTTGCGCCGGAGTATCTGGGGGATTTGGCGGAGTGGGCCCTGCGCACACCGGGCAGCGAGTTCATTTTCCGGGTGAACATGCTGGACGGCGTGAAGCGGGCAGGGGGGGATGTGCGGTTTATGGCGCAGTTGCTGGAGCATTTCCGTGATCATCCTTTCGGGTTTGAAATGGCGCGCATGGCCGCGGAGCGATATGCGTGGCCGGAAGATGCGGAGCGGCAGGTAAGGGCCATTGCCCGCAAACAGCACGGGCATGTGACCAAGCTGTTTATTCCCGTTGCGCGGGCGGTGGCGGAGGCGGCCATGACCCGCTTTGAGGCTGGGGCGGACCCTGCGGGGGCTACGGGGACGCTTGAGGCGGTATCCGGCCTGCTGGCGGAGAGCCGTCTGCCGGACCGGGAGAAGGTGGACAGGCTGGATTTGCCGTATTTTTATAAATATTACTACGAATTCGCCCTGCTGCGCGGTGTTATGGCGGAAGAGGTGCACGGGTTGTGGCTTGCACGGCACAATGTCTGCGCCAAACAGGAAGCTGCCAAACAGGAAGCTGCCAGTCAGGACGTTGCCAGTCTGGAAGTTGCCAGCCGGGAAACAGCCTGCCGCGAGGCTGCGCACCGCGAGCGGGTGTTCGCCTGCCAGAAGGTGGGGCTGGATTACGATGCCCGGACCGGGCGGTGCCGCTGAATCGCGGGCCAATCAGACGATCATGAGACACCTGACGCACAAAGCGTTCAGGTCCTGCTGTCAGCGGACGCGCATGGAGACATGCATGCAGGGTTGAGCACTGCGCTGCGCCACAACGAATGCCCTTTTTTCAATGTCCTGAAATGCCGTCAAGGTATCGCAGACCATGCCGGGACCGTGCCGGCACCCCGTCAGGACCCCCTTCCCATCGTTATGCCCTGAAATCCCGTGATAGCGTCTGCCGTGCGATGGGCTGCACGCGCAGGGTGTGCCGTTATGGAAAAACGGCACGCTGCTGCGTGGCTTATACCATGCCGCTGCGTGACGGACACGTTCAGCCCTGCGCACGTGTGCAGGGACGCGGGGCTGCATGGGTTGTATGGGCTGTGCGCCCATGTATGGCCGGAAGTGAACGGCCTGCGGCGAAGGATATTCTCAACAGCCGGATGGCATGGGAGGCAGGTTTTGGGAGGCACAGGCAGACTTGAGGACGCGGCGCGGTATGCCGAGGTGCTGCGCATGGCGGAGGCGCAGGGTGAACGGGCGGTTCTGGCGGTTATGGCGGAACTGGGCAGGCGTGATCTGTATTTTCTGATGACGCATATTCTTGGCAGAAAGGACATGGAAACAGACTGGCACCATGCCCGGTGCGCGGAGGTGCAGGCGCGCCCTGACGGTATGCTCGATCTGTGGGCGCGTGAGCATTACAAATCCACCATCATTACGTTTGGGCTGACCATTCAGGATATTCTGAATGACCCGGAGCGGACCTTCGGCATCTTTTCCCATTCGCGCCCCATAGCCAAGGGGTTTCTGGCGCAGATCAAATACGAGTTTGAAAACAATACGCTGCTGCGGCGCTGCTACCCGGACGTGCTGTGGGAGGAGCCACGGCGGCAGGCACCGCGCTGGTCGCTGGACCACGGCATTGTGGTGCGGCGCGGCGGCAATCCCAAGGAAGCCACCGTGGAGGCGTGGGGGCTGGTGGACGGGCAGCCCACGGGCAAGCATTTCAGCGTGCTGGTCTATGACGACGTGGTAACCCGCGAGAGTGTGACCACACCGGAAATGATAGCCAAGGTGACGGATTGCTGGGCGCTTTCGCTCAATCTGGGAGCGCGGGGCGGCAGGCGGCGGTATATAGGCACCCGCTACCACTACAACGATACCTACCGGGCCATTATGGACCGCAAGGCGGCTGTGCCGAGGGTACACGCCGCCACGGCGGACGGGACGCCGGATGGGCCGCCCGTGCTGCTGAGCCGCGGGGAGGTGGCGGAAAAGCGCAGGCAGATGGGGCCGTATGTGTTCGGCTGCCAGATGCTGCAGGACCCGCGGGCGGACGCGGCGCAGGGCTTCCGGGAAGAGTGGCTGGGATATTGGGAGGTGCGGTCGCCCGCCCACTGGCAGGGCATGAACCGCTACATTGTGGTGGACCCTGCGGGTGAGAAGAAGAGCCGCAGCGACTATACCGTGATGCTGGTTATCGGGCTGGGGGAGGACGGCAACTATTACCTCATAGACGGCGTGCGCGACAGGCTGAACCTGACCGAGCGCGCGGAATGCCTTTTTCGCCTGCACAGACGGTATGCGCCGCTTGCCGTGGGGTATGAGCGCTACGGGGTGCAGGCGGACATAGAGCACATCCGCTACGAAATGCAGGGGCGCAACTACCGGTTTGAGATTCTGGAACTGGGTGGCGGCGTGCCCAAGAACGACCGCATACGCAAGCTGGTGCCCCTGTTCGAGCGCAGGCGATTTTTTCTGCCCGTGCGCGCCCCGTTCCGCGACCACGAGGGGCGCTGGCGGGATCTGACGAAGGAGTTCGTGCAGGAGGAGTATCTGGCTTTTCCCGTGGCGGCGCATGACGACATGCTTGATTGCATGGCGCGTATTGTGGACCCGGCGCTGTGTGCTGAGTTTCCGGCACGGGAGGAGGGAGAGACGCAGGAGGCGGTGGGGAACATGGAGTATGCGCTGTATGTATGACAGGGATGACAGGCGGTTTTTGGTGCGGGCGCATGTACCCGGTACGCCGGGCCTGACGCCGGTGATGCTGGGGTGCCTGTGGGAAAGGCTGGTGGCCGGGAATACTGCGGAGCGGCTGTTCTATGACGGCGGCGTTACCTGCGGGGCTGAATTTGCGGCGTTTATGACGGCACCCGATGTGTATTGCTACGCGGTGTACGCTGCTGCAGGCGGAGCGGGCGGCGGCGGGGAGCCGGAACCCGTGGCGCTGGCGTGGCTGAACAATTTTTCCGGCAGGGCCGCCATGGTGCACTTTGCCGTGTTGCAGGCGGGGCTGCCCATGAAGACAGCCATAGGCCGGTTTGTGGTGGGGTTTATGCTGCACGGAAAAACGGCGGAGGGCGGGTACTGCCTGGACGCCCTGTACGGAATGACGCCCGGTTCCTACGTGCATGTGCTGCGGTTTATCCGGCGGCTGGGGTTCCGGGTGCAGGGGACGATTCCGGGCGCGGTGGCACTGCGCAACCCGCAGGGAGGGGAGCGCTTTGAACCGGGAGTGCTTTCCGTGTGCACGCGGGAGAGCCTTGAGCGCGTGGCGTGATGCAGTTGCTGCCGGACTCCGGCAA
>CAYRLL010000132.1:0-8845 GCA_964425115.1 uncultured Desulfovibrio sp. | reverse complement strand
TATTTCCCCAGCTATTTCCACGGATATTCGGCCAACCATTTACTGCAGCTCTTCGTCAGGCGTTTGTTCAGCCATACCACGGCCATCTTCCCCGACACTCCGCCTGCTCCTGCTTCTGGCGGCTCATGCTCGACTTTTCCGCCGCGCTCCTATAAGGATACGCCCATACCGAAACACCACAAGGAGCCGCCATGCCCTGTCGCCTTCTACACTACCGGTCCGCGCAGGACGGCATTTCCCTGCGCGACATGCTCGCCGGGCGGGACGATCCCGGCAATTCCGTGGAACCGGCCGTGCGGGACATCCTCGCCGCCGTAGCCTCGGACGGGGACGCGGCTCTCATAGAGTACACCCGCCGCTTCGACTGCCCGGATTTTTCAGCGGATATGCTCCGGGTAACCCCGGAGTCTCTGGCCCGCGCCGCCGAAGAAGTCCCCGCCACCGACCTGTCCATCATTCTGGAAGCCGCGCAGAACATCCGCGAATTTCACGAACGCCAGAAACAGAATTCGTGGTTCACCACCCGGCCGGACGGCACGGTGCTGGGCCAGATGATCCGTCCGGTAGACCGCGTGGGCCTCTACGTGCCCGGCGGACAGGGTGGCAACACCCCCCTCATTTCCAGCATGCTCATGAACGCCATCCCCGCACAGGTGGCAGGGGTTCCCTCCATCGCCGTGGTCTCCCCGCCCCGCAGGGACGGCACGCCCAATCCGTATATTCTCGCTGCGGCACACGCACTGGGCCTTAACGAAGTATACGCCTGCGGCAGCGCATGGGCTGTGGCCGCTCTTGCCTACGGTACCGGCACCATCGCACCGGTGGACGTCATCGCCGGTCCCGGCAACATCTTTGTCGCCACGGCAAAGCGCATGCTCATCGGCAAGGTAGGCATAGACATGATCGCGGGCCCCAGCGAAATCCTCATCCTTGCGGACAAAACAGCCCGGCCCGAGCACATTGCGGCAGACATGCTCTCGCAGGCAGAACACGATGCTCTGGCCTCCGCCATTCTCGTCACGGACCACCCCCCCCTTGCAGATGCCGTGCTCGCCGCGCTGGACGCGCAAATGGCAACCCTGCCCCGGGCAGATATTGCCCGCAAGGCACTCTCCGACTGGGGTGCCGTGGTCGTGGCAGATTCCATGGAACTGGCGATGGAACTTTCCAACGCCATCGCCCCGGAACATCTGGAGATCATGACAGCAGACCCATGGTCCACACTTCCGGCCATCCGCAACGCGGGGGCCATTTTCCTCGGCACGCACTCCCCGGAACCTGTGGGCGACTATTTCGCAGGCCCCAACCATGTATTGCCCACCAACGGTACAGCGCGGTTTTCCTCCGCCCTGTCCGTGGATACCTTTACCAAAAAGTCCAGCATCATCGCGGCCTCAGCGGCATTCACGCAGCACAGCGCAGGCAAAATAGCCCGCCTTGCCCGTCTTGAAGGGCTGGAAGCCCATGCCCGTTCGGCAGAATCGCGCAGCAACAAGCAACATCAGGAGTAATCCCATGCAGGTTGTCACCAAAACAGAGATTACCGAGTACCCGCTCCTCTCCAGAGGCAAGGTCCGTGACATTTACGCCATTGACGACCAGACCCTGCTGCTCGTCACCACAGACCGCATGTCCGCCTTTGATGTCATCATGAACGAGCCTATCCCCTACAAGGGCGTCGTGCTCAATCAGATCACCCTGTTCTGGATGGAAAAATTCAAGGATATCCTGCCCAATCACCTCATCGCCTCGGAAGTGAAGGATTTCCCCGCACCGCTGCACAAATACGCCGCGCAGCTTGAAGGCCGTTCCGTGCTGGTGCACAGGGCCAAGCCCCTGCCTGTAGAGTGCATCGTCCGCGGCCACATTACCGGCTCCGGCTGGAATGACTACCGGAAAACCGGCACCGTGTGCGGACACGCCCTGCCCGCCGGCCTTGTGGAATCGCAGAAACTGGAAAACCCCCTGTTCACCCCGTCCACCAAGGCAGAACTTGGCGAACATGACGAGAACATCACGGTGGAACAGGCGGCAGCCCTGCTCGGTCAGGAACTCGCCCGCAAGGTGGAGGCCGTATCCATAGAGATCTTCAGCCGGGGCCGGGAATACGCGGAAGGGCGGGGCATCATCATCGCAGACACCAAATTCGAATTTGGCCTGCTGAACGGCAACCTCATCCTTATTGACGAAGTGCTCACCCCCGATTCCTCCCGCTTCTGGCCCATGCAGGGATACACCCCCGGCAAGGGGCAACCCAGCTTCGACAAGCAGTATCTGCGTGACTGGCTCTCGGCCCAGCCGTGGGACAAAACCCCGCCTCCGCCCACCCTGCCGGAGGATGTTATCGCGCAGACCCGCAAAAAGTATGAAGAGGCATATTCCATTTTGACGGGCAGGTCACTTCCCTGCTAGTGTAAGCATTGCTCTCACATCACCCTAAACCGCAAAACAGTCCGTTCAACGCGCCTATGGGCGTTGCGGGCCTGAACCAACAATTCGGAGAACTACATGCTGCTTGAAGGCAAAAGAGCCCTCATCTTCGGTGTGGCGAACAACAAAAGCATCGCGTACGGCATTGCCAAGGAATTCAAGGCACAGGGCGCACGCCTTGCGTTCAACTTTCTCGGCGATGCGCTGAAGAAGCGGGTGGAACCCATTGCCGAAGAACTCGGCGGCGACTTCATCTTCCAGTGTGACGTGACAAGCGACGAAGAAATCGCCGCCGCCGTGGAGCGTGTGAAGCAGGAGTGGGGCGGCGTGGATATCCTCATCCACTCCGTGGGATTCGCCAACCGAGACGACCTGCAAGGCCGTTACATAGACACCTCCCGCGACGGCTACAAGCTTGCGCTGGACATATCCGCCTATTCGCTCACCGCGCTGTGCAAGGCGTATGAAGAACTGCTCACAGATAACGCCTCCGTCATCACCCTCACCTACTACGGTGCGGAAAAGGTCATCACAAACTACAACGTCATGGGTGTTGCCAAGGCGGCACTGGAAGCCAGCGTCCGATACCTTGCCGTGGACCTCGGAACCCGCAACGTGCGCATAAACGCCATCAGCGCCGGCCCCATCAAAACGCTGGCTGCTTCCGGCATATCCGGCTTCCGCAGCATCCTCACCTACATTGAAGAACAGGCCCCTCTGCGGCGCAACGTCACCATAGAAGATGTGGGCCGCAGCGCCGTCTATCTTGCCAGCGACCTTTCCAGCGGCGTCACGGGAGAAATTCTCCATGTGGACAGCGGCTACAATGTCATGGGTATAGGCCTGTAGCCCCCCGGAGGGTTTTACCATGCTCGGCGTCATCATTTCCGTTGTGGGCTTCGTTGTCCTTGCACTCATCTGCATCAAGGTGGTGCCCAAGGACTACGTGCCCAAGGGCGGCTGAATCCCCACATTCGACGGACGGGGAGGTTCCTCGTCGGGCGGCTGTGCGTGCGGTGCCGGGTTGCGCAAGCAAAAAGGCTGCAACAAATGAAACAACGGGGCGGAGCCGCATGGCTCCGCCCCGTTCCCGTTCAGGCTGCCTGCGTATCAGAATGTTCCGGTCGCAAAAGCTGTGGGCCGCAGCATTTTCCCTTGCCAAGCATTCCCCCTTCTGCTAGGTACTCCCTTCCTGAAGTGGTGAGGTGTCCGAGTCCGGCCGAAGGAGCACGATTGGAAATCGTGTGTACCTTAACAGGGTACCGAGAGTTCGAATCTCTCCCTCACCGCCACTTTCCCCTTTTGGGGCAGGTAGCCGGGAGTCGGGCGGCGGATGCGCTGCCAACCCGGTCAGGTCTGAAAAGAAGCAGCCGTAACAGTTGTTTCCGGGTGCCCGACTCCCAGAAGGCGCAAACCGCGAGGTTTGCGCCTTCATTCATTTAGTCAGCGCAAATCTGAGGTTTGCGCCTTCATTCATTTAGTCAGCGCAAATCTGAGGTTTGCGCCTTCATTCATTTAGTCAGCGCAAATCTGAGGTGTGCGCCTTCATTCATTTGGCCAGCGCAAATCGCAAGGTTTGCGCCTTCATTCTTCTCCCCCCCTCCGCATTCCGCTCTCCATACACCTCATATCCACGCTTCTGCGCATTTTTCTCTTGCAAAGCCTACGCCCCTTTGCTAGCTATCTCTCCGCGTTGGTGAGGTGTCCGAGTCCGGCCGAAGGAGCACGATTGGAAATCGTGTGTACCTTAACAGGGTACCGAGAGTTCGAATCTCTCCCTCACCGCCACACGAAAACAAAAGCGGCGTAATCGTCAGATTACGCCGCTTTTTCTTTGTATTTCATTGTGCTACTAAGAAAAAACTACCACTCCGGCTCTTTTTCCTCATCCAGTTTGCAGGCAATCCAGCACGTCAGACGTTTCAGCGGGGCAAACAGCAGGCACGCCGCCACCCCCACCACAAACCCCTGAAAGGCCAGTGCCAGCACGGGTGCAACTCCCAGCTTGTGGAAGGCCGCGCCGGAAAACACGGCAATTCCCACCCCCAGTGCCAGCAGCCATGCCGCGCGCAGGCCCACTTCGGCACCCTGCCGCAACGCGGCCAGCATCCATCCATACAGCCCCGCAGCCGCAGCAAAGGCGACAACGGAAACCCCACCGGCATACGGCCCGGTGTACAGGAACATCAGCAGCAATACGGCGGCAACCCCGCACAACCACAGGCCGGTCTGAATGTTCATGCCGGTCTCGCGGTCCAGGCGGCGCAGCAGCAGCGCCAACAGCAACCCTGCGCTCACAAGGCACCCCAGCACCACAGACCCTTTTCCCGGCAGCGCAAAGGCCGCACCGGCAAGCCCGAAGGAAAGGATGGCCATCCCCGCATTGCCGGGCACAAACCGCCCGTCACCGGTGCGGAACTCCGACATGGCTCCCAGCATAAGCGCAAAAATACATCCCAGCACCCCGCCCAGCCCTATCACCACAAAGGAAGCCCCGCCCGTCACCAAAGCCGTGAGCAACAGAACCCCGCATACCCCCCAGCGCAGCCAAAAAGCACCGTCCCTGCTCTCCAGAGCCTGCCGTAGCGCATCTCTGTACCCGGCAAGCCTGCTACGAATCGTCATGTCATCTCCTGTCCGTAACCCGCCCAGCCCCAAGACTGGCCGGCCTGTTTCCTTCCAGCGCAGCGTCCGTCTCCGCTACATGCAGGCGTCCGCAAGCAGCTTTTCCAGCAACCGCTGGTCTATGTCCATGCCGTTGCGGAAGCACACCCCAAAGGATTCCTCCCCCACCCATGCCACTTCAGCGTTGGCGTTGGTTATCACGCCGTCCAGCTGCACCGGCGGGTCCACAATGGTCAGCACATCGCCTTCGCGCACCCGCACGTTCCGTTCGCCGGGCGGAAGTGCCACCTGCGCGCCCTTCAGACTCACGTCGCGCAGCAGGCAGTACACCTCTTCACCATCCACCATGCGGATGGTGGCAAAAACGGGGCAATCCAGCGGCACACGCGGGTCCTTTCGTCTTTCTACCATTTCCGTCTCCTTGCAGGCTCCGACATTCTGGATCAAACACCCTTCCGCCCCGTCATCCCGCGCTGGAGGCGTCCAGATACCGCAGAAAACGGCGCGCCACCTCAAGCTCCGGATTCACCTCCAGCGCCTGATACAGCATCCCGCGCGCCTCGTTTATCTTTCCCATCTCAAAATACGCCCGGGCCAGATTGAACATGATGTGATCGTTCCCGCTGTCCAGCACAAGCGCCTTCTGGTAGTAGGTTACGGCGGCTTCAAAGTTGCGCTTCTTGCGCAGTTCTATGGCTGCGTCCGTGATAACCCGCTGATACTCGAACACCAGATTCTTCGTCTGCCGCATGGCATCCAGCATGGTGCGCACAGAAAGCATGTCGGCATCGGAAGGCTGAATATCGGGCTTGGCATGCAAAAACGCCATAAGCCCCCTGAAAAGCATCGCCTCCTCGCGCGGCAGCGCCTTCACGGCAAGCACGGAATCCATGCCGTTCATCCTGTCCCGCAGCGCGTTCACAACCCCGCGCAACGAATCTTCATACACCTGCGGCACCGGGTGGTAGCCGGAAAGGAACACGTCCCTGTTCACAGGCTGCACAAATCCCGAGGGCAGATGCTGGTCCGTAAGCGGTTGGCACGCGATATCCCCCCCGGGCATCTGCGCGGCAAACCAGAGAATCCGCAGGTCCGTGGTCTGGCGCGTTGTTCCCGCCCCCACCTTTTCGGCCTTCTGCGATTCGTACACTCCAAGCACTATGGGAATCATTCATTTCCTCAGTCAAAAACCACAGGTTGCATACAGAGAACCACATGGTTCCCCCCCTCTGCCATCCTCTGAATAAACCCGCAAACCCCAAGAAAGTCAAACCCGCCACCATTCCCCTAATCGTCATGATTTCCTTGGCGAAAACCGCTAAATGCGTCATAGTGGCAACCATACTTGTCACACATCCGGCACGGCAAAGCAGGGGAACGGTTTTTCGGCAGGCAGCAAACGAGGCACACGGAAGCAGCATGAGCACGCGCAGCAATCCCTTTCAAGGCAAGCAGGAACTGGAAACGGTCTTCGCTCTGGTGAACAGGCGTATCGCCGAAAAGATAGGCGATTACAAACGGTATGACTTCAGCCAGAACCAGTCGCGGGCCTTCAACGTCTTTTTCGACCTCGCGCAGGAATTCGACCTGCTGGAAGACCTGCTCACGCTGGCAGTTCTCACCCTGCGTTCCCTGTTCCACATCCACGCAGAAATCTACGTGCTCACCCGCTCCGCCAGCCTGCTGCGCTACTGCTGCTCCACCGGGGCAGACTGCACCATCCCCCCCATGGATACGGAAGGCCTCCCCCTCACCGACGGCCCGTTCATCCACGAAGGCCGTTACTGCATACCCATCCGCGGCAAAAAGATGGACGTGGAGCTGCTGCCCATAACCCCTGTGGGCGAAACGCTGGGGCTGCTCGTGCTGCACCCCCGCCTGCCGCTTTCCCCCAAGAAGCAGCTTTTTTACGAAAAGTTCGCCAACCGTGTGGGCTACCAGCTGCATAACAGGCTTGTGGCCTGCAAGCACCGCGAGCATCTGGAATTCATCAAGAGCCTCGTGCACGATATAGGGCATAACGTCATCGTGCCCAACATGTACTTCAAGCTGCTGTTCCGGCAACTGGACGGCAAGATGAAATCCATGCGTCACGCCATAGAAGACCTGCTGGAAACCTCCGAGTGCTCAAACGCCCTCGCCCAGCTCAACTATATCCAGAACCGCATGGACGAGCAGTATCAGGAGGTCTACAAACACTTCCAGCAGACAAGCCTGTTTCTGGAAACCCTGCTCCGGCAGAGCCATTTCGAAAAAGGACGCTACGTCCTGCACAAAACCGTGGTGCACCTGCACGACAGGATAATGGCCCCGCAACTGGAACGGTTCAAAGCCCGTTTCGATGAAAAGGACATCGCCCTCGTCCCCTTCTGCGATGCCTCCGCAGGCACGGAAAAAGACATCACCGTCACCGCAGACGTAGGCCTCATCAGTCAGGTGCTGGCAAACCTCTTCTCCAATGCCGTCAAATACACGCGCCCCTCGCCCCCGTCCTCAGTCGCAGGGGACCACGCGCTTTCGGGCATGCCTGCCAAATTCCTCTGCTACGGCATCTCCCGTCTGCGCGGCTACCTTGAAGGCGGCCGGGATGCGGCACGCATAGACATCATCACCTCCGGCCCCCATCTGGACAACGACGATGCTCCCCGTATCTTCGATGCCGACTACCGGGGCAAAGACGTGGGTCAGGAGTACGGCACCGGGCACGGCCTGTTCTTCGTGCAGGAGATAACCCGCCTGCACGGAGGCGATGCGGGCTACGAACCCCACCCCAAGGGCAACTGCTTCTACATCATCCTCCCCTGCGACGATTCTGAACCAAAACAGCCTTTTTAGGCCCCATACTGAAGGAACCCTCAGCGCATTGCATATTTGTAAAACATTTGCGCAATAACAATGCAAATCATGCAAGATTGAAGCACTCCGCCCGCCCTTTCCGGCATCCGTGCCCGCAATCTCAAAAATTCCCCCTTAGATACTGGTCGGGTAGCGTCTTTCATCAGACTTTCTCCCGATATTACAGCCAAAACGCAGCCGACAATATTGTAAACCGCCCAGTTTTTCGTTGCCCCATCGCAACCTTTTTTGGTAGCACCCTTGTGCGGGATTGAGGCATCCCGCGCCTATGCCATTACTGGGAGAATCATGTGATCCGTTTTGAACAGGTGAATAAGTGGTACGGCAGCGACCATCATGTGCTCAAGGACATCAACCTTGAAATAGCTCAGGGAGAGGTCGTGGTCATCTGCGGGCCTTCCGGCTCGGGCAAGAGCACGCTCATACGCTGCATCAACAAGCTGGAACCGATCCAGAAGGGGCGAATCATCGTGGACGGGCTGGACCTGCACGACCCCCGGCTCAATCTTACCAGCCTGCGCGCCGAGATAGGCTTCGTGTTCCAGCAGTTCAACCTGTATCCGCACATGACGGTTCTGGAGAACATCACCCTCGCCCCCATCATGGTGCGCAACACCCCGCGCGCCGAGGCGGACAGGCTGGCCATGGAACTGCTGGAAAAGGTGAACATCCCCGACAAGGCGGGTGCCTACCCCAGCCAGCTCTCCGGCGGCCAGCAGCAGCGCGTGGCCATTGCGCGCGGCCTTGCCATGAAGCCGAAGATCATGCTCTTCGACGAACCCACCTCCGCGCTCGACCCCGAAATGATCAACGAAGTGCTCGATGTCATGAAGACCCTTGCCCGCGAGGGCATGACCATGGCCTGCGTGACACACGAGATGGGCTTTGCCCGCGAAGTGGCGGACAGGGTCATTTTCATGGATTTCGGCGAACT
>CAYRLL010000131.1:0-8860 GCA_964425115.1 uncultured Desulfovibrio sp. | reverse complement strand
TGGTGCAGGTGGTGATGATGTGCCTGCGTTCACCCATGGTGCGCTCTCCTGCGTGACCGGTCTGCATATCCGGTCTGCGTATTCGGGCCTGCGTGTCCGGTCTGCATATTCGGCCTGTGTGACCGGTGAAAAAATGCCTGATGCGGCCCGGCACCCAGCACACAAGGAGGATGCTGTGAGGAGAGGGGGAATGTCAAGGCAGGGCGGACTGTGTGCTCCGCAATGACAGAGACGTTGTTTCGGATATCTGGCCATCCTTAAACGTTTGCCGTGCCGGGTTTGGCAGGCATGGCCTAGTATATTGCCTATATGGTGCAATATTGCGGGCGGTCAGGTTGGTGAAGGTTTTCTCGTGTTCAAAGCATATTGTGGGGGGAAAATGCTGTATTCACAAATTCTCCCCTGTGCGACGGGCGTCAGGAATACTTTTCCGGCACCGGAGGAGCCGGAAAAACGGAAGAACCCGCCCTGCCGGGCCGCTCCGGAGCCGTCAGGCCAAGCCTGTGGGGGTGGGTGTAAATATTCATCCGTCCCCTGCGCAAAAAACCCACCAGCGTCATCCCGCAGGCGTCTGCCAGCTCCACCGCGCGGGACGTGACGGCGGAAAAACCCGCAACGACCTGCGCGTTCAGCGCGGCTGCCTTCTGCACCATTTCAAAACTGAGACGCGATGAGAGCAGGACCAGACGTATCTGCTCATACTGCCCGCGACGGAAAGCCTGCCCGGCCGCCTTGTCCAGCGCGTTGTGGCGTCCCACGTCTTCCGCATAGGCTATGAGAGTGGGCCCGGCCCCGTACAGGGCGCAGAAATGCGTTGCCCCCGTGGCGGTAAACAGGGCCTGACAGGCCTCTGATTCCGTCTGCAGGTCGTGCAGCGTGTCCGGCGATATGCGGTAGCCGCCGGGAACAGTGCGTATATCGCGCACGAGTTCGCCAGTTCTAGTGGCGCTGCGGTTGCCGCAGCAGGAAGCGCCTATGCGCATCCCGCGGCCCTGCAAGGCCCGGATAATGCGGGGTGTGCCGCCTGCAACGGCAAGGCTCAGGCGCATGCCGTCAGCGGCAGGCTGGTATCCGTTCACGGCATAGGCTTCATCGGGGCGCATCAGTCCCTCGGTAAGACAAAAGCCCACCGCCAGATCTTCGTCGCTGCCCGGGGTGCACATGAGTGCGGCCCACGGTACCCCGTTGACCTCAATCTCCAGCGGTGATTCGGAGAGAACGGCATCTTCGGAAAAGCAGGGGCTGCCTTCACGGTAGCGGATGACGGAGCGTTGCATGGTGGGCATGGGATTCTCCTGCCTGTCTATTCGAAGGTGTTCCAGAAGCTGGGCGCCAGCGGGTGAAGCCCCTCCTGCACGGCGAGCAGGTTAAGGTGCAGCATGCCCATGGCTGCGGCTTCAATATCGGGATTGGCCGTCTGTTCGCGCATATCCACGCACGGAACAAAGGTCTTGCAGGTGCGGCACAGTTCCACCCGCTCCCATGCGCTGTCTGCCGCACGAAGGTATTCTATGGTGTTCTCTCCGCTTTCATGGTTGCAGGCGGGGCATGCGCCGCGCCGGAACCGCCATTCATGGGCGCACAGGGAACAGTGCAGGTGCTTTTGTCCGCCGCCGCCTTTCAGGAACTCGGACTGGCCGGGGTCGGCCCGGTCCAGAAAGCTGGCGGAAGGAAATGACCCGCAGACGGGGCAGTAGCCTTCCTTCCATGTACTGAAATCGGCGTGGCCGCAGTGAACGCTGCAAAAGGCGCTGAGCACCGGGCCGAGGACCTGATGTGTAAGAAAAACGAGTGTTTCCGGAGCAATGGATGCCGGGCGGGCGAACCGCTCCAGCGAAACCGCATCGCTGTTCAGGCAGGCCTGCGTCAGTTCTTCGGGAATAAGGCGCTTTGATTCCAGCAGGTTCAGAAACAATGCGACGGGAGCGGCAAGAGGCGGCTGCACGGCAACGTGGGGCAGCAGTTCCCCGGCGGCCTGAAGGAAGGCGGAATTGATCCACCCGAAGGACGCCCCGGCCAGCAGGGGAATGCCCTGCGCAGTGCGCTGGGGAGAAGCGGAGCGAGCTGCCTCGCGTGCCCCGGCGGATTCGGAAAGAACGGAAGCGAGCCGTTTGCCGGTGGTTTCACGGGCCTGATACAGAGGGATGAACGCGGAAAGGACGGAGTTCAGGGCCGGTCGTCTGGCGCAGGTTTCGGCAAGTGTTTCAGCGGCGCTTTTGCGGGGAGAGAGTGCATACAGGTCCATGGTCATCGGCTGTTCCTTCCTGTTTTTATGGGGGGAGGCCGCAACGCTTCATGGTGCGGCCTCCTCCGGGGATGACGCTGCTTACAGCGACAAGACGTCAGCTTCTGTCCATCGCGGTGCGGATACGTGAGAGCGATGTCTTCATGGAGGCAAACAGGCGTTTGCGGTCCACGGGGGAAACCTGCGCAACACTATGGGTGTGGTAGCGCTGCGGTTCGTTCTCCAGCAGATAGATGACGTTCACGTCGTGCGGGTCTGCAAGCATGGCGTTGGGGTGTTTTTTCCGTATGGTTTCCAGACGGGACTGGGCCAGTTTGAGCATATCTTCCCGCTCGCCGAAGTTCATGGTGCCCGTGGGGCACGCACGCACGCAGGCGGGCGGCATTCCGGCCCGGATACGGTCTATGCACATGACGCATTTGGTCATGCGTCCGGTTTTCTCGTCCCGGCGGGGGATATCATAGGGGCAGGATTCGCGCACATACTCGAAATCCTCTTTGGAGAGCTGGGCGCTGATGTCGGTGAAGATAACGGCACCTGTTGCCTCGTCCTGAATGACCGCTCCTTCAAGCACCGTTTCCGCCGCGCCCAGACAGGGCGGGTTCAGGCAGTGGCGGCACTGGTCCGGGAAGAAGTACCACTCCACTTTGCCCTCAATGAGGTGCTCGCTGAAGCGGACCAGCTTGTAGTTGTTGGGGTTAAGGTCCGGCGGGTTCTGGTGGGTGCCCGTCTGGAACGTTTTGTTGGCCGGCAGTTCGTACCATTCCTTGCATGCCAGCTGGCATCCACGGCAGGCCGTACACCGCGTCGTATCTATGAATATGGTCTTGGCCATTGTCTGCTCCTTGTGCAGGGCTTCCCCTCCGCCCAGGCTGCGGACGGAGGGGAGAGGCCTCTATCGTGCTATTTCGGTAAGCTTGTCGAGCTTGCTGACATTGACGCAGCAGGCCTTGTACTCCGGAATGCTGGTGTTGGGGTCGCCAACGGAGGGAGTGAGCCTGTTGGTGGAGTCCCCGGTGCCGGGGGTGGTCCAGCCGAAGCAGAAGGGCATGCCTACAAGGTGCACTGTCTTGCCGTTCACCGTGAACGGACGGATGCGGACCGTGACCATGGCAATGGCTTCCACCTTGCCGCGCGCGCTTTCGATAAGCACTCCGTCGCCGTTTGCTATGCCCTTTTCCTTGGCAAGCTCGGGACTCATCTCAATGTAGAGCTGAGGCTCCGTTTCCAGCAGGTTGGGCACGTTTCTGGTTTCGCCGCCACCGCACCAGTGTTCCGTAAGGCTGTAGGTGGTGAGCACGATGGGGAACTTGGGATCGGCCGGTTTGGCCAGCACATCCATATCGCTGGTCACAAACTTGTAGACCGGGCTGTGCAGCTGTTTGGAGAACGCATGGGTGGCGATGGGGGTTTCCACCGGCTCGTAATGCTCGGCGAAGGGACCGTCTTCACGCCCGGGCCCGTAGAGCTGGGCGTAGCCGCCCACTGTCATGATGAACGGCAGTTTGCCCTTGCCGGAAGCCAGCGGCGGCCATCCGCCGTCCGGCACGTCGCCCACCCACTTGGTGCCATCCCATTCGATGACGGCCTTTGCGGGGTTGTAAGGCTTGCCGTTCTCGTCCACCGAGGCACGGTTGTACAGGATGCGGCGGTTGACCGGCCAGCACCATGCGTAGTTCGGATACAGGCCTATGCGCTCCTGCATGGGGGTCTGGGCAGGGTCACGCCGCTGCGACTTGTTGCCATCCTCTTCGGTGTAGCCGCCCGCATAAACCCAGCACAGGGACGAGGTTGAGCCATCGTCCGCAAGAGCGGCGAAGGACGGAACCTGCTGGCCCTTCTTGTATACCTTGTCGCCGACCTTGGTTTCCTTCCAGAACATGCCGTTCACGCGGCGCATCCACTCGTCGGGATCATAGGCATCCGGCCAGTGCATCTTGGTTACGGCTTCAGGCAGAACGCCGCCTTCCTTCTGGTACAGGTTCTGTATGCGCTTGAAGAGGGGAACGTAGAAGTCGCCGAAGCTGCGTGCCTCTCCTTCCGGTTTGACGGCCTGATAGTGCCAGACCTGCCAGCGGCCGGAACTGGAAACGGTGCCCGCCTTTTCCACACGGTGGGCCGAAGGCAGGAGGAAGACTTCTGTCTTCACCTTCTTGGGGTCCGCGCCGGGACGGTGCCAGTTGTCCGTGGTTTCGGAGTGGTGCAGGTCCATGGTGACCAGCCAGTCCAGATTATCCAGCGCCTTGCGCACCTTGTTGGAGTTGGGCACGCTGTTCATGGGGTTAAGGCCCACGATGAAGCCGCCTGTGATCTCCTTCTTGTACATGCGGTCGAACAGGAACATGTAGGAGTGGTCGGCTCCCTTGTCGATCTTGGGCAGCAGTTCGTAACAGAAGCCGTTTTCCGGGGTGGCGTTGTCGCCGTACCAGCCCTTGAGCAGGCTGGCAAAGTACTTGGGCTTGTTCTGCCACCAGTTCGCGCTGAGCGGGTCGGCGGAGGCGGGCGTGTTGGCCTTGTTGTAGTCTTCGTAGGTCTGCCAGTCGGCAATGGGCATGGCCATGTAGCCCGGGATGATGTGGTAGAGCAGGGCGTGGTCCGTGGACCCCTGCACATTGGGTTCGCCGCGCAGGGCGTTTATGCCGCCGCCCGCCATGCCCACGTTGCCGAGCAGCAGCTGCAGAATGGCCGCACAGCGGATATTCTGCACGCCCACGGTATGCTGGGTCCAGCCAAGGGCGTACATGATGGTTCCGGCCTTGTCGGGCCTGCCTGTGGCTGCGAAGTTTTCATACACCCTGAGCAGGTTTTCCTTGGTCACGCCGGTGACGGAGGAGACGTTCTCCAGCGTGTAGCGGGAATAGTGCTGCCGCAGCAGGTTGATGACGCACCGGGGGTTCTTGAACGTGGGGTCGCGCCTGATGTTGCCGGCCTCGTCCTTTTCCAGTGCCCATTTGCTCTTGTCATAGGAGCGGGTTTTGGGATCGTAGCCGCTGAAGAGGCCGTCCTTGAAGGCATACCCTTCCCCCACGACGGCTGAGGCGTTGGTGTACTTGTCCACGTATTCCTTGAAGTACTTCTGGTTTTCAAGAACATAGTGGATCATGCCGCCCATGAAGGCGATGTCCGTGCCCGACCGCAGCGGAACATGGAAGTCCGAGCGTGCGGAGGTTCTGGAGAATTTGGGGTCCACATGCATGACCACGGCACCCTTGTCCTTGGCCTGCAGTACCCATTTGAAGGAAATGGGGTGATGTTCGGCAGCATTGCTGCCTATGATGAGGATGGCATCGGCATTCTTGATGTCGATCCAGTGGTTGGTCATGGCACCGCGTCCGAACGACTCTCCCAGAGCCGCTACAGTTGCGCTGTGTCAAATCCGCGCCTGATGGTCCATGTGGACCACGCCAAGGCCCCGCATCGCCTGATGGATTACGGCGCATTCCTCGTTGTCCGCATGGGAGGTGCCCATGTGGAACATTTTCTCAACGCGGTTGACGGTCTGGCCCTTCGCGTTTTTGGCGATAAAGTCCTTATCGCGTGTGTCCTTGACCAGGCGGGAAATGCGTTCCAGCACCCATTCCCAGTCCTTCTCTTCCCACTTGTCGCTGTAAGGGGCGCGATACAGGGGTTTGAGCAGGCGATGGTGGTTCTTGGACATGGAAAGCAGCGCCGCGCCCTTGGCACACAGGGCACCCTGATTGACGGGGAAGTCGGGATCGCCTTCCGTGCTGATGAGTTTTCCGTCGCGCACATGGGCAATCATGTTGCAGTTGACGGAACAGAACGGACAGATGGTAATGACTTCCTTGGCTCCTTCAATCTTCAATGACGTGGCGTACGCCTTCGCCTCAGTCAGATCGAACCCCAACTGCCCCAGCGAGAGGCAGGCAACGCCTGCGCCGGTCAGTTTGAGGAATCCTCGCCGCGTGCAACTCATGCTTCGGCCTCCTGTGAGTTAGAGTTGTGCATTCCCGGTTCGGAAATGCATGCTCTTCCACGGTGCCATATGTGAAGATTTAAGGTCAATAAAATCTATTGTTATCAATATGTTAGTGTTAGCATGTATGGGGGCGCACCTGTCCTGCGGCGGCTGCGGAGCTGGCGGCTTCTACGACTCACGCGAAAGGGGCGCGGGTTGCATGTCCATGGGCGGTTTGTGCGAGGGCAGCTCGCGAACAGACCAGTATTGCTTCGGCACATAGCCCATGTGGCGTTCTGCAGATTGCAGGGCGAACTCCTCCACTTCCGCCAGCCAGTTGCGGTAGGCGGCAATGAGCAGTCTGGCGGCGTCGCTCAGTTGCCCGCCGCCGCGCTTTCCTTCGGGCTGTTCCACCAGCTGGAAGCCAAGCACCTCTTCGGATGCCTTAATTTTTCCCCAGGCTGCCCGGTATGACATGCCCAGCGCCTTGGCGGCGGCGTTCAGCGAGCCGGTGTATTCAATGTATTCAAGCAGCTGAAGTCTTCCCTGACCGAAGAAGACTCCTTTAGGGGTTTCCAGCCACAGATGCATACGCATGGTGGGGCGGCTTGCGCTCATGACGGCTTCCTTTATTATAGGGCGTTGGGTGGAACCCGGTGGGAGGTGCACCCGCAGTCTGGCGGGCGGAGTGCCTTGCCGGTAACCGGATTTCATCTTCCTGTCCGCATCCTAGGCCATGGATACATGCAGGCCCAGTGTTGCTCTCTTGATTCGGTTTTGGCACATATTTGTCGTATATCTTGTAAAAATACGGTGTTAGCGTGCCATGCATATCTTTGGACTTGATTGTGCTAACGAAAACATACAAATTATGACCATGGGAAGTGGCAAAATGCGTTGGGCAGTGGCATTATGTCTTACAAGACATAACCATAAGCCAGCGAGGTGCCCATGTGCCGTATCTCCTTGTCTTCACCGCAAAGCGTGAGGAACAATGCGCTTCCCTGTTCGGGGTTGGGAATCAATATGGAACGGCTGCTCGAGCGGGCCAGACGTATGCGCCTGCTCCCCTGCGGCCAAGCAGTGCGCGGGAATGCAGGGAATGCTGCGGAACGTGCCGGGACCGAAAGGAAGTGACGGAAAGCCAAGGCCCGGTCCCGGATAAACAAGCCTGCCCAGCCTGATTCGCCCGCCTATTACCCGCAGACTGACGGAGGATTCGAATGGGAAGCGTAACGCATATATCTATTCCGGGAATAGTGCGCATCAAGTCCAAGGCGTTAGGCAGGCTGGGTATATATCTGGAAAGACGGGGGCACGGTAATGTGCTTGTGGTGGCCAGTGCGGGGCTGCCGGATGATATAACGACCACGGTGCGGGCATCGTTTGAGTCGGCAGGGATTGCAGCGGCTGACTGGATAGAAATTTCAGATAACAGTTTTGAGCAGGCGGCGGCCATCTTCGCCGACATCTCTTCCAAGCTTTCCGCCGTGGTAGGCTTGGGTGGCGGCAAGGCGCTTGATATGGCCAAGTACGTGGCTTTTCTTGCCAGAAAGCCGTACTACGCCGTGCCTACCTCGCTCACCAATGACGGGTTCTGCAGTCCGCAGGCAAGCCTTACGGTAAACGGACGCCGCCGCACGCTTGCGGCCGCCCTGCCGCAGGGAGTGGTGGTGGACGTGGATGTGTGCCTTTCCGCCCCCAGAATATTATGGCTTTCAGGCGTGGGCGACCTTGTGTCCAAGCTTTCTGCCGTGCACGATTGGAAACTTGCCTTTCACGCCGTCGGTGAAACCGTGGAGGACCTTGCGGCCCTTCTTTCCGATGCCACGGTGCACCAGTTTCTTGCCCGCCCGTATTTCGATGCGCAGGGCATGTCGCTTCTTGCCACCGCACTCATGCTTAACGGCATTGCCATGGAAATATGCGGCTCCTCACGCCCGGCCAGCGGAAGCGAGCACCTCGTCTCGCACGCACTGGATGCCATTTCCGCCCGTCCGCGGCTGCATGGTCTGCAGGTGGGCATGGCCACATACATCACCTGCCGCCTGCAAAACCAGCAGTGGGAAACTGTGGATACCCTGTTCCGCAATACCGGCTTCTGGGATGCGGTAAGGGCAGACCCGTTTTCTGCCTCTGAGTGGCTGCAGGCTTTCAGGCTTGCTCCATCCATAAAAAGTGATTTCTTCACCATTTTATCAAAGCGCGACTGCCTGCCCGATGTGGAGCACATGCTGCAGACAGACCCTGCCATTGCCGGATGCTTTGCCTGAGAGATGCCCGGCAATTCTTCGAGTATTCAACAGTAGTCTGGTACCCGTCTGACTGTCGCCTGCAAGAAAGGGAAGAAAAAGCGTTACAATATGTTTGTTGGGACGCTGTTTTTTTGCTTTCGTGTGTGAGGGGGGAGACCTCTAGCCACGGTAAAAATCGGTGTAGCGACTGTTTCAATCCACGCCCCCGTGTGAGGGGGCGACGCCGTTGACGCAATACCAACTGTGCTGGACACTGTTTCAATTCACGCCCCCGTGTGAGGGGGCGACCACAGAGGTGTCCGTGCGGCCGGTAACAGGACCGGTTTCAATCCACGCCCCCGTGTGAGGGGGCGACCCATCTGGTCGCCCTCGATACGCAGCTCACGCACGGTTTCAATCCACGCCCCCGTGTGAGGAGGCGACGCGACGGCCCAGAACACT
>CAYRLL010000130.1:0-8862 GCA_964425115.1 uncultured Desulfovibrio sp. | reverse complement strand
GGGCGGGGCAACGTGATGACATACCACCCAACAGGAACAGACGCATGCGCGATATCCTCAACCGTTTCGGCCTTACCCTGCACCGCGTGCGGGACGACATATTCATTCCCGGCAGCCCGGAGCGGTGTATCGCCCGCTGTGTGGCGGAAGACACGCGCCAACGCCTCTGGCTCGTGGAGCGGCTTCCCCTTTCGCGCAGGCAGAGGCGTGAAGCCGTGGGCGGTCTGGTCAGCGCCCTCGCGTCTGCGGGCGCGCAGGGCGTGCACGGGTTCCGCCGCGCGGCCCATGAAACACCGGACAAGGCACCGGACCGCATATCAGGCTCCGCATCGGAAACAGACGCATACACCGTGCTGCAGGACGGCTGCGCATGGCAATGCTCGCCCTTCATCCCCGGCGTTGAACTGCCGAGGCCGGAATATCTGGACCATGCGTGGCGGGGCAGCCACATTGCCGCCTGTATTGCGGGGATTGGACAGGCGTGGAACACCATGCAGGCGGGTGGTTTCCGCTGCCCGGAAAATGCGGAAGTTCCTCCCCTGCCGGGATATATCGGCCAGATGCAGGCCACGCTGCGGCAACGCGAACCCGGTGCTCACAAGCGCACAGAACCGGTGGTCCGGTCGCTTGCGCCGCTGTTTGAAGCATGGAGCACCCTGCCCCGTTCCCTTGCCCATGGCGACTGCCACCCGCTTAACATGATATGGGGAGCAGACAGCATTCTCGGGCTGATAGACTGGGAGTTCTGCGGCATGCAGCCCGTGCTGTACGACGCCGCCAACTGCATAGGCTGCGCCGGGTTCGAACACCCGGATGGTCTGGTGGGGGGGATGGTTCCCGCCATGATCGCAGGCTTGCGCGGAGCGGATATGCTGACGGATGACACCTTGCCATGGCTGCCCCCCTTTGTGCTTGCCCTGCGCTTTGCATGGCTTTCTGAATGGTTGCGGAAGCGCGACCTTGAAATGGCGGAAATGGAGCTGGACTACATGGAGATTCTCCTCAGGCATCAGCAGGATATTCTTTCCCGCTGGCGGCGGTGCTGACTGCCCGACAGTATACGCGACATTCTGGCCGACATTCCCCCCTCCCCTTTTTTGCAAAAGGCATTATATTGGCAGGCAGGGCACCTTGCACCATGCAGGTGCCACAGTGGATGCAACACCGCAGATTGTACTATCACCTACTGATATACCGCCGCGCGCAACCGTGCGACACAGGGAGGTACGCCATGACGATATCCGCAGCCCTGTTCACCGCCTTGCTGTCTTTTGCCCTGCTTGCCGCACTGCCTACCGGAGTGCGTGCTGCGCAGAGAACACCGGAGCCAGAAACATCAGCGTCCGGAGCATCGCAGCCCGGCGCTGTCGCTCCGGAGGACGATGCGCAAACCCGCAAAGGGAACGGGCATTCCCCTGCCGAAGCCATCTTTGCGGGGGGCTGTTTCTGGTGTCTGGAGCCACCGTTTGACGCGCTGGACGGCGTGCTGGAAACCACTTCCGGATACACGGGCGGGCATGTCGAAAACCCGACCTATCAGCAGGTTTCCGCAGGCATTACCGGCCACATGGAAGCCGTGCGCGTGCTGTATGACCCGGACAAGGTGGATTATGCCACGCTGCTGGATATTTTCTGGCGGAACATAGACCCGCTGGACCCGTACGGGCAGTTCTGCGACAAGGGGGAGCAGTACCGCTCCGCCATTTTTTTCCATACCGAGGAACAACGCGCCCTTGCGGAATCGTCCATAAAAAAGCTAAATGAATCCGGCAAGCTCGCGGGACCCGTTGTCACGGAACTTCTGCCTGCCTCCACCTTCTGGCCGGCGGAGGAGTACCATCAGGACTATCCCGCTAAGAATCCTGTCCGCTACAAGTTCTACCGCTACAACTGCGGACGGGACAGGCGGCTGAAGGAGCTGTGGGGAACCCCCTGATACAGATACACTGCGTCCATACCCACGCGAGAATAGCATGCCGGAACAACCGGACATGTGCCATAACGCCGGAGAGAACACCATGAAGCACAGGCACACCTACCTCGTCATGCCCGGCGTGTGGAGCGCAACGGGCAACTTCACGGACGGCAACGGGACGCAGCATGCGGTTTCGGGCACGAGCACCATTACCCACGACAGGGGCATATGGTACAACCGCGCCGCCATGCTCATACAGACCGAGCCGCCTTCGGACATGGAGTGTGTCTACGAAATAGCCCCCATGATGCCGGGAAACAACCACACAACGTGGACGGCGGAAACGCTGCCCATGGGGCGGATGTCCGGCAACTTTGCCATGGTGGGCAACACCATTCTTGCCTGCGCGTACACCCCGCAGGGGACCAGCATGGAAACCATGCGCCAGATAGACGCAGACACCTACGAGAACCGCGGGGCCCTTTTCGTGGACGGCGTGCTCATATCCGCATGGGAGATGATGCTGCACAGGCAGCAACCCCAGCCCGGCGGGCGGTAGGCAGGTACGGGCAGGACTGCGCATCTTCCGGTGCCTCTCCGCGTATGGTTGAGTGGTCGCGTGGTGACGTGGTTGCTCGGGCACATGATCGTAAGGTTGGATGGTGTGCGGTCGCCCTATCGAGCGGTCGAGCGATTGTAAGATTAGCCGGTCGTGCTGTCGCGTGTTCGCATGGTCACGCGGTCGCGCGGTTTACAAATAGGCGTGACAGTGCGGCCTTCCTTCTGTTGTGCGCTGTACAGCCCGCGCACCATCTGGCATAGTGCAGGCTCAGGATACCGCAACATCCGCAACCGGAACGGAGAGCCGCGCTCATGACACAGCTTTCTCACCGCATGGAACGTCCCCCGCGCACACAGAAGCCCCGGCGCATTCTGGCAGCTGACATTGGCGGCACCAACAGCAGGTTTGCCGCGTTTGTGCTGGAATCCGGCATATTGCGGAGGGAAGACAGCGTATGGCTTTCCACCACCGGCGCAGGCAGCTTTGCCGAACTGCTGGACCAGCTTGCACAATCCTCACTGCCGCTTACACCGCAGGAGGCGGACGTTATCGTCCTTGGCGTGGCAGGACCTGTGCGGGAGCGGCGCCGCGTGACGCCGCCCAACATTGCATGGGGGATAGACCTTGACTCGCTGCCCGCCGCATACGGCATGCAGGACGTACTGCTGGTGAACGATTTTCTGGCCCAGGCCTATGCCTGTGTAAGCCCGGCCCTGCATGCGGCGCGGACGGTGCTGCCCGGCACCCCGGAACCCGGTGCGCCCGTGGCGGTGATGGGAGCGGGAACGGGATTCGGCCACGCCCTGCTGCTGGAAACGGCACCCGGCCGCTTCAAGGCCGTGCCGTCTGAAGGGGGGCACGCCCATTTTCCCTTCGCGGGCAAAGAAGAATTTGCCTTTGCCGACTTTCTCCGCAAGGAGACGGGTCGAAGACAGGTGGTGTGCGACATGGTCATTACCGGTTCGGGCATCCGCAACCTGCATGCGTTTCTGACCGGAGAACGCCTTACCTCGCGGGAGGTGACGGCAAAACTCAAGCCGGATTCACCCGTACTGGAGTGGTTTGCACGGCTGTTTGGCCGCGCCTGCCATGATTATGTGCTGCAAACGCTGGCCCTTGGGGGGCTGGTGCTCACAGGCGGCGTGGCGGCAGGCTCTCCGGCTGTGGTGCTTCACCCCGCCTTTGCGGAAGAATTTACGGCCAGCGACACCCATGCCCCCCTGCTGCGGAATATTCCCGTAAGGCTGAACACGGACGAGGAATTCGGGCTGTGGGGGGCTGCGCAGCTGGGTGTGTACGTTCTGCACGGCAACGCCATGGAACTGCCGTAGGCCTTGCCTGCTTTCTGCCGTTGCCGGAAAGAAGCCGGCCAGCGACTCTGTTAGCCACCCGGTCAGCCCGTCAGTCAGCTACCCGGCCAGCTACCCGAATGGTCACCCGGACGGTCACCCGGTCAGCCCCGGTCAGCCCCCGGTCAGCCCCCGGTCTGCCAAGGAGATACCATGCAACGCCCCGCCACCCTGCGCCTGCTGCTTTTCGCCGTCATGACGGTGCTTGGGGGGCTGTTCTTTGTCTTTGATCTCGGGCAATACCTTACGCTGGACTTCATAAAGACACAGCAGGGCACCCTTACCGGGCTGTATGATCGGCATCCTGTGCCCATGCTGCTCGGCTACTTTGCCATGTACGTGGCGGTCACGGCCCTTTCCCTGCCGGGTGCCGTGGTCATGACGCTGGCAGGCGGGGCTGTGTTCGGATTCTGGCCCACCCTTCTGACGGTTTCGTTCGCTTCCACCATAGGGGCCAGCCTTGCCTTTCTGGCAGCACGGTTCATGCTCCGCGACTGGGTGCAGGCACGGTTCGGCCCGCGCCTGCAAAGAATAAACGACGGCATTGCCCGCGAAGGCTATTTTTATCTCTTCACGTTACGCCTTGTGCCTGCGGTGCCTTTTTTCCTCATCAATCTTGGCATGGGGCTGACCTCCCTGCGCGTGGGCACCTTTTACTGGGTTTCGCAGGTGGGCATGCTTCCGGGAACGGCGGTATTCGTCAACGCGGGAAAGGAACTGGGCAAGATTGAAAGCCTGTCCGGCATTCTTTCCCCTTCGCTTCTCGTCTCATTCGCCCTTCTGGGTATCTTTCCGCTGGCAACGCGCAAGGCTGTGCAGTGGATACGCAGCAGCAAGACAGCCGAACGCGCCCGGTGACAAGGAGAAACGCATGGCAGAGCACGATTACGATCTCATCGTCCTTGGTGCGGGAGCCGCCGGGCTTACCGTCACGGCGGGCGCCGCGCAACTGGGGGTGAAGGTCCTGCTGGTGGAAAGGGAGCCGCTGCTCGGCGGAGACTGCCTGCATAACGGTTGTGTGCCCAGCAAAACGCTTATTTCTTCCGCACGGGTCTTTCACCAGATGCGCAACGCCCGGCAATGGGGCCTGCCACAGCCGGAATTTGCGACGTCTGAAAGTCCCGTCGTGGACTTTTCTGCCGTATCAGCCCGCATTCGTTCCGTGATTGCAGACATTCAGCCCCATGACTCGCCGGAACGCTTCCGCAGGCTGGGGGCTGAGGTCGCCTTCGGAGATGCGGCATTCATGGACGCGAACACCATCCGCATTGCCCGGCAGGGCGAAGCGCACGGTGCCTACCGCACCGTCTCTGCGCCGCGCATTGTCATTGCCACCGGGTCATCGCCGCAGGTTCCGCCCATTCCCGGCCTTGCGGATGTGCGTTTTCTGACCAACAAAGACATCTTTGCCCTGCCTGCCCTGCCGAAATCCCTTATCGTGCTGGGCGGCGGGCCCATTGCCATGGAGATGGCGCAAGCATTCCGCCGCCTTGGCTCCGAGGTGACGGTGATCCAGCGTTCTGCGCAGATACTCTCCAAGGAAGACAAGGACATGGCCGATATCGTTCAACAGGCCATGCAGCGGGAAGGCGTGCGGTTTATGCTGAACACGGCGGTGCGGCAGGTGCGCTATGCCACCTGCGGCTCCTGCACGGACGCCCCGCCTGCCCATAGTGCCGCCGATAGGCAGTCTTCCGCTTCTCTTTCGCCCGCTCAGCAAATGGCCGGCACACAGGCTTTTGATGCCCGGATGCCCGGATCACAAGTGGCTGACTCACAGACGCCCGGATCACAGGCGACTGGCCCGCAGGCATTAGGGCTGCAATGCGGCACTGGGGAGCGTCCCGTGATCGCCGTGGACATTGAGCAGCCCAACGGCATGCCCCACACCCTGTACGCGGATTCCCTGTTCGTGGCCATGGGCCGGACCCCCAACGTGCAGGGACTGCAACTGGAGCACGCCGGGGTGGACTATTCCGCCAAGGGCATTGCCGTGGATGCCCGCATGCGCACCAGCCGCAAGCACATCTTTGCCTGCGGCGATGTGACGGGCCAGTACCAGTTCACCCATGCAGCAGGGTACGAGGGCGGCATAGTGCTGGCAAACGCCGTATTCCGCCTGCCGCGCAAGGCGGATTACACATGGCTTCCGTGGGCCACCTTCACCGACCCGGAACTGGCCTCCATAGGCATGAACGAGAAGGCGGCCAGAGCACGCAACATTGCGTACACGGTTCGCACGGAGCCGTTTTCCGGCAACGACAGGGCGCGGGCAGAGGGAGAGACGGAAGGCATGCTCAAGATGCTGCTGGACAAGCGGGGCAAAGTGCTGGGCGTGCAGATTGCCGGACCCCACGCGGGCGAGCTCATCAACGAATGGGTGGCGGTGCTGGGCGGCGGCGTATCGCTTGCCACCCTTGCGGGGGGCATTCACCCCTACCCTACGCTGGGCGAGATTAACAAACGGGCAGCAGGCAACCTGCTGGGAGAAAAACTGTTCTCAAACCGTGTACGCGCATTGCTGCGCCTGCTTTTCCGCTACCGCGGCAGTGCGGGGATGGCTCCATAACCTTTGCCGACAAAGGGAAAGAGTCCCGCGCAACATGCGGAGGAGCCGGCAAAGGCTATATCTATGTGTGCTATTTATGTACAGTATGGATAATGCTCTACTTTCAGCCTGCAAACCCAAAAGAGAATTTCAGCAACCATATTCATATCAAGCACACAGCACACTAAACATGCTAAACAATAGCAATTAAATATGAAAATAAACAGCAAAAATCAAAATATAGAGTGCAGACTGCTCAATGTTATTGATGGAGTTCATGCAAAGCATTACAAGAACTTCACAGACATACTTGATCATTGCAAATCTGCCCTAATGCAGATAGCCACACTCGAACAGATATATCATGACGTACGCCCGGTAAGCCTTCCCCGCATAGAGAAGGCTGTTGACTCCCTACTTGCAACAGTGCATAACATCCTAGAATGCTTAACGAGCCTTGACAGCGATGACTCTAACGACACCACTTCCCGATACTTATTTGCCATCCTGAAGAGTCTGACGCGCAATATCCGAGATGAGTTGCGCCCGGTCTTCCAGCCATACACCGAACAAATCGATGTTCCCCTTGATGTTATCCGAAAGGAACATGCCCGCATCATTGGAAACAAAGCCGCAAACTTAGCCACACTACGGCATGAAATCGGGCTAACCACACCCAATGGCTTTGCTATCACCGCAACGGCCAGCATACACTTTCTCAACGAATCTGGAATAGCAGCATACATCCTCTCCGAAATGGCCGAGCTAGATCCTGACAATCCGGCCACCATTGCCAGTGTCTCAACAAAAATCAAAAAGCGGATCATGGATGAACCGCTGCCACCCAATTTACAAAACCAGCTTGAGACTGCCGTAGGCCGCCTGCGGGGTAATGGAAAGTCGTTGAAGCTGGCTGTCCGCAGCAGCGCCATTGGTGAAGACAGCGAAACATCATTTGCCGGACAATACGAATCACTTCTGAATGTTGCACCAGAAGACATTGCTGTGGCGTACAAGACGGTACTCTCCAGCACCTATTCAGCCGCAGCCATTTCCTACAGATTACAACACGGACTGGACGACCGCGAAACCCCAATGGGCGTCCTGGTCCTTGAAATGGTAGACGCTGTCTTTAGCGGAGTGATGTATACGGCAGACCCGGTCCATGATGACACTGATAAAATTTATATTGCTGCCGTATCCGGACTAGGAGAAAACCTTGTAGGCGGGCAATTAATGCCAATGTGGTCCTGCATTCTCGACAAAACATCATTTCATTTTCTGGACAAAATCCTATCTCTACCGAAAGATGGGTTCTTTGATAAAGACGGAGAGGGAACTGTCCTTGCTGCTGAACTCTGGAGCCTTGCCAAGCGTATTGATGATGCGCTGAAGCGCCCGCAAGACATTGAATGGGCTGTCTCCGCAGATGGAAAACTGCATTTTCTTCAATCTCGCCCCCTCATGGTTGTAAAGAAGAACAAAAACGATGATGAACAGTTTCTTGCGATTCAAGATGAATTGACCGTTCTTCTTGATGATGGAATCTGCGCTTCGGGAGGGCTAGCTACCGGCCAAGTCGTCCTTGCAATTGAGGAAGAAAGTCCTCTGGACATTCCCAAAAGCGAGGTTGGCACCATTCTCGTTACAAAGAATGCATCGACCAACTTTACACCTGTTGTTGGCCAAATTTCGGGAATGATCACGGACATTGGAAGTTCGACCAGCCATTTGGGAGCCATAGCGAGAGAATTTGGCGTCCCGGCTCTTTTCGGAGTCAAAGGTGCAACTGCAACACTCGCTCAGGGACAGGAAGTAACCCTTTGGGCAAGCGGAAAAAAAGTTTTTTCGGGAATAGCTGAAAAACTCCTCCGCTCAACGCGATTATTGAAAAGGCCACTCTTCGCAAGCCCCGTCCACCTGCGATTCCAACGGGTGCTGGATGAGATATCTCCCCTTAACATGAACAATCCGGACAGCGACAGCTTTCATGCTGGCGAATGCCGCACTATTCACGACATAGTCCGCTTCTCACATGAACAGGCAATGCAGAGAATGTTCGGCCTTGGCAGACTCGGCGACCCAAGCCCGTACGCAGTCTCATTGCAAACAATCCTTCCAATCCGGCTCCATGTCCTGAATCTCGGCAACGGATTCCGGGCAAATCTGACCACATGCGACCCAATTGACACACATGATGTTTCCAGCCCGCCATTTCAAGCCCTGTGGACCGGACTCTCTCACCCCAGTTTAAACTGGAGAGGCTCTCCAGACAACGGCGCGAGCAGCTTCCGAAACATAAAAAGGACACTGCATCAAGATGAAGAGCAACCGGAAGGAGATTGCTATCTCTTTGTTTCCAATGAGTACTTTAACGTTGAAATGCGACTTGGATTTCATTTAGCCACGGTAGGTGTCTTGTGCGGCGACGACCAAGACTACAACTACATACAACTGCATTTTTCGGGAGGTTCTGCTCCATACTTCG
>CAYRLL010000129.1:0-9047 GCA_964425115.1 uncultured Desulfovibrio sp. | reverse complement strand
CCCCATGAACTTGGTCTGCACGATGTCAAGCATGGTAAATCCTATGCCGCTGGTCATGCCGGCAATGGCTCCTTCACGGGTGGCGCGCTTCCAGAAGATGCCGAGCACCAGCGTGGGGAAGAACGATGACGCCGCAAGCCCGAAGGCAAGCGCCACCACCTGCGCCACAAACCCGGGCGGATTGATGCCGAAGTATCCTGCCACACACACCGCCACGCCTATCATAATGCGCCCGAGGAGCAGCCGCTGCTTTTCCGAGGCCTGCCTGTTGATCATACGGTAGTACAGGTCGTGGGAAATGCTGGAGGCAATAACCAGCAGCAGGCCGGAAGCCGTGGAAAGTGCCGCAGCCAGACCGCCCGCCGCCACAAGGGCTATGACCCACGGCGGCAGGTTGGCAATCTCCGGGTTGGCCAGCACAATGATGTCATGGTCCACAAACAGTTCGTTGGGGCCGTCCAGCGGCGCATTCTTCACCAGCCGCTGCCCGTCCGGTCCAAGCTCGCCGGAAAAGGCGGGCTTGCCTTCAAACGGCGCACCGGCCCTGTACTGCACAATGCCGTCGCCGTTCTTGTCCTGCCATGCGATAAGCCCCGTCTTTTCCCAGTTCTTGAACCATGAAGGAGCCTGCGTATATGCCACGTCGTTAAGCGAATTAATCAGGTTGTACCGGGCAAAGGCGGCTATGGCCGGTGCCGTGGTATACAGGATGGCGATGAACAGAATGGCATACACGGCAGAAAGCCGCGCTCCGCGCACCGTGGGCACCGTGTAAAACCGCACGATCACGTGGGGCAGCCCCGCGGTGCCCACCATCAGCGCCATGGTGATGGCAAACACGTCAATCATGCTCTTGCTTCCGGGCCCGAAGGCCGTGGTGTACGAGGCAAACCCCAGATCAGTGGCAATGAGGTCAAGTTTTTCAAGAAGATACACGCCCGCATCCGGCCCGGAGGCAATGGTGGAGCCAAACCCTATCTGCGGCATGGCAATGCCGGTAATCTTCACCGAAATAGCCACCGCGGGAATAAGAAACGCCACAATAAGCACAACATACTGCGCCACCTGCGTCCATGTTATGCCCTTCATGCCACCTATCCCGGCGTAAAAGAACACAATAGCCATGCCTATGAACACGCCGGTATTCACGTCCACCTCAAGGAAACGGCTGAACACAATGCCCACCCCGCGCATCTGCCCCGCCACATAGGTAAGCGAGACAAACACCGCGCACACCAGCGCCACCAGCCGCGCCGTGCCGGAGTAGTAGCGGTCGCCCACAAAATCCGGCACCGTAAACTTGCCGAACTTGCGCAGATAGGGCGCAAGGAGCAGGGCCAGCAGCACATACCCGCCTGTCCAGCCCATCAGGTACATGCAGCCCGCGTACCCGTAAAAGGAAATAAGCCCGGCCATGCCGAGAAACGAGGCTGCGCTCATCCAGTCCGCTGCGGTCGCCATGCCGTTTGCCAGCGGCGGCACTCCGCCGCCTGCCACATAAAACCCCTTGGTGTCGCGCACGCGGCTTGCCCAGGCAATGCCCATATACAGCGCAAAAGTTGCGCCCACCATAATGTATGTCCACGTCTGTATGCCCATGTTCGTCCCTCCGATGCTTAGTATCTCTGCGCCGTTCGCGGATGCTACTCGTCAATGTCGTACTTGCGGTCCAACCTGCGCATGAGCAGGAAGTAGACAAAGATGAGCAGGACGAAGACATAGATGGACCCCTGCTGCGCAAACCAGAATCCCAACGGGAACCCGCCCATGCGGATGGTGTTCAGCTCATTCACAAGCAGAATGCCGAACACATAGGAGACCAATGCCCATATGGACATGAGTACAACCATGTAACCGATGTTCGTTCTCCAATACGCCTTCATATCCGGTTTCATGCGGCACCTCGCTTGCTACAGGTTCATCCCCCGCCAGCTTCCCTGCCGGACACTCCTGCAGGGTCTGTGCATGAAAGCACTATGGCAGAAAAAAACAGCAGCGCACGTGTTCTTCGGTGAACGGCAGGATGCGCTTGGCGGAAGGATGAACGGACAAAGTCCGCCGCTCACCGGGCGTGAACGACCGTGCACGGGGGCACTGTCAGGCTTTTCAGGCGCTCAAAGCACACCGCAGCGATGGTCAGCCGTTCGCATGCACAGAGTAGCGCAACACCAGCGGGTCAAAATAATCTCTTCCAAATGACGTCTTCCGCAATTCTCCATACGCAAAACCACGCGCCACGCAATCGGCGTAACAACGACATAAAATCGTTGCTCCGCATAGCCCGGAATGGTAGTACCACTTCACAAAAACGCTACAGTCATCAATTCCGCACGCGGTACGCGGAAAGTTCTCTACAACACCACAAATCTTACAGAACACTGCCGGACATATCACGCATTGCCCTCCGGTTGCGGCTGTAGTCCGGCAGTTTCACAGACACCCGGGAGCCTGTATGATCGCTGGAATAACGCTCAAACAGAAGATGACTGTCTTTTGCCTGCTCATCGGCATGCTGCCGCTTGTGGGCATGGGCTACTACGCATACGGCACGGCGGCGCAAAGCCTTGAGGATAAGGCATACGCCCAGCTGGTTTCCATCCGCGAGGTAAAACGCCACGCCGCGCAGGAAATGATTGGCACATGGCGCAGCGACATCCGTGAATTCGCCGCCTCGCGCCTTGCCGCAGACTCCCTCTCCGCCTTCATCGCCTTTGCCAACGGCTACGGCGGCATGAAGGGCGATGCCGTTGATGTGGAATCACGCTGGTATGCGCCCCTCCACGCGGACGCCACAGACATCTTCGGGTCCTACGTCACCGACAAGGGCTATTACGATGCCTTCCTCACCGACCTTGAAGGACGTATCCTGTTCAGCGTTGCCAGAGAATCGGACCTTGGCATGAACCTTACCAAAGGCCCGCTGGCTACAAGCGGCATTGCCCGCGCATGGCAAAAGGCCCGCCAAAGTAATGCGGGCAGTGCGGGCGATGTGGGTTTTGCAGACTTCAGCCCCTACGCTCCCTCGGCAGGCGCGCCCGCCGCGTTCATCGCCGCCCCCGTCCGTTACGAAGGCGAAATGACGGGGGTTGCCATCCTGCAGATACCGCTGGACAGACTCAACGCGCTCATGCAGCTGCGCGCGGGACTGGGCGAAACGGGCGAAACCTATCTGGTGGGACCGGACCTGCTCATGCGCTCCGACTCCTATCTGGACCCGGAACATCACGGCGTGGTCGCCTCCTTCCGCAATCCGGAAAAAGGCAAAGTGGACACCACAGCCTCGCGTGAAGCGCTGGCAGGCAATGCCGATACGGGCATCATCGTGGACTACAACGGCAACCCGGTCCTGTCCTCCTACGCTCCCATTCCGGTAGAAGACACCCGCTGGGCACTCATCGCAGAAGTGGACGAAGCAGAAGCCTTCGCCACCATCACCCACCTGCGCAACGCCCTGCTCATGGCGGGCGGTGCCGTTCTGGCCGTGGTTCTTGCCGCCACACTGGCCGTTCTGCGCACACAATTGCTGGTCCCCATGGACCGCATCCGCGCCTACGCGGAAAAGGTGGCGGGCGGCGATCTGGATGCCAAGGCCCAAGGCCCCTTCAATGTGGAAATAGCCGCCCTGCAGCACGCCATTGCCACCATGGTCCGGAACCTCAAACTCCAGATGGCAGAGGCGCATGATAAAGGCGAAGAAGCCGCACGGCAGGCGGAACAGGCCCGCGAGGCACTGGCACAGGCGCAGGAGCAGCAGGCCAGAATCGCCGGGCTCGTGGAGCGCATGCACTCCACGGCGGGACAGGCCCGTACCATTTCCGAGCGGGTTTCCTCCGCTGCAGACGAACTGGCGGCACAGGTGGATCAGGTAAACGCCGGGTCTGTGGTGCAGCGCAATCGCATGCAGGAAACCGCCTCCGCCATGGAGCAGATAAACGCCACGGTCATGGAGGTTGCCAGAAACTCCGCCAACGCGGCAGAAAGCTCCGGCTCCGCCCGCGACAGAGCGGAACACGGCGCATCCGTGGTCAATCAGGTCATCGCCGCCATCAGTCAGGTGAACCATACCGCCGACACGCTCCGGACAGACATGACAGACCTCGGGCAGCAGGCAGACTCCATCGGGCAGGTGCTCAACGTCATTTCAGACATAGCGGACCAGACCAACCTGCTGGCCCTGAACGCCGCCATCGAGGCTGCCCGCGCGGGTGATGCAGGACGCGGCTTCGCCGTCGTGGCGGACGAGGTGCGCAAACTGGCGGAAAAGACCATGGCCGCCACCAGAGAAGTGGGCGAACGCATCCACAGCATACAGGCCGCCACCTCCAGAAACATGGTCAACGTGGAGCAGGCGGTCAACGCCGTGGCAGCCGCCAACGAACGTGCAAACGACTCCGGTCAGGCCCTTGCCGCCATTGTCGATCTGGCGGAAACAACGGCAGGCCAGATTTCAGGCATCGCCACCGCTGCAGAGGAACAGTCCGCCGCCATGGAACAGATAAGCCGTGCCATTGACGAGGTTTCCACCATCATCCACGAAACCACGGAAGGCATGGCGCAGGCCGCGCAGGCGGTGCAGGAACTCGCAGGTCAGGCCGGCGAACTGCGCTCCGTCATCCACGCGCTGGAAGCGTCAGACAGCTGATTCACCTTTGCCAGCCCGAAGAAAAAACTTGCCCCCGGCGCGGAACTCCGCACCGGGGGCATAGCGTTTTAACGGATATAGCATCCTACTTCGTTTCACGCACCCGGAAGAAAATGGCGTACAGCACCGGCACCACCACAAGCGTGAGAATGGAGGCAAAGGTCAGCCCCGCCATTATGGTCACCGCCATGGCTATGAAAAAGGCATCGCCCAGCAATGGGAGCATACCCAGCACCGTGGTACCCGCCGCCATGAGCACCGGCCGCATGCGGCTTACAGAAGCCTCAAGCACCGCGTGGTAGGCCTCGCGGCCGTCCTCCATCTGCACCCGTATTTCATCCAGCAGCACAATGGCGTTTTTGATGAGCATCCCTGTCAGGCTCAAAAAGCCCAGAAGCGCCATGAACCCGAAAGGCTGCCCTGTGGAAAGCAGGCCGGAAGTCACGCCGATAATGCCCAGCGGCACGGTAAGCCAGATGATGAGCGGCTGCCGCAAGGCATTGAACAGCAGTACCGTAATGAGCACCATAAGGGCAAAGGTGGCGGGAATGGACGCCGCAAGGCCCTTCTGCGCATCGTGCGAATCCTCATGCTCGCCGCCCCACTCCATTTTGTATCCGGGCGGCAGCGGCATGGCTTCCAGCGCGGGAAGCAGTTCCGCCCGCAGCGTGCTCGCCAATCCGGTGGCCGGTTCACAGGCGGCGGTTACCGTAAACTTCCTGTTGCGGCTCTGCAAAATCCCCTCTTCCATGTCCGTACGAAAGGCAGAAACCACCTGATTGAGCGGAATCATGGTCTTCAGGGCGGGGCTCCACACCTGCACGTCCGCCATACGCGCCACCTCAAGCCTTTCTTCCGCAGGCGGTCTGGCTATTATGGGGAGCAAGGCATCCCCTTCGCGGTACACGCCCACCCTCGTGCCGGAAAAAGCCATTTCCAGCGCGGAGGCAATATCCTTCCGGTCCACTCCCGCACGCTGTGCCGCCGCCTCCGAAAGCACGGGCCGCAGCACCTTAATCATCTGCCGCCAGTTGTCCCGCACGCCCTGCGCATCGGGATGAGCGCGCATAATATCCTGCGCCTGCGCAGAAAGGCTGCGCAGCACGTCCGGGTCCGGACCGCTGAACCGCACCTCCACCGGGTCGTCCCTGCCCGGTCCCAGCCGCACCATCTTGAATTTGAAAAACGCTTCCGGGAAATACGCCTGCACGTACTCACGGTAGTCCGCCATCACTGCCGGAATCTCGCGGTAATCCTTCACCGTCACAATGCACTGTGCGTAGTTGGCGTAGTCCTTTTCCGGGGTGTACACGAGCATGAAGCGCGGTGCCCCGCCGCCGACAAACGCCGAGACAAACTCCACCCGGTCATCCTGCAGCAGGCGTTGCTCCAGCAGAGCCATCTCCCTGTCTGTAACGCGTATGTCCGTGCCTTCCGGCTTCCACATATCAATGAAAAACTGCGGCTGCGTGGAGGCGGGGAAAAAGCTCTGGTCCACAAAACGGAAACCCCAGACAGAAGCCCCCAGCAGGCCTATCATCACGCCCACCGTGAGCCAGCGAAAACGCAGACACCGGGCCAGCAACCCCCGATACAAGGTAAATGCCTTGCCGCCATAGGGGTCTTTCACCTCGCTGCCGCCTTTGATAAACATCTCGCAGAGCACGGGAGTAAGGGTTATGGCAGTCACCCAACTGAGCATGAGCGATATGAGCAGCACCCAGAACAGGGAACCGCAAAACTCGCCGGTGTTGTCCTCGGAAAGGCCAATGGCGGCAAATGCCATAACCGCAATCACAGTGGCACCCAGCAGCGGCCACATGCACTGCCGCACCACCTCTGCGGCGGCGCGGATGCGGTTTTCCCCTTTCTGTATGCGCACCAGCATGCCTTCCGTCACCACAATGGCGTTATCCACCAGCATACCCAGCGCAATGATAAGCGCCCCCAGCGAAACCCGCTGCAGCTGTATGCCCATCAGCTTCATGAAAATGAACGAACCGCACACGGTAATGAGCAGCACTCCGCCTATAAGCAGCCCGCTGCGCAGTCCCATGGTGAGCATCAGCACGCCTATGACGATGACAATGGCCTCCAGCAGACTCACGGCAAAACCGTCCACGGCCCGGGTTACGTAGTCCGGCTGAAAATACACGGGATCAATGATCATGCCTGCGGGCGTATCGCCGTCCAGTTCCGCCAGCTTGTCCATGACCCGCCTGCCCAGTTCCACTATGTTTCCGCCCGAGGCAAGCGAGACCCCGACCCCAAGCGAAACCTTGCCGTTCTGGCGCATCAGCTTCTTTTCCGGCTCCACGTAGCCGCGCACAATGCGGGCCACATCCTTCAGATAAACCAGCTTGCCGGTGGACACGTCAGTGATGAACAGATTGCCCAGATCCTCAACCGAAGCGATGCCCCCGGAAGGCGAAATGCGGATATACTCAGGCCCCACAGCCACATTTCCCGCATCGGCCACCAGATTGCGCTGCGAAAGCGCATTGTAGATGGACGTAACGGAAACACCCATGCTGCGCAGCCTTGCGCGCGATATCTCCACATACACCACCTCGGGCTGCGCACCCCATATGGTCACCTTGGCCACATCGGGAACAAGCAGCAGTTCCTTGCGCAGCCAGTCCACGTAGTCCTTGAGTTCCTTGTAGGAGTAGCCGTCCGCGGTCACGGCGAAAAAGATGCCGTACACGTCCCCGTAGTCGTCATACACCACGGGCGATGCAGCACCGGGAGGCAGCGAGGGAGCGGCATCGCCCACCTTGTGCCGCAATTCGTTCCACACCTGCGGCAGCTTGTCCCGCCCGTACTTGTCCTTGATGGTGACGGTGATGATCGACATGCCCGGCCGGGAAACGGAATTGACCCGCTTCACCTGCCCCATCTGCTGAATGGCGCTCTCCAGCTTGTCGGTCACCTCTTCCGCCACCTCCCGCGCCGTGGCTCCGGGGTAGGCGGTGATAACCTGCGCTTCCTTGATGGTGAACTCCGGGTCTTCCAGCCGTCCCATGGAAAAGTAGGCCGCAAGTCCGCCCACAATCAGGGCGAAGGTCAGGGCCAGCGTTGCCACGCGCCTGCGGATGGAAAATTCGGCAATATTCATCGCGGCAAGCCTCCCACAGGTCCCTCCAGAGGCCGCACCTTCTGTCCTTCACGAAGATAGTGCACCCCTGCGGTCACCACCTTTTCACCCGCCGCAATCCCTGCTGTAACAATGATGTCCTCGCCCCGCATCTCACCCACGGCAACGCTTCTGGCGCGCACAACCATATCATCTTCCACCACCCACACAGACTTGCCCTGCCCCGCATCGCCGAAAACAGCCGTCACCGGCAGCACAAATCCTTCCGTCTCTCCGGTGGGCGGCAGCTTGCCCTGCACCTCTGCGGTCATGCCCGGCTGCAACGTAATGTCGGCGGGCCGGTCTATGGTCATGGTAACGGTGTACGTCTGGGTAAGCGAATTGGGAGTGGTCTGGTACTCCTTCAGCCGTGCGGGAAACTCACGTCCGGGAAAGGCTTCAAAGCGTACCACCGGCGGCACCGGAACCCCCTTGTAGTTCCTGTACAGCACATACACGAACTCAGGAATTTCCACCTCCACGTCCAGCGAATTCACATCCTCCAGCCGCACCACCGACTGCTGCGGCTGCACGTTTTCAAAGCTTTTCATGTATTTCGTTGCCACAACGCCGGAAAAAGGAGCGCGAAGCTCCGCATACTGCATGTTCAGCCGGGCCTGCCGCACCTGCTGCTCCATGGATTCCAGCCGCGCAAGGGCGTTCTCGTAGGTCGCCTTGGCAGAATCGTACGCCGCACGGGAAATGGTGTCAGACTTCAGTAGCTGCTCGTTGCGTTCAAAATTCAGCCGCGCCTCGTTCAATGTGGCCCGCGCGCCCACAAGCTGCGACTCCAGATTGCTCAGCGCGGTCTGCAAATCTCTTTTGTCCAGCCGCCCGAGCAGGTCGCCCTGCCTTACCATCTGCCCCTCGCGCACGGGCAGTTCCGCAATCTGGCCCGCCACGCGGAACCCCAGATCAACGGCGTTACCCGCCACCACCACCCCGGGAAAAGCACGCAGCGCCCCCGCCTCGCGCTCGCCCACCACAATCATTTTCACGGGCTTCACCGTCTCGGCGGAAGCCTTTTCCTGCTCGGCGGAACATCCGCCCGTGGCTGCGGCCACGGTCACGACAAGACACATCAGAAGAATAACGCGAAAAAAGGGCATCGCCACGGCACTCCTGTTCGGGGTTCAGTCGACCTGCGCATTGCCTGTTGCGGTGCGCAGACGCAAGGCGTAAGTATAACAACATGCGCTGGCACCCTCAAGGACAAACGTACCTGCTCATGCTTGACTTTTCAGCCTCTTCGGGCATTTTTCCAGTCAA
>CAYRLL010000128.1:0-9109 GCA_964425115.1 uncultured Desulfovibrio sp. | reverse complement strand
GGTACAGGCGGAGGATACCCTCCTTCTGCACGGGCTGGACCGCGACCTTGCGGTGCTGCAGGGGCTGCAGGAACTTGTTTTCTCCGAAACGCCGCCCGGTATTGTGGCCGAACTGGAATCGCAGCAGGTTTGCGCCACCGAGGTGCTGCTTTCGCCCCGCACCAACCTGAGCGGTAAAACGCTGGCCGACCTCCGCTTCCGGGAGCATTACGGTTTGAACGTGCTGGCCATATGGAGCGGCGGGCGTGCCCGCAGAACCGGATTGCAGGAACAGCCGCTGCAGTTCGGAGACGGAATGCTCGTGTACGGTCCGCGCAAGAACCTTGCCGCCGTGGCGCGCGACAGGGACTTCCTTGTACTGGACCAAGCTGCCGCGCAGGCTCCCCTGCTGGAAAAGGCTCCCGTGGCGGCGGCCATAATGCTTGGGGTCATCCTCAGCGCCATTCTGGGGCTGGTGCCTATTTCCATTGCCGCGCTCACCGGGGCCGCCCTCATGGTGCTGGTGGGGTGCCTGAGCATGGAAGAGGCATACCGTTCCGTGGAGTGGAAGGTTATTTTCCTCATCGCCACACTGCTTCCGCTCGGAGTGGCTTTTGAACGCACGGGCGCGGCGCAGATGGGGGCAGAGGCGCTCATCTCCCTTGTGGGCGATATGGGGCCGCGCTGGGTTGTGGCAGCGCTCTTTCTGGTCACTGTGCTGGGCACACAGGTCATTCCCACTGCGGCGCTGGTGGTGCTTATGTCTCCTGTCGCGCTCAGTGCTTCGGCCAACCTGAACATTTCGCCTCACCTGCTCATGATGACGGTGGCCATGGCGGCGTCCGCAAGTTTTGCCAGCCCGCTTTCTCATCCGGCCCACCTGCTGGTCATGGGGCCGGGGGGCTACCGTTTCATGGATTATGTGAAGATAGGCGTGCCCATAACCATCATCACCATGCTGGTCTGCGTGTTTCTGCTGCCGCTGTTCTGGCCTGCGTAAGACAAGAACCTTGCTGTCGGTCTCGGGCCGGGGTAAGTGTGTATGTACATGGTGCCCATGGGCTGCGCGGCCCCTCACGCATCAGGGCTTGCGGCCCGGGGGATACCGTGCCCGGCAATCTGCCGGGCAATCCGCCCGGGCAATCCGCCGGGTTAGCCGCCGGTCTGCTTGGGCGCAGCACATATCGGGGCGGAGCATGAGGCAGGTTTGACAGCTTGTAAAGAATGCTGACATGTTGAATGCATCCTTCCGGGGCAGGCGGCGGCATGATCCAATGATTCTGCCGTATCCGCCGCATCCGGGTATGGCACGGAAATTGATGTTATATTCGGAATATCCCGCGGGCATTTCACGAAATGCAGGGGATACTTCCGCGATACGTCCGCGATACGTCAGGAAAATGTCCGGCAAACGTCGGCAAACGTCCGGCAAACGGCGGGGGAGCGTTTCCCGCAGCGGACACCGGCACGCCGCAGCCTGCACCGGGCAATCCGGTCAGGGGGGCGTACAAACAGGAGGGTCTATGCCGCAGTTGAAAGTCTTGCTTGTGGACGATGAACCCGACTTTCTTGAATTCATGAGCAAACGCCTGACCCGGCGCGGGCTGGAAGTCGCCACCGCAGGCAGCGGTGAAGACGCGCTTACAAAGGTCCACTCCGGGACCTTTGACGTGGTGGTGCTGGATGTGAAGATGCCCGGTATGGGCGGTCTGGAATGCCTGCGCCGCATCAAGGAGCACAATCCGGACATTCAGGCAGTCATGCTCACAGGCCACGCGGATTTGTCCGATTCCTCGCAGGGGTTTGCCCTCGGCGTCTTTGAATATCTCATCAAGCCTGTTCTTCTGGACGACCTGTTAGAGGCCATTGTCAACGCCTGCTCATGCAGCCGCGTTGGGCGTGGTGGTGGAAAATGTAATCTACCCGAGTAGGAGACCCGCATGGACCGTCCCAACATCCTCAGCAGGTTGTTCGCCCTTATCGGGCGCAAGCAGGCGGACCCGGTGGACAAGGAGCGCATGCGGGAGGTGCACCGCGCGCGGTGCAACGACTTCCGCCTGCTTATCCGCGCCAACAACAGGGCGTTGGAAGGCATGTCGGAAATTGAGGAAGCACTCCGCGGCACGGTGCCATTCGGCATGTCCTTTGTCCGCGGCAAGGCGGTGCTGGTGGCATCCGCCGTGCACCAGATGATCCTGCGCATAAATGCCTTGTCAGACAATCGCTATGCCGCGCTGGAACAGCAGTTCGCCCGCATAAACCAGACCATTGGCGAGATTGTGGAACCAAAGCGGGAAGCGGGCAGGGGCCAGCCCGTGGTCCCGCTGGAAGCTGTGGGAAGGGAACATGCGGATGAGGCGGGGCCCAAGGTGGTGAACCTGTGCCTTGCCAGCCGTAACGCAGGGCTGAGCATGCCGGAAGGATTTGTGGTCACGGCCAGTGCGTACCGCATGTTCATGGACCATGCCGGGCTGCGCGATGAAATTCACCGCCAGATGCAGATGGCGGATATCGGCGATCTGGAAGGGCTGGCGGCGCTTAGCCACACGTTGCAGCAGCAGATTGTGCAGGCCCCGCTGCCTCCGGCACTGGAAGAGGCCATGCTGCGCGCGCGCGATGCCCTGCACGCTAACGGAAGGGGCCCGTACCTTCTGGCCGTGCGCAGCAGCGCGCTGGGGGAAGACCTGCCCGGTGCGTCTGCAGCGGGCCAATACCGCTCACTGCTCAATGTGGAACCGGATGACCTGTTTGCCGCCTACCGGCAGGTGGTGGCGGGCAAATACGACGTTCCTGCCATCGCCTACCGTTTCAACCGGGGTATCCGGGATGATGATGTGGATATGTGCGTATGCTGCATGGTCATGGTGGATGCCGTGGCCGGTGGAGTGGCCTACAGCCGCGATCCCGTGCACCTGCATATGCCGCGAATCCTCATCAACGCCGTGGATGGTCCGCCCGTTGCGGTGGTGGACGGCAGCAGGCGGCCCGACCTGTACATGGTGGAGGGAATACCTCTTTCGATGCAGAACGGGGCGGGCAACGGAACTGACGAGATATCTGCCGGCACCCCCCCCGCTGAAAATGCGCCGGCCCCGGACTCCGCTCCGGTACTGACCAAGGTTCCCGCCGAACCGGGAGTTCCCCTGCTTACGGGCGACATTCTTTCCGATGACCTCATCTTCAGGCTGGCAGAGCATGTGGCCAGGCTGGATACGTATTTCGGCGGGCCGCAGGACGTGGAATGGGCTGTGGACCGTGCCGGGGAGATCATCCTCCTGCAATGCAGGCCGCTGCACCAGACGGCGGACCGGGAACGCACGCAGGCCCCCGTTCCGGAAGGCATGCCCGCCCCCCTGCTGGAAGGCGGAGTTACCGCCGCGCCCGGGGTGGCCCATGGCCCGCTGCATATTCTGCGTAACAGTGAAGATGCCTACGCCTGTCCACGGGGCGCCATAGCCGTGGTCGTACAGTCGTTGCCCCGCTGGGCTCCCGTCATGGGGCGCATAGCGGGGCTTATTGCAGAGCAGGGCAGCACAACGGGACATCTGGCGAGCGTAGCGCGTGAGTTCGGCATCCCGGCCCTGTTCGGTATTCCGGGGGCGGTGGATGCGCTGGACGGCACAGAATCCGTCACGCTGGATGCAGATGCCCTGCGGGTCTACGCGGGAAGGGTGGAGGAACTGCTGGCAGACAGGCCGGAACCGCGCAATCTCATGCTCGGCAGCCCGGTGCACGCCACACTCTCCAAGGTGGCGGAACACATTGTGCCGCTACGGTTGCTGGACCCCACATCAGCTGAATTCAGCCCGGAACACTGCAAGACATTTCATGATATCACCCGGTTCTGCCATGAAAAGGCAGTGGAAGAACTTTTCAGGCCCGATGATCGGTTCCCCCGCGAGGCAGCGAGCCGCCAGCTCTATTTCAAACGCCCCATGCAGTACAGGGTGGTGGATCTGGATGACGGCGTGGCGCCGGATGCGGATGAACGGTTCGTGCAGCTCAAGGATGTGCGCTCCATCCCCATGCTTGCCCTGTGGGAGGGCATGACCGCCGTGCCGCTGGAAGCGCCTGTCCCCATGGACACGCGGGGTTTCATGTCCGTGCTTATTGAGGCTTCAGCCAACCCGGAACTGGACCCGGCAACGCACTCCGGCTTTACCCAGCAGAATTATTTCATGATCTCTTCCACGTTCTGCAATCTGCAGGCGCGGTTCGGGTTCCATTTCAGTACTGTGGAGGCGCAGATAACCGACAACCCGGATGAAAACTACGCCACCATACGGTTCAAGGGCGGCGCGGCGGATCTGGACCGCAGACTGCGCCGGGTGCGCCTCATAGCGGAGCTTCTGGAGGCGCGCGGTTTCCGGTCAGAAGTGTTCGAGGACGCCCTGTTCGCGCGCATGGAGGGACTGGATGCCGCAGACACGGAAACCGGCTTCGGCGTTCTGGGATTTATCATCATGCACAGCCGCCAGCTGGATATGGTGCTCGCCAATAACGCACGTCTGGCAGAATGGAAGGCCCGGCTCGAACAGGGTATGGATACGGCGGTGCAGGCTGTTGAACGTCGGCGGGCTGCCGGCTGGAAGGTGGAAGAGGTATGACAGACAATAAATATTCCCGACTTCTCGGGCGCATCGTCTTCATTTCGCTGGGTTTTTCCCTGATTCCGCTCATCACCCTCAGTGCGTTCATGTATCATCAGTTCACGGCCACCTATAACGCCAAGGTTGCGAGCAATCTGCGCACCATGGTGGAAAACAAGCGTATGTCCGTGGATCTTTTTCTGGATGAGAAGATATTCTCCCTGCATGCCCTTGCCCGGCTGCATGAATACGAGGCCATAACCTCGCCCGGATATCTGAAGCGGGTGTTCCGCGAAATATCATCGCACCGTACCCCCTCTTTTGTGGATCTGGGCGTCATAGACGGCAACGGCAAACATGTTGCCTATGAAGGCCCCTACCGGCTGGAAGAAGCCGATTACAGTGATGCAGACTGGTTTCAGGAAGTGCTTCTGCGGGGCGTGCATGTAAGTGATGTGTTCATGGGGCTGCGCCGGTTTCCGCATTTCGTCATCGCCATCAGGCGTGATGAGGGCGACCGCACATGGATACTCCGTGCCACGGTAGACCTTAATCTTTTCAACGCCCTAGTGCAGAGCGTGCAGGTGGGAGAACGCGGCGATGCCTTTCTGATGAACGGCAGCGGAGAGTTGCAGACCGCTTCCCGGTTCAACGGCGGTCCGCTTTCGCGCGCGCCCATAGAACCGGTGGAACGCTTCCGCGGCGTGCGCACGCGTGAGGCGGCCATGCACGGGCGTGCCTATCTGGCAGGCATGGCGTGGCTGGAAAAGGCCCCTTGGGTGCTGGTCATTTCCGAAGATCTGGCAGAAGGCATGTCCCCCCTGCTCAGCACGCAGACAGACGTGCTGCTGATTACAGGGTTCGGCGTCATATTCATTGTACTGGGCACCATACTCACAAGCCGCACGGTGGTGGAGCGCATACGCAAGGCAGATCTGGACTCTGCCCGGCTGGATGCCTCGTTGCTGCACCAGAGCAAGATGGCGGCACTGGGTAAAATGGCTGCCGGTGTGGCGCATGAACTGAACAATCCGCTCACGCTTATCAGGGAGGCGGCGGGCTGGCTGCGCGACCTGATGGACCCCGGCGAAAAAGAGCCGGTGGACCGCAGGGAAGCGTGTGAGGTGCTGGACCGCATAGATTCCTACATTGAGCGGGCGAGGGGAATCACGCACCGTATGCTCAGCTTCGGGCGTCGCATGGACCCCGTACGGGAGCATGTAAACCTGAACCAGCTTGTGGGAGAAACGGTGGCGTTTCTCGAGAATGAGGCCATGCACCGCAGCATAACCATCCAGAGGGAGTACGATCCCGCCCTGCCCACGGTAAGTACGGACCCGTCCCAGATGCAGCAGGTGTTCCTCAATCTCATAGATAACGCCATAGACGCCGTGGGTGAAGACGGCGTTATCACCGTGCGCACGTCGGTGTATGGAGAAGGCAAGTTCGCACGGGTAGAGGTGGTGGATACCGGGCCGGGCATTCCGCAGCATATTCTGGACAAGGTGTTCGATCCCTTCTTCACCACCAAGAGCGTGGGTGAAGGAACGGGCCTGGGGTTGGCCATTTCCTTCGGCATCGTGGAAAACATGGGCGGACACCTGCTGGTGGACAGCGAGGTAGGCAAGGGAACAACCTTCTCCGTTCTGCTGCCTTTGGGGTAGGCGGCGTACTGTGCGCGGGAGTATCACACAGGAGTTCTGCAATGGAAGATGACAGGAAAATGGTGGTGCTGGTAGTGGATGACGAGGACGACTTCCGGTTGTTCTTCGCAAGGCGGTTTTCCCGGCGCGGCATGAAGGTCCTGGAGGCTTCCGGCGGCGTGATGGCGCTGGAAACGCTGCGCGAAAACCCGGTGGACGTGGTGCTGCTGGACCTGAAGATGCCGGGTATGGACGGCATGGAAACACTTATCGAGGTGAAGCGTCAGTTTCCCACGGTGGAAGTGATTCTGCTCACAGGGCACGGCTCAACCGATTCCGGCGTACAGAGCCTGAAATACGGTGCGTACGACTATACCATGAAGCCCTATGACATTGATGAGCTGGAAAAAAAGATACGCAGCGCCTTTGAACGGCGCTCTTTGCATCTTGAGCGTCTGCGGGGCGAGGCGTGCAATGGAAGCTGACCGCCACTGCGCGGTGTGACGGGGCGGACTTTGCCGCCGGAAAAGGCTGTTCTGGCGAATCGCCGGAGTACCGCCCGCTTGTGCACGACAGTTGTAAGGCGGAAGAGGCAAACGACCGCACTGCCGGAGAGCGGCCTCCTGACCGGCTTGCCGCCGTGGGCGAAGTAGCGCTGGGTATTGCCCACGAGGTGAATACCCCGCTGGGCATCATCGCGCAGGAAGTGGAGCTGCTGCAGGTTCTTTTTGATGCGGAACGCAAGGCAGGGCGGAGTATCCCAGCGGAGGCGGACGAATCGCTTGCGCAGATTCTGGCGCAGGTGCAGCGGTGTGGCGAGATTACGCACAGCATGCTTTCGCTGGCCGGGGGCAGGTCTCCCATTCCCCAGAAGGCTGATGTGGCGGATATTGTGGAAGGCATGGCGGGCCTTGTGGAGCGGGAAGCGCAAAAGCGGGGCATTGCCATCCTGCGGCACTATCCGGCTTCCGGCAGCTTTGTTGTAGCCACGGACCCGCCCATGCTGCGGCAGGTGGTGCTTAATCTTCTGGAAAACGCCCTGCTGGCAGTGGAGCGGGAAGGAAGTATAACGGTTTCCGTGTCTGCGGGCGAGTCGGGTTTCTGGACCCTGCGTGTGCGCGATAGCGGGTGCGGCATAGCGCCGGAGCATATAGGGCGTGTGTTCAACCCGTTTTTTACCACCCGCCCGCCGGGGCAGGGAACGGGTTTGGGGCTTGCCATATGCGCGTCCATAGTGCATCGGCTGAGGGGAAGCATTTCGGTAGGCAGCACGCCCGGTACGGGAACCGAAGTTTCTGTCTGCCTGCCCGCCGGTTGTTAGTCAGAACCGGTCTGTGGATTGGCTTGATGTAGTTGCGACTGCGAAACGGCAAAGAGTGCCTTTGCTGCGAGGAAATGCCATGACAACCCGCATCCGTGTGCTGGTGGTGGACGACGAACCACGGTTCCGTGAAAATCTGGTGCGGCTCCTTGCCTTGCAGGGGTTTGATGCTGCATCTGCCCCCGGTGGGCATGAGGCACTCGCCATACTGCGGGAAAACCGGTTCGATGTGGCCGTGGTGGATATGAAAATGCCGGTAATGGACGGCATGGAAACCCTGCGCGGTATCCGTCTTATTTCGGACGCGCCAGCCTGTATTATCCTCACAGGACACGTGTGCATGGATGATGCGGTAGAAGGTATGCGCTGCGGTGCTGCCGAGTATCTGCTCAAACCCTGCTCGACTGATGATCTGGCAGAGCGCATATGCAGGGCCTATGAACGGCGAAGGGAGCACACGGCAGGCCTGTGTGCCCGTGGCTGATATACCGTGTTATGTAAACCGCCAGTATTCTCCCCGTAAAAAACTCTCTGCCGCCAGTTGCGCGGTGGCATCGTCCTGCATCAGCATATCCATCTGCCGGGAGTAGATGAGCAGCCTGCCCAGCGCGGTAACGCGCTCAAGGGTTTCTGCCGCGCCATGCTTGCGGAACCGGGCTGTTACCCGGTCTCCGGTACGCTCCATAGAAAAGCCCAGCCCCTCCAGCACCAGCGCGAGCGCCTGCGCCCGGCGGGCCCTTCTGTCTTCATGCGCGGCTCCGCCCTTGAATTCAAAGTGTATGTAGTTGCTGTGCACGTTGGAGCTGCAAAAGGCATCCAGCACACTGTAATGGTATCCCACGCGGGAACTGAAGTTCAGGTAGCGGTCGGAGATTATGGCGTAGCTGCGGTCACCGAACCGGCGGCTCGCAGCGGCCGGAGGTTCCAGCATCTGCCTGCCCATGACGGAGAGAAAGCCGCGCATGCTCACAGGGCGGGGCCCGCCGTGGGCAATGGCCGGGTCCAGCATGCCCCTGAGCAGTGCAGCGAACGGCTGCGAGCATATATCCGCCGGGGTGATGCATCCGTCCGGCCTTCTGCACGGCGGGGATGCTGCGTTGCCCATTCTATTGTTATTATCGCCGCGCTCCGGCAGGGTATCTTCTTCCGTGCCCGTTTTCCGGTCCGCTCCCATGCCCTGCGGCCCGGTTGCCAAACCGCAGAAAGGCTCCCCGTCCTTTCCGCTGCCGGCGCGGATGCCGGTCCCGCCACCCGTTCCGTTACAAATTCCGCCGCCAAGGTTGATAACGCGCAAATCCAGCGGAATGGATGCCCGCATCCGTACGGCGGCAATGTGGGCATCAGAGAGCGCGTCACTGATGGAAAACATTTCACGGTAGCACATCTCGTGCGCAAAGCGCATGATGTCATGAATCGTACGGCAGTTTTCCGGTGCAAAATCCTGAGATTCAGGGTCGGTAAGGTGCAGCGGGATAATGCTGTCCGCCGCATGGCGCAGCAGGGCCAGCATGGCCGTGCCCGCCATGGCGGGAGTACGGGGCGTGCTTTCCAGCAAAGACTCCTCGCGTCCGCGGTAT
>CAYRLL010000127.1:0-9153 GCA_964425115.1 uncultured Desulfovibrio sp. | reverse complement strand
TACAGACTCAAAATCCGCCGCCCGCAAGGGCTTGCGAGTTCGAGTCTCGCCCTCGGTACCAAAGCATGTAAGGCACTTACAGATAAAAACTGTAGGTGCCTTTTTTGTTTCAATTTCTGAAGACCAGACTACTCCCACACCTGCCCCGGTAATCCCCCCGGACTGGAGCAACCCCCGATTGGATCTGTCGCGCAGCCGCCTTAAACTTGCCTTATTCTGAAGGGCATTTCCATTACCCGTCGGGGAACAGAACCGACACTCAGTCGCTCCCCAAACCAGCCTCCTTCCGATACGGCGAAAACCCGTTGCAAGAAAAACCACACTTCAAGTATACAGGTAAGATAGAACTGAATACGGGCCTCAGAGATTCCGGAGTCCGCACTCTCTAGCCAAACAAAGTGAGGGGGCACACTGAAAATAACAGCATACACACACCCTGTGCGAGCACAAGCTACTGTCAAAGCTGGATACACCATGCAAAACAAGTCAAATATCCGGGTTGTGCACGCATGAAAATGCTCTCAATACCTCTCTAGGCATACGGAGTCATAGTGACAAAACAAAAACAACACCCCCATCTGCCGTGAACTGTATTGACCGGGAAACTCCGGAAAGGTACTGTGACCAAAATTTTACAAAAGTGTACAATCCATAGTGGGGGGCCACCATGCCTGACAAAGCAAAAACACATGACAATAATTTGCACAGCGATATTCCATCACACACACAAACAAACGATAAAGCGACACCTGCACGCGGTGAAGACACGCAGAACATAACGGGTAACGATTTATATATAGCGGGCATAGGTGCTTCTGCCGGGGGGTTGGAAGCGCTTGAGCATTTCTTCAACAACGCACCCGTAGATGGCAGGGTGGCCTTTGTTGTTATCCAACACCTCTCGCCTGATTTCAAAAGCCTCATGGACGAAATTCTCGCCCGCCAGACGGCCATGCCCATTCACCGTGTAGATGACGGGATGAAGATTCTTGCCGGCAACATCTATCTGATCCCGGCAAAAAAGGCGATGACCGTCCGCAACGGCCACCTCTACCTCACCGACCGTGATACCACCCGTTCACTGGAAATGCCCATAGACGTTTTTTTCCACTCCCTCGCGGAGGATGCAGGAAAACGCGCCATAGGCATCATCCTGTCAGGCACAGGCACCGATGGCTCACGCGGTATTGTCTCTATCCGCCGCGCAGGAGGGCTGGTGCTGGCACAGGCACCGGAAACGGCAAAATTCGACGGCATGCCCCGCAGCGCTCTGGAAAGCGGCGCGGTCAACCTTGTGCTGTCACCGGAAGAAATGCCCGAGGCACTCCTTAAGCACATTGCCGACCCGAGCTCTCTGGGCGAAAAAATCGTCCTCACAAGCAAAGGCGAAATCAGCGATGATGAAGGGGTTACAGCGCTGGCCCTGCTCAAAAAACACTATGGCATCGACTTCGCCTACTACAAACCTACCACCGTGGGCCGCCGTCTGGAACGGCGCATGGCCCTCAACCAGATACAGTCGCTTTCGGCCTACCTCACCTACATACAAGAAAATGCCGAAGAACTGAACGCACTGTATAAAGACCTCCTCATCGGAGTGACCAGCTTTTTTCGTGATAAGGAATCTTTTGAACGGCTGGAGCATCAGGTTATTCCGTCGCTGTTCGAACGGGCCGCGGATCAGCCTGCCCCAAAAGATATCCGCTGCTGGGTTGCAGGCTGCGCCACAGGTGAAGAAGTGTACTCTCTCGCTATCCTTCTGACAGAAGAAGCAGAGCGGCGGAACTTTTCCGGAAAAATCACCATTTTCGCCACAGACGTACACCGCGAATCTTTAGATATCGCCTCTGCGGGCATATACGAGGCAAACCGGCTGGAGGTGGTCTCCCACAACCGCATGAAACGGTTTTTCAAACAGGAGTCAGAAGACTCTCTCCGCGTCAGCTCTGAATTGCGCGGCATGGTGGTCTTTGCACCGCATAACGTCATCAGCGATCCGCCTTTCACCAAAATGGATCTCGTCACCTGCCGCAACATGCTCATCTACCTCATGCCCATTGCGCAGGAAAAGGCCATTTCCATGTTCCATTTTGCGCTGCGGGTAGGCGGAGTCCTGTTCCTCGGCTCCAGCGAAACGCCGGGGGCTCTGGCACCGGAGTTCGATACCATAGACGCCAAGGCCAAGCTCTACAGAAAAAACAGAGACGTCAAACTGAATATCGACATGCGGGTAAACCCGGCGGACAAACCCCGCAGACTTGTGGCCCCCATGCGCGCCATGGCCACGCTGGACCGCAGTCTCCTGCGCGATTACGACCTGCTGCTGGAGCGGCATCTTCCTCCGGGAATCATCGTGAATGAAAACAGGGAAATCATACACATCTTCGGAAATGCGTCCCGCTATCTGGTTCGCCTGTCAGGGCGCATGGACCGCGATATTCTCGATATGACGGAAGGCGACCTCAAGCTCGCACTGGGGGCCGCCCTGCATCGGGCTGCTCAGGAAGAACGCAAGATAGTCTTCAGCAATGTCAAAGTCAGGCTGGGGAGCATAACAGAAAGTCTGGATCTCACGGTAGAAAGCCTGCACGGTGAAAAACCGGGCCAGCAGCATTTTCATATTTCGTTTGCCGCCAGTCAAAGCAGTCACCCCGCAGCGGGGAAAGAAGCCGTCCCGGTCGCAGAAGGCAGCCTCTACACTAACAGCGAAGCGGCATGGCGGCGCGTGTCTGAACTGGAAGGTGATCTTCAGACCACAAGAGAAAACCTTCAGGCAACCATAGAAGAACTGCAGACCACAAACGAGGAACTGCAGAGCACCAATGAAGAACTGCTTGCCGCCAACGAAGAACTGCAGAGCACCAATGAGGAACTGCACTCCGTGAATGAGGAACTCTTCACGGTAAACGCGGAATTTGAAAAGAAAAACAGGGAACTGAAAGAACTTAACGACGATCTGGACAACCTGCTCCGCAGCACTGAGGTAGGCACCCTGTTTCTGGACGCTGCCCTGTGCATACGAAAATTCAATCCCGCCATCATGCGTTCCTTCCGTCTCCTGCCGCACGACATAGGCAGGCCGGTGGATCATATTGCCTACCAGCACCCGGGGCGTGAGCGTATGCTCAGATCGCTGGAAGAGGTGATGCAATCAGGCAATCTCGCTGAAGAAGAAATAAGGGATACAGAAGGCAACTGGCTGCTCAGGCGGGTTCTTCCGTTCAAGGACAGTGCGGGAAACACCAGCGGCGTTGTACTCACCTTCCTGGACATTACCAGTGTAAAGATTGCCGAAGAGGAGCGCAGGCAGCTGGATTTCATCAAGGCACTCGCCGCAAGCGTTCCCGGACTCGTCTTCCAGTTCCAGCAGCCACCGGATGGCGAAGGCGGCTACACCTTCATCAGCGACTACACCCGGGACATGCTGGGGCAGCAGACCACACGCATGCTCAGCGCGGCAAACTCCATGGCCGCCCTTGTGCATGAAGAAGACCTCCCCGTCTTCCGGGAGGCTTCAGCCGCCGCATTGCAGAACGGAACCACCATGGAGTTTGAGCACCGCTGCCAGACAGACAACGGCTGCGTGTGGCTGCACACGCGCGGCACCCCGGTCAGGCTCTCGGACGGCACCACTCTGTGGAACGGTGTTTCCATCGACATCACCCCGCGCAAGCTGGCTGAGGCCAACCTTGCCAAAGCGGCGGAGTTCTATCTCTCCATATTGAACAAGGCTCCGGCCCTCATCTGGCGCGCCGGACAGGACGCCCTGTGCAACTGGTTCAATGCCACCTGGCTGGATTTCACCGGCAGGTCCATGGAACAGGAAATGGGCAACGGCTGGGCAGAAGGCGTGCACCCGGACGACATGGAACACTGCCTTACCACCTATACCGAAGCCTTTGCCAGACACGCTCCCTTTGAGATGGAATACCGCCTGCGCAGACATGACGGCGAATTCCGCTGGATAGTCGATTTCGGCTGCCCCATTCAGGGGCTGGACGGCTCGTTCATGGGCTACATAGGCTACTGCTACGATATCAGCGAACGCAAGCAGGCTCTGGCCGATCTGGAACTGGCCCGGCTGAACGCAGAAAGGGCCAGCAAGTCCAAGAGCGAGTTCCTCGCCAACATGAGCCACGAGGTACGCACACCGCTCAACGGCATCCACGGTATGCTCCAACTGGTGCTGGACGGCGCGGCCGATGCGGAACAGAGAGAATACGCCGAAATAGCCCTGCAGTCATGCAAGCGGCTCACCCACCTGCTTACAGACATACTGGATCTCTCCCGTGTGGAGGCGGGCAAGCTGACAATTAAGCAGCAACCTTTCACCCTTAATGAGACCATGAATCATGTGGGCGACCTGTTCCGCCCCAGCGTTATCAAGTCCGGCGTGGCTCTGGAAACACACGTTTCTCCGGCCATCCCGTCCATGCTCGTGGGTGACCCCATCCGTCTGCTGCAGGTTCTGAACAATCTTGTCGGCAACGCATTCAAATTTACCATAGCAGGAAGAATTCTGGTGGAAGCCCACCCCCTGCCTTCAGAGTGCGCCGGAACAATCCGCGTTTTCTTTGCCGTAACGGATACCGGCATCGGGGTGCCCCGGGAAAAGATCGACACCCTCTTCCAGCCCTTCACACAAGTGACAAACGGGTATAACAGGCAATATCAGGGAGCCGGACTGGGACTTTCCATATGCAAGCATCTGGTTTCGCTCATGGGAGGCGACATCTACATGGAGAGTGAGCCGGGAGAAGGCACAACGGTCCTTTTCTGCTGCACCTTCGCCCTCAACGACCTTTCCGGTACGCCTGAGAACACATGCGCCCTGCCCTTATCGCAGTCACGTTCCTTGCGGGTGCTCCTCGCAGAAGATGACGCCGTGAGCCGCCTGTCCGCGCGGCGGCAGCTTGAGCGGGCGGGATTTGCAGTAACGCTGGCTGTAAACGGACTGGAAGTGCTGAGAAAATTACAAAGCGAGACCTTTGATGTTGTACTCATGGACATACAGATGCCCTACATGGACGGACTGGAAACCACGCGTGCCATCCGCGCGGGAGAAGCAGGAGAACGTGCCGCCAACGTCCCCATAATTGCCATGACAGCCTATGCCATGGCAGGTGATAAAGACACCTTCATTGACGCGGGAATGAACAGTTACATCGCAAAGCCTTTTGAGACAGACCAACTGGTAGAACTTATGCACCGGCTTGTTGAGTAGGCTCAGGCAGTATCAGGTACAAGCCGAAGATGAAGATGATCCTGTTCTGGCAATGAGCTGCGCAACGCCATATGACAGTTCGGCATTCCGCAGGCACCGGGAGAGAAAGAAGCCATGGAGAAATCGCAACTTATTCTTTCCGCAGCGGGCATTCCTCCCGTTTCGGAAACCGCTGCACGCCTTCTCGCAGAAAGGGCAGATCTGCATGCGGCAGCACTGAGCGCGGCGATGACGGCTATGCCGGATTTCGCCGGCCTGGTCGGTCCGGGCAACGAGAATCTGGCGCGCTCCAATCATCTGAACCACTTCAGATACATGGCCTCCCTTGCTGCCGTGTTCGATCCGACATCCTTTGTGGAGGCTGTCGTCTGGGTGCTCCGCACCTACCGCGCTCAGGGCTTTATCCTTGCCTACTGGGACCGGATGCTCCCGCAAGCCATGCAGATACTCAGCGAAGACCTGTCCCCGGAGCACGCGGCAGAGGTTTTGCCCATATACCAATGGCTCATGGACCACATGCACCACTTCGCCGAACTGAGCGAAAAAACCCCGTCGTTCTTCGAGTCGCTGGGGACAGTACCGGGAGAATAAGCAGTGGAACATCTCACCCCAGAACAACAGCAACGCGCGTCCGGACTCAAAGAAATCTATCTGGAGCACCTTCTGGAGGCTCGCAGAAGAACCGCCTGCGCCTCTGTCATGCAGGAGGTGGAAGCCGGGTTTCCCGTTTCCGCCGCCTATCTGCACGTCATCCAGCCCGCCATGTATACGGTCGGCAAGATGTGGCAAAATAATGAAATTGATATAACCACAGAACACTACTGCACCGCCGCTACACAACTGCTCATGGCGCAACTCTTCCCCTATGCGCTGGGGCAGCCCCGCAACGGACTGAGCATGGTCGGCTGCTGCCTGGGAAGCGAACTTCACGAGCTGGGCATGCGCATGGTCTGCGACTTTTTCGAATTTTCCGGGTGGGATACCTACTTCACCGGTGCCGTAACCCCCGGCGATGATATCGTACGCGCCATTGCCGCCCGCGAACCGGACCTCGTCTGCCTTTCAGCCACCATGTTCACCGGCATCCCCCAAGTGCGCGATGTTGTCCACGCGCTGCGGCAGCGCATGAAAGACCGTGCGCCCAAAGTCATGGCTGGCGGGCTTGCCTTTATGGTAAACCCGGAACTCTGGCGCGTAGTCGATGCAGACGGAACCGCCCGCAACGCCCCACAAGCCGTGGCAACGGCAAGCGCACTTCTCGGAATCGGAAAAACAGCACATGCTTAAAAAAAGCAATCAGGGACACGCCCTTGCCTTTGCCTGCGACAGGCAGGGGAGCAACTGCACCCTTGTGCTGGACAAAAAAGGCTACTTTTCAAGCCGGGAAAGCTCTTTTCCACTCATGTTCATGCTGGACGACCACGCCCGCACGCAGTTTACCAAACTGCTGCTTGAAGCTGCAGAGTCCGGCTTCTCCCTCTGTGACAAAATCACGCTGCCAAGAGAAGATGGCAGCAGCGAAATATTCTCCCTCTTTGGCATTAACCGCTTCGATCATATTTTCGTTATTGCAGTGCAGTCTCCTCAGCATATTTTCACCCTCTATGAAGACCTGATGAAGATCATCAATGAGCAAAGCCGTATGCTGCGCGATGTCCAACGCCTGTCGCTAACAGAACCGGAGGCAGCCCGACAGCCGACCAATAACGTTGACTTCCTGCAGGAGCTGATGGAACTGAACAATGAACTCGCCAACATGCAACGGCAGATCGCCAAAAAGAACAGCTTACTGCAGGAACAGGAAAAGCGGTTCAGAAATCTGGTAACCGCCACCCCTGATGCCCATATAGTCCTCGCTGCTGACAATACCTTCCTTTTCCTCAACCCGGCAGCGGAAACTATTCTCGGCAGACGCAACGAAGATGCCGTGGGCATCCCCTGTCTGCAGGATTTCAGCAACTCGCCCGAACTCTGCTTTTCTTCAAGCGGCAATCATATATGCGTGGAAGTCCGCAGCACGGACATTCAGTGGAATAACCGGCCAGCTCGACTTATCTCCCTGCGGGATATAACCGAACGCAAGCAGGTGGAACAGATGAAGGAAGACGTGCAGCGCATTGCCCAGCACGACCTCATCTCTCCGCTCAACCCCATTGTCAACATTCCGGAATTGCTGGAAAAAGACAACAACCTCACCCATGAACAAAAAGACATGCTGCGCACGGTCTCACGGGCGGGCGTCCGCATGCTGCACATGATCCGCCTGTCGCTGGACCTGCATAAGATGGAGACGGGCCGATTTGAATTTACCCCGGAACCAGTGGACCTTCTGGAAACGTTCCATGATATCGTTGCCGACCAGTCCCAGAACATGCTCTCCCGGCAAGTTGAAGTGTCCCTGCATGTGAACAACCGGCCCGCCTGCATCGGCGAAAAGCTTTTCGCCTCAGCGCAGCCCATGCTCTGCTACTCCCTTTTCTCAAACTTGGTGCTTAACAGCATGGAAGCGTCGCAACCGGGAGACACAGTCCTCATATCACTGCATTCCGGTAACGATGGACGTGTACGCACAGACATTCACAACAGCGGAGCCGTTCCGCAGGCTGTCCGCGCCCGGTTCTTCGAAAAATACGCCACTGCAGGCAAGACGCACGGAACAGGTCTGGGAACATATTCTGCACGCCTCATCGCCAACACGTTGCACGGAAGCATCGCCATGCGTACATCGGAAGCGGAAGGAACCACTGTCACCGTCATCCTTCCCGCCGCCGGGCAGGCAGACATGCCGGCCCCTCTTTCCAAAACTATTCCGGACCAGCACGGACATGGTGCGACAATACTTGTTGCCGATGATGAATCCGTTAACCGCTTGGTCGCCAAACGATTATTGGAAAAATCGGGCTTCCGGGTTCTTCTTGCGGAAGATGGCAAACAGGCGTTGCACCTCTTGCGCCAACATCCATGTGATGCCGTGCTCATGGACGTGCAGATGCCAAAGCTGAACGGAGTTCAGGCAACCAAAGCCATCAGGCACGGAAAAGCAGGCAGGCATCACGCCACCATCCCCGTTATTGCGCTTACTGCCTTTATGCACAAAGAGGAACTGGCCCCCTGCATGGAAGCAGGTATGAATACCGTGGTTAAAAAACCTCTGGATATGGATGAACTGCTCACCGTGTTGCGCAATCTGCTCTAACACCGCCAACGCTCCCCTTCCCCCGTCAATCCAATCAGCACAACGGTTCGTCATCACTCGCCAAGAACAACCACAATTCCGTGGACTACCCCGCTGCCACTCCGCTCCTCCCCTGCCAATCATCACCCCCAAATTCCACGCCTAGGCGACGGGCCATCTGAAATCAGCACCTCCCCTGGCAATCCCCTCGAATTCTGCGCCGCAGCCCTTTGCTGCCGAGGGTACGGCGTGCAGATGCGCACCCAAACCGCATCCGAGTGCAAAGGGCGCAGGCAACGGGCTGACAGACAGCGCGAGACGTGAGGCAGCGGATGAAGCACGGCTAGTGCTGCCTTGTTGGCCCATTCACCGACTTGAAAGAAACACATACTCGTTTTGCCCGTTGCCGCCTTCCGCGGGACCAGAGGGGGCCTCAGCCGGGGCTTGCAGCCCCTCAGCAAGGCCCCCTCTGGACTCCCCCTGCCTCGCCCCTGCTGATCAGTTATACGGAATCTGCCCGGCCGGGAAGCGAAGCGCTTCCAATCGGCATGACAGGCCAACAACCTAAGCAGCGTAACGGGTTTTTCGCGAATGGAGTGCGGCAGGATGAAGCACGGCACGGCAAGAAAAACCGCCCCCCCACCCCCCACAAACACAAAAAACTCCGGCCCTCATCGGTACCGGAGTTTTTCGTGTTGGAAATACGTCTTGGCGGCGGCCTACTTTCCCACCAGCTCCCTGGCAGTATCATCGG
>CAYRLL010000126.1:7907-9282 GCA_964425115.1 uncultured Desulfovibrio sp. | reverse complement strand
GCCGCGGGTTCGAGTCCCGTCCGCTCCGCCATGAAAGCAAAGAAGCCCTTGCACAACGCAGGGGCTTTTTGCATTGGCGAGCACCCGCCAGACCAGATCAAGAATGACCAATCTGGAAATAGCTTGTTTTTTGCCCTCTGACTCTTTATTTTAGGATAACCGCGCAAGATAAAATACTGGCAAATCATCTTTTAGGTTCAAGGCGGGCAGCATGAAGCGGGAACTCCAAGGCAGATACGTCACAATCTCAACACACTCAACAGGGGGCGAGAAGGCCCAGGCCTTCGTGCCCGCGCCGCTTCCTCCGCACCCGCCCATCGACTGGACCCCGGAACTACGCAGCAAGTTCGATCAGGCGCTGGTAGCACTCGGGCGGCTGGACAGCGTTTCGACCCTGCTGCCGGATACCTCGCTGTTCCTGTATATGTACGTTCGCAAAGAGGCTGTGCTTTCCTCCATGATTGAAGGAACCCAGTCGTCTCTCTCAGACCTGCTGCTGTTCGAACTGGATCAGGAGCCCGGCGTGCCGCTGGATGATGTGCAGGAGGTCAGCAACTATGTCGCTGCCCTCAACCATGGTCTGCGCCTGTTGGAAGAAGGGCTGCCGCTGTCGCTGAGATTGTTCAGGGAAATCCATGGGGTGTTGCTGACAAAAGGCCGTGGCAACAATCAGACACCGGGCGAATTTCGGCGCAGCCAGAACTGGATAGGCGGCACCCGGCCGGGAAATGCGGCCTTTGTTCCGCCTCCGGCCGATGCGGTGCCGGAGTGCATGAGCACGCTGGAACTCTTCCTCCACGACCAGCCGCACCCCACCCCGGCACTGCTCAAGGCGGCACTGGCTCACGTGCAGTTCGAGACTATCCATCCGTTTCTGGACGGCAATGGTCGTCTTGGCCGCCTGCTCATCACGCTGCTCCTGTGCGAGCAAAAGGTGCTGCGGGAGCCTATGCTCTACCTCAGTCTCTATTTCAAAATGCACCGCCAGTATTATTACGAACTCCTCAACAACGTCCGCCTTACCGGCGACTGGGAATCTTGGCTCGATTTCTTTGCCGAGGCCGTGATCGCCACCGCTACTCAGGCAGTGGAAACGGCACAGCAACTCCTCGACCTGTCAAACACGCATCGCGATGTGATCAGTGCTCTGGGCCGAGCGGCGGCTTCAACCCTGCGCATTCACAGGGCACTGATGGAGCACCCCATCGCCACTTCGGGCTATTTGGTGAACAAGACCGGCATAACTCCGGCCACAGTCAACAAGGCCCTCGGCCATCTGGAACGGCTCGGCATCGTCAGGGAACTGACCGCTCAAAAACGTAATCGCCTGTTCAGCTACACGGGCTATATCGAGATAATGAGCCACGGCACGGAA
>CAYRLL010000126.1:0-7807 GCA_964425115.1 uncultured Desulfovibrio sp. | reverse complement strand
GCCTCTCCGGCCTGCCTTGAAAATCTCCTACGGGAACGTAATGCGTAAATCTGCTCCCTATGAACAGTGCTTTGCATTCAATGCGGGTACAACGTTGTTTGAAGTTAGCAAGAGGGATTTGGGCATGGGCAGGTTGCTCCGCCATGAAAGCAAAGAAGCCCCTGCGCCGTTAACGCAGGGGCTTTTTGCATTTCACCACCGCTACAGGGGCCAGAACCAGACAAGCAGCGGCAGGCTCACTGCCAGCACGATAAGGTCTGTGGGCAGGCCCATGCGCCAGTAATCTCCGAAGCGGAATCCGCCCGGGCCGAGAATGAGCGTATTGTTCTGGTGCCCTATTGGCGTGAGAAAGGCGCAGGATGCGCTTATGGCAACAGCCATGAGAAAGGTGTCCGGGTTCGCCTCCAACTGCACTGCGGCACCCAGCCCTATAGGTGCCATCACGGCAGCCGTGGCGGCGTTGTTCATCAGGTCCGTCAGCACCATGGTGGTGACCATAATCACCGCCAGCCCCACCACGGCGTTGCCCTGCGCCACGGCATCCAGCAGAAACCGGGCAACAAGGTCTGCGGCCCCCGTGCTCTGCATGGCTCCGGCCACGGGCAGCAGACTTGCCAGCAGCACCACCACGGGCCAATCCACCGATTCATACGCCGACCGCAGCGGCACGGTGCGCAGCGCCATGGATGCAAGCACCCCCGCCGCAAAGGAAACCGCCGCAGGCAAAAGTCCCAGCGCGGCAACTCCCACCGATGCCAGCATAATCCCCGTGGCCATGGCGGCCTTGCGCTTGTCCGGAATGCGCAGATCACGCTGCGCCAGAGGCACACAGCCAGAGTGACTTGCAAACTCCGCCAGATTCTCCGGTGCTCCCTGCAGCAGCAACACATCGCCCGGCTGTATGCGCAAAGAACGCAACCGCGCCATGGAGTATCTGCCCTGCCGGGAAACGGCCAGCAGATTGATGCTGAACCGGGTGCGCAGCAGCAGATCGCTTGCCGAGCGGGAAGCTATTTCCGATGCGGGAAGCACCGCCACTTCCATCAGCACGGCCTCGCCACCGGCAGCAGTCTTTTCCTGCTTCCTGCCCTGCTTGCCTCCTGCCGCAACATCAGCCGTCCTTGCAGGCATCACCGGGCCGGACATGGCGTCCAGTGCTATTCCCCGCGCCTTTTCCGGCAGCTCCGAGAGAATCGACATTTCGGGCAGAGACGCCCTTTTTGACTGCTCCGTCCCTTCCGTCCCTTCCGCCTCTACTGGCTCTACTGGCTCTACTGGCTCTACCGACCCTGCTGGCCCTGCTGGCAATTCCGATATCCCCGAACGGCCCGCAGCATCCGCCACCCTTCCATCGGGCAACACGGCATGCGGGAACATCCCATCCGCCAAAACGCCATCTGGCAGACCGTCATCCGGCACCCCGCTTTCCGGAACACGTCTGCTCTCCCCGCTGCCTACACCTTTCGCTGCAGCAGCGTCCTTCCCCCTTTCGCCTGTAGAGACGCTCTTGTCCTCCTCCAGCTTCAGGTCCAGTCTGGAAAGAACACCGGGCAGCGCTTCCACGTCCGCCTCCACCATTAGAATATCACCTGCCCGCAGCACACGGCTGGGGCGCGGCGCAATCATATGCACCCCGTTGCGCACCAGGTCCACCACCTGTGCATCCACCTCATCCAGCACCGCCTCAATCTCGCGCAGCCGCCTGCCTGCGGTGGGGCTGCCCTCCGGTACACGCACCTCCGTTATATAGGCCCCGGTTTCAAAACCGCCCGTACCGGCGTGTTTGCGGCTCGGCACCAGCCGCCAGCCCGCCAGCGCGATAAAGGCAACCCCCGCCACCGTAAGCGGCACCCCCACATAGGCAAAGTCGAACATGGCGTATCCGCTCATGCCCGCCTGATTCTCGCGGAAGCCGGAAATAATAAGATTGGGCGGCGTGCCGATAAGCGTGGTGGTTCCGCCCAGAATGGACCCGAAGGCCAAAGGCATGAGCACCTTGCCCGGCGCAAGCCCCAGCCTGCCCGCCACCTGAATGGCCACGGGCATGAGCAGCGCAAGGGCGCCCACGTTGTTCATAAAGCCGGAAAGGACAGCGGCCAGAACGGCCAGAGCGGCAATGCTCACGGTGGGTCCGGCATTGGCGGGCAGCACGTTCCGCGTAAGCACGTCCACCGCGCCGGAAAGCTGCAATCCCCTGCTGAGCACCAGCACGCAGGCAACGGTGACCACGGCAGGATGCCCGAAACCGCTGAAGGCATTACCCGGAGCCACCAATCCCGCCAGCACGCAGGCCAGCAAAGACCCCACGGCCACCATGTCGTGCCGCCACCTGCCCCACAGAAACATGGCGATAGTCGCCACCAGAATACCCATGATGATGAGTTGGTCCTGCGTCATGCCTTTCCTCCGCCCGGATGGACAGGGCGCATGGCCCTGCGCGGTTGAACGCCTGCGCACCACCTTGAGCGAGTCACCTGCCCGGAGTTACCGGAATGCCCTGAACAAGGCGAAGCAGGGAGAGGATAACGCAGTTGCGGAAAAAAGCCTATCCGCCGGTGCGGATTGTTCCGCCGCAGACAGCGGGCATGCTACCAGACGATGCCGCCCGCCCCGTGCTGCGCAAGCCATGCGTTGGCCCGCGTAAAATGCCCGCAGCCGAAGAAGCCGCGATGGGCGGAAAACGGGGAGGGATGCGCCGCCTCAAGCACCAGATGGCGTGCAGGGTCCACCAGGGCTGCCTTCTGGTGTGCGTGTGCGCCCCAAAGCATGAAGACCACAGAGGCACAGCACCCGCTCACGGTGCGGATGATATCATCCGTCAGTTCGTCCCAGCCCAGCCGGGCATGCGATGCAGGTCTGCCCGCATCCACAGTGAGGGTGGTGTTCAGCAGCAGCACGCCCTGAATCGCCCAGCGGGTGAGGTCCGGCGAATGCGCCCCCGGCGCGGGACTTACCCCGGCACGGCCTGCCATATCTGCATGGTCGCCGGGGTCGCCGTGTCCGCTGTGTCCGCTGTGTCCGCCGTGTCCGTTTTCCCCTCCGGGCCGGGCGTCAATTTCCTTGAATATGTTGCGCAGCGAGGGCGGCATCCTGGCTCCGGCGGCAAGAGCCGCCTCCGGCACGGAAAACGCCAGCCCGTGTGCCTGTCCCGGCCCATGGTAGGGGTCCTGCCCCACTATGACCACGCGCACCGTTGCCAGCGGCGTCAGATGCAGGGCATTGAACACCAGCGGTTCCGGCGGATACACCGTCCCCTGTTCCCGTCGCGCCGCCACGGCTTCCAGAACGGCCCCGTGCCGTCCCTGCCGCAGAAAAGGCACAGCCGCCAGCCAGTCCTCCGGTATGGCGGAACCGGCAATCGCGCCCTGCCCTGCCAGCCCTGCGTCACCAGCGCTGCTTACGGCAATATCGTCATTATCACCACTAGCACCACCAGCACCTGTCGGGCGCGCCCCGCCGTAACGGCCAGCCCCCGGCATCAGGCGTTCTCCCTCACCCACGCCCCAAGGCGGCCAAAGCACTCCGCAAGTTCCTCCTGCTCTCCCCCGAAGGAAAGCCGCAGATGCCCCTCACCCTCCGGCCCGAACGAACCGCCCGGAATGGTAATAACGCGGGCCTCCTCCAGAATCCTGCGGGCCACCTCAGGCGAGGGCGCATGGCTGAAACGGTACCGCGCCATCACATAAAACGCGCCGCGCGGGGCCACATAGGAAAAATGCTCGGCCATGCCGTCCAGCGCCGCGCAGGTCTGGGCACGCCGCAGGCACAGGGCAGTGCGCATGGCATCCACGCAATCCTGCGGTCCGGTCAGCGCGGCAAGGGCGGCATACTGCGAAACCGTGGGCGCGCAGATGGCGGCGGCATCGTGCACCTTGAGCAGTTCGTCCATCCAGCATTTGTCCGCCGCCACATACCCCACGCGCCAGCCCGTGAGTGCGTATTTCTTGGAAAACGAATTTATGCAGATAACGTGGTCGCGCATCTCCGGCAGGCTTGCCGGACTGAACGGCATGGGGGCAGGGTTTCCGGCAGCGTCGTAGACCATGAAGTCGTATGTCTCGTCCGAAATGATAACGAAATCCCGCTCCAGTGCCAGCGCGCACAGGGCGCGCACATCCGCCTCGTCATACACGGTCCCCGTGGGGTTGCCGGGGTTGCACAAAATAACGGCGCGGGTGCGGTCCGTCACGGCGGCACGTATGGCATCCACGTCCAGCCCCCAATCTGCGGCACGCAGGGGAACATACACGGGCACCCCCTCCGCCATAAGCACCTGCTCGGCGTGCGAGGCGTAACCGGGAGAGGGAATAATCACCTCGTCCCCGCGGTCCACCACTGTGAGCATGGTCATGAGCAGTGCCTCCATGGCACCCACGGTCACGCCCACCTCGGTGACAGGGTCCACGGCAAAGCCTTTTTCCTCTGCCAGCCGCCCTGCAATAACCTCGCGCAGCACGGGCATCCCCGGTTGCAGCGAATACTTGCCTATGCCCGGTTCATCGCGCAGGGCGCGGGAAACGGCTTCGGCTATATGCGGCGGCGTGGGAAACGAAGGAACCCCCTGCCCCAACGAGACACACCCGCCGATTCTGGCGGCAAGCATGGGCATGAGCTTGGTGGCGGAAATGCGGATATTCTGCACGCGGCGGCTGATTTTATGTACTCCGGCCATGGAAAAGTCTCCTCGGGATAGCATAGGGGCATGAGGGTCACACGAAATCGCAGAGGCATCACAACCGCAGAGAAAGCTCCCCGGTCTGCCGTGGCGGCGACCCTACACCCGCGCCCTTCGCCTTGCAACCGTCGGCAGCCGGTGACGACGGTTTCACATCGCCCACCGGTTCCACATGTCGGCGTGTCCGGCGCTTCCACATGCCGGCGTGTCCGGCGCTTCCACATGACGGCGTGCCCGACGCTTCCACATGTCGGCGTGTCCGGCGCTTCGACAAGCTGGCGTGCAGGCGTCCTTGCTGATATGCCAGTTGCCATACGCGGCATCCGGACAGGAAAAACAGACGAAACCCCCATGAAATTCACCGTAAGCCTTGAACGCATTGTCCATAACGGGGGCGGCCCGCAAACCGCTCCGCACGCCGCCAAGCTGGTGCTGCACAGCGCCCCCGGCGAGGTGGCATGGCACATCGCGCTCAAGCTGCTCGGCTACACACTGTTCATGGACTATGCGCCCCGCATAGAGGAAGGCATAGGCTGGCACTACAAGCCGGACCTTGTGGCATTGGACGCGCAGGGACAGGTACGCCTGTGGGTGGACTGCGGCAACATTGCCGTGCGCAAGATAGAACGCGTGGCGGTCAAGGTGGGAAACGGCGCGCCGTTCTTCATCCTGCGCAGAACGCACAGAGACGCGCAATTGCTCGCGCAGTCGCTCACGGGAAAGATGCGTTTCCCCGAACGGCTGCGGATTCTCTCCTTCGACAACGGCGTGGTGGATGCGCTTGCGGCACATCTGGACACCACCAACCACATCCGCGCGCATATCGGCATTCTGCCGCACCATGAAGGGGAAGCCCTCGCAACACCGCGAGGGTTCACGGATATCCGCCTCACGGCAGAGAACCGCCGGGGCGCGCTGGAACTGCACAGCACCATCGTCAGCATATCGCCCTGAACCGGAACAGGGCGCTGCCGCCTGCCCCCGTCAGGCCTCCTCAGTAACCGTTGCCACGCCCCCGGCCGCGCACCGGGTTACGCACCGGGTTACGCACCGGGGTACGTTAAGACGCATGCTGCCCGCCATAACGGCCTTTCCGGCAATCTGCACCGCCACGGGCATGCCGCCAAACCGGTACACCGTCACCTCCACCAGTCCCGCCCTGCCCATGGCATACCCCTGCCGCGCGGTAAAGCTGATCGTATCATCGCCCACCGCACCGTCATCCGGCCCCCTGCGGGCGTCAAAAACCCCGTGCGCAGCCAGATAGATTCCGGCCGGGCCGTTGGCCGTTCCCGTCACAGGGTCTTCGTCAATACCTTCCGCCGGACAGAACATCCGCCCGTCTATGAAAAAAGGCGCTTCCGCAGGGTCGGCACCGGACTCCGGCACACAGTCCCGGAACGTCTCCCGCCCTCCGGCAAACGCAAAGACATAAAACATGGCACAGCCCAGACGCGGAGTCAGGGCGGCAAGGGCAGAAAAATCCGGCCGCATGGAATGCAGGCAGGCGGCTTCGCGCAGCGGAAGGATAACCACCTGCGACCCCGTGGAGACATACTGCGCAGGCAGATCGTCGCGCACATCGTCAGGGCGTATGCCCAGCGCGGCGGCAAGGGCGGTCCGGTCAGCGTTGTCCAGCACCGTGCCTATCTGCGGCTCGCCCAGCGTCATGGTTATTTCCGGTTCACCTCGCCCGTCCGTGCCTATGAGCACGGGCAGGCGTCCTGCCCCCGTGTCCATGGCCACATTGGCCTCCCGCACGGAAAACAGTCTGGCAAGGGCATAGTGAGTGGCAATGGTGGCGTGTCCGCACACGGGCACTTCCATGACAGGCGTGAAAAAGCGCACCAGCATATCCGCCGCATCCGGTCCCACGCCGCCCCTTCCGCGTCCGTCATCTGTTATGGCGGCGACTATGCCCGCTGCTCCGCCCGCCTGCGGGCCACCGCGTGAGCCTCGCTGTGCGGGGGGCAGCACAAAGGCGGTTTCCGAAACATTCACATACGCCGCCACGGCCTGCATCTGCTCCGCAGAAAGCCCTTCTGCATCCAGAACCACCCCGGCGCGGTTGCCCTTGCCCACCTCTGTGGTAAAGGCGTCCACAAGCAGCACCGTCACCGTGACGGCGTCTTCCGCCGCCTGCTCAGAAGGTGACAAACCGGAAAATGCCGGGCCAGAAGATACAGGGCCAGAACATGCCAGCCCGGAACATGCCAGCCCGGAACATGCCGAAGCAGAAGATATCGGAGCAGAAAACGCCGGAGCCTTCGTCATATGCCTCTCCTTGCGGCGTACAGCCTCACGCCGGAAAAAAGGCCGGTACCCATGCGGCACCGGCCCTGAACAATCAACTCCTGCCGGGATCTATCCCGCCAGCGAACGATACAATTCCATATACGCCGCCGCCATGCGCTCGTCCGTAAACTCCCGCACGGTTTCGGCTCCGCCCCGCACCAGCCGCTCGCAAAGGGCCGCATCCCGCATCAGGCGGGCAAGGCATGCCGCCAGTGCCGCATGGTCGCGGTTGGGGAAGGTCAGGCCGTTGCGCCCGTCCGTCACCAGTTCCAGATTGGACGCAAGGTCGGAACAGACCACGGGTATGCCCACGGCCCACGCCTCCTTGATGGTGGCAGAAGAGCCCTCACCATCCACGGAAGGTACCGTCAGCATGTCAAAGTCCGGCAGAAAATCGCGGCTGTCCTGCCACCCCAGCATGGACATATGCGCATCCACGCCCAGTTCTGCGGCAAGGGCGGCCACCGGGGCAAACCGCTCGCCGGAACCGATCATGCGCACCTCCCACGGGGGCAGGCCGGTTTCCCGGTCCAGTTCCGCAAGTGCCTGCACCAGCACCTCGTGCCCCTTCTGGGGGGTGAACGCGCCCACCATGCCCACCACAAAACGCCCGTCACCGCGCTGACGCCGCTTTTCATAGCGTGCGCAGTCTATGCCGGAATGGATGACGCGCACCTTGTTCTCCGGCATGCCGGAGGCGATCATCACGTCCGCTATTTCACGGCTCACGGCAACCACCGCGTCCGCCTGCACATACTTGCTCCCGCGCCAGCCCTTCTTAAGCGGATAGGAGACACGGCGGGAATGCACGGCCAGCACCTTGGCAGACCACAGCCG
>CAYRLL010000125.1:0-9345 GCA_964425115.1 uncultured Desulfovibrio sp. | reverse complement strand
TTTTCGGAATACTTCTTTGCTATGCCATGCTTAACCTGCCAGAAGGAAGGCAAGCTGCCTTAAAATACGGATACCTGTTTGTGTCCATGATCACTCTGGCATCCATGTTTGTCTATACAAAAGATGATACTACATCAAAGAAAATTGCACAAAAGAACGAAAACGACACTTCATTCAAACCAAAAAGTAACGATACAGAACTGCTAAATCGCAATATTATTCGCAACCTGCTACTTTCCGTAGCATTCATCTTTTGCTTCACGATGTTTCTAAAAGCGTGAAAACTGAGACCTCTAAAAGCTCCAACCCTGCCTCACACACAGGCGCAGGCGCATAACCCATTATCATTCGTATGCTTGCAGGGGGGGGAGGCTCAACAGCCCGGAAACATTAAGGGCGGGAGGGGTACGGGAAGGCCTACCGCCTGCCCAGCGGCAGCCGGATGGTGAAGGTAGTGCCGCGTCCCGGTTCTGCGTCCACGGTGAACTGACCTTCGTGATTGGTGGTGATGATGAAGTAGGAGACGGAAAGCCCAAGCCCCGTTCCCTCGCCCACCGCCTTGGTGGTGAAAAACGGCTCGAACACCCGCTTGCGGGTTTCCTCGTCCATGCCGGGCCCGTTGTCGGCCACGTCAATACGGGCGCGCCCCCGGTCAAGGCTGGTGGTGATGACAATGCGCGGGGCATCGCTCCGTTCGCCGCGTTCCACCATCGCCTGTGCGGCGTTCTTGAGCAGGTTCAGCAGCACCTGCTCTATCTCCTGAGGCGAGCAGAGAACCTGCGGCAGCGCAGGATCATACTGCCGGACGATCTCAATGTGCCTGAAGTCATACTTCTTCAGGTCATAGTCATTGGCGGCAAGCTCTATGGTCTTGTCTATCAGTTCGCCGAGATTCACAGACGAGCGCCGTGCCTCGCTGCGGCGGCTGAATTCCAGCATGTTGCTTACAATGTCTGCGGCGCGCCTGCCGGATTCGGTAATGCCTTCCAGAAAACGGATGATTCCCCGGCTCTCCAGATAGGTGCGTATGTTCTCCAGCGGGCATCCGGCTTCTTCCGCCGCCTTGTGGTTGGCGGGAAAATCCATGGAAATGCGGCGCTTGATATTCTGCGTGCCCTGCAAAATTCCGCCGAGCGGGTTATTGATTTCGTGCGCCATGCCTGCCGCCAGCCCGCCCACGGAAAGCATTTTCTCGGTCTGGACCATCATCTCCTCAATGCGGAAGCGGTCCGTTACGTCATCCAGCCGGATAACGGCCGAAAATTCTCCCCGCGTGACAACGGGGTAGATGATGATATCAAAATACCGGGTGCGCGCGTCTTCAGTAACAGCTTCTTTTTCCAAAGAAATATTGGTACCTGTGGCTATGGATTCCGTAATGTGCGAGAGCAGGAACCCGTAGCGGGGCAGCACGTCCGCAAAGGGCCGCCCGTAGGCTTCGGCGGCGGCAATGCCCGTCACCTCTTCCGCCGTCTTGTTCCACTGGGTTATGCGCGCGTCCTTATCCACGCTCACGATGGTGGAGGGCATGGAGTTGAGGATGTTGTCCAGCGTGTTCTTGGTTTCCCACAGCTCACGCTCCGCCTGCTTGCGCTGGGTAATATCCGTGTGCGCCCCCGCCATGCGGTAGGGTTCGCCCGATTCGTCACGCACGCACATGCCGCGCCCAAGTATCCAGCGGTATTCGCCGTCCTTGTGGCGCATGCGGTATTCCACCTCAAACTGCTCCGTCACGCCGCTCAGATAATCGTCCTGCGCGCGGAGCACCCTGTCCAGATCGGCGGGATGCATCCGCCCCTGCCACTCGTCCAGATTATTGTCTATTTCCGAGTCCTGATACCCGATAATGGCTTTCCAGCGGGTGGAATAGTATACCCGGTCCTGCCGCAGGTCCCAGTCCCAAATGCCGTCGTTGGTGGCGATAACAGCCAGCGAATAGCGTTCCTCGCTCTGCCTCAGGGCGGCTTCGGCCCGTTCTCGCTCGCGTATCTGGGCTTCCAGCTGGCGGTTCATTTCCACAAGCTGCTTTTCGCGCGCCGCCACCTCTGCCGCCATAACGGCAAAGTTGTCGGCAATAAGCCCCAGTTCCGCGTTCTGTATGACGCTGAAGTCGAACTTGAAGTCGCCCCGCGCCACCTGCCCCATGCCCCGGAGCAGTTCCTCCAGCGGCTTGCGCAGATGAATGCGCAGCAGAATGCCCGTGGCCACGAGAATGACCACCAGCACGCCGCCCAGTGCCAGCAGGTTGGTGGTGACAAGGCGCGACAGGTCCTTCTTGTATCCGGCAAGGGTGAGCACCACCGTGGCGTGGCCTATCACCTCGCCCTCGTACATGATGTCTCGTTCGCGGTAGACCCGGGCATCCGCGTCGTCGCGCTTCACGGTGCTGAAAAGCACCTTGCCCAGCGGGTCCATTATGCGCACCTCGTTTACCAGATCATACTGGGCGAACACGGTGCCTATCTGATCAATGGTACGGGTGTCGAAATTCCAGATGGGAACGGAAAGAATGTCCGAAAGGCGGGTTATGTACTCATCGGCCTTGCTCTCCACCTCGCGGAGCATGGCCTGCGAATTACGCAGGTACTGCCACGAAAGCGTGGTGGCCACCACGAGCAGGATCATGACCATAAGGCTTATGGTCAGGTCGCGCGAAATGGAGCGCCCCCTGAAGAGGTTCACCGGTGAATACGCACGTTTAGGAACAACCTTTTCCTGCATGCTCAACCCGTACTGCCCGTAGTGCCGATGGTATCAGTCTTGCCAGTAAAAAAAGATGCGCCACGCATGCCCGAACGAACCGCCACGAACGACAAAACGTAACAGGCTGTGCCATAAGGCACATACCATAAGTACGTGCTGACTTAAAGGTAAATATTGCACGTTTCCCCGTGCCTGCGCAACCTCCCGCACTTGACTCCGCGCGCGTAATGCGCAAGAAAAACTGGTTCATCATACCCACATCGCGGCGGATGCACGACCGGTCGCGCTTTTTTTCAATACAGACGGGATACGTCCCGCTACAGTCGGGGAACGCCATGGGCTTTTTTTCCAAGTTGAAACGGTTGTGGTCCGGCGAGGCCACTGACGATACGGCAACCGCTCCGGCAACAACCGCCGCACAGCCGACCGATGCCCAAGCACCGGGACAGGCTGCCCCGGAAGAATTGCCGGTACTGTCGGAACTGCCGGAACAGATAACGCAGGCAGAACCGGAAAAACAGACCACGGCATCGCCTGACACTCCGGCGGAAGGCGCGCCTTCACGCGTGCAGGCTCCGGCAGCTCAGCAACCGGCACAGGCAGCGGCACAGGCAACGGCACGGGCAGACTCGCCCCAGTGGCAGAAGGATCTCACCCTTGCCCTGCGCGGTGCGGAACCCCGCCTCTCTGTCTGGCTGGAGCACGTGCTCGCCGGAGTGGACAAGGCGGGCGACCCGCTGTGGGAACGCCTGCGCTTCTTCTTCTCCGCGCTGGATGCCCCCGCAACGGAAGCCGATGCCTTCATTGCCGAATTCTCCCGCTGGCTGGACATTATGGAATACGTCCACGTGGGCGACTTCCGCTCCGAACTGCAATACCGGCTTGCCCTCGCCCTTGATCTGGAAGACGAAGAAGACGAGCGCTCGCGCCTGTTCCTCAAGCTTTCCGAGGGCCTTACCAAGACCAAGGAGCAGATTACCCGCCAGATAGACGGGTTGCTCTCTTCCCACGCCACCATGAACGAAGGCTTCTGGCAGGAACTGGAAGAAATCCTCATCATGGCGGACGTGGGCTTTGAACCCACCATGAAGCTGGTGAACCGCCTGCGCGAGCGGGTACGCAAATCCGGCACGGACAAGCCCGAACACTTCAAGGCCCTCATGCGTGAGGAACTGGAAGAAATATTCAGGATGCCGCCGCGCATCAAGGCCGTGAACCTGCCGGAAGTGGTGCTCATGGTCGGCGTAAACGGCGTGGGCAAAACCACCACCATAGCCAAGCTCGCCTACCGCGCGCGCATGCAGGGCAAGAAAGTGCTCATTGCGGCGGGAGACACCTTCCGCGCCGCCGCCATAGAGCAGCTGCAGGTCTGGGCAGACCGCGTGGGCGCAGGCTTCTATGCCAAGGGCCCCAATTCGGACCCCGCTGCCGTTGCCTACGAAGCCGTGGAACTGGCCGTGAAGGAAGGGTATGACGTTCTCTTTGTGGACACGGCGGGCAGGTTGCAGACCAAGGTGGACCTCATGGCTGAACTGCAGAAGATACGCAATGTGCTGGGCAAGAAACATCCCGGCGCACCGCACCGCACCATCCTGACCATAGACGCCACCACGGGGCAGAACGCCCTTTCGCAGACCAAGATTTTCAACGAGTCGTGCAAGCTGGACGAGATTATCCTCACCAAGCTGGACGGCACCGCCAAGGGTGGCATTGTGGTCGCGGTGGCCATGGAGTTCGGCATACCCATTTCCCACATCGGCCTCGGAGAAAAGATGGAAGACCTGCGCCCCTTCAACGGCGCAGACTTTGCCGCCGCCCTGCTGGGCAGCTAGCGCCTGACAGACGCACCGCGCCCGTGGTCTGCACCCGCGTATCCGCGCGGGTGCAGGTCAGGACGTGCGGAAAGCCGAATATGTTCTGCCGCTACCCGCGCACCCGGGCAAGCTCCTTCCATGCCGTGGTGTATCCCGGTGAACGGAACCGCTGCCGCATGTGCCACGGGGCCTTCTCATCCGCCCCTTCTGCGGCGTAGCGCAACGTGCCCCGTCCGTGCCGGGCGTTTATGCTGTCCGCCGTGTGCATCAACGCATCGCGCGTTTTACCGCGGGCCGATTCGCCGGTCATGCAGTCCAGCAGACTGTGCTGCCCCGCGTGTCTGCCCTCCAGCCCCGTAAGCAGCACCCCCACCTTTTTGTAGCGCAGCCCCTCATGGAACACGGTATCCAGCAGTTCACGGCCTGCCTGCAGCAGGTGGGGCGTGTAGTCCGTGGCGCGGGCAAGGTGACGGGTGGCGAAGCCGGCATAGGGTTTCTCCTCCCCTCCGGCATCCCTGACATCTCCGGCGTCCCTGATTTCCCTGATTTCCCTGATTTCCCCAATTTCTTTGTCAGCATCGCAGCCGGGCACGGCAAGGCTGTCATACGCCCGGATCATCACGCCCGCCGTATGCGCCACAAGCCCCTCCCGGCGCAGTTTCTCCGCCGCGCGCGTTATGTGTGCCGCCAGCGCCTCGTGCGCATGGGCGCGCAGTTTCACCGGCGTGCCGAAGGAGCGGGAGGAAAGAATGGACCGGCGGGGCTGCACGTCTTCCGGCTCCACGCAGGAAATGCCGCGCAACTCCAGAACCGTGCGCAGCCCCGTAACGGTCATGCGGCGGCGCACCCAGTCGTCGGGCATGTCCCGCAACTGCCGCGCGGTGAGCACGCCGTGGCGTTCCAGCATGGCGGCATAGCGTCTGCCCACGCCCCACACATCGCCCGCCGCCACCGTCTCCAGAATACGGTTCATGGCTGCGGCATCCCCGGCATAGCGTGTCAGGTCGAACACGCCATCACAGGCGGGTATGGATTTGCACACCCGGCTTGCCAGCTTGGCAAGGGTTCTAGTGGGCCCCATGCCCACGGAAACGGGTATGCCCGTCCACTGCCGCACCTGCCGCCGCATGCGCCGGGCATGTTCCGTGCGCGTCTGCCCGGCAACGCCGTCCAGCCGCACAAAGGCCTCGTCAATGGAATAAACTTCCACCATGGGGCTGAACATTTCCAGAACGTGCATGACCCGGGCTGAAAGGTCGCCGTACAGGGCGTAGTTGGAAGAAAACACCGTCACCCCCTGCCGGAGCAACGCCGCCTTGAGCTTATGGTATGGCTCGCCCATGCCTATGCCCAGCGCCTTGGCTTCCGCCGAGCGGGATATGATGCAGCCGTCGTTGTTGGAAAGCACCACCACCGGGCGCGCTTCAAGGTCCGGGCGGAAGACCCGCTCGCACGAACAGTAAAAATTGTTGCAGTCCACAAGGGCAAATACGCCTGCCATCTCCGTCTCCTTGCCTACAGGGTACGCACCACCGCTGTTACCACGCCCCACACGGTCACGTCTTCCTGCCCGGTCACATCCAGCGGCGGATAATTCTCGTTTTCGGGCATGAGCAGCACGGCCCCTTCCCGCAGATGCAGGCGCTTTACGGTAAGTTCCCCATGCACGGCGGCAATGACGATGCGGTTATGCGCGGGCGTCACGGAACGGTCCACCACAAGGATGTCTCCGTCCAGAATGCCCGCCCCGGTCATGGAGTCTCCCTGCGCGCGGACAAAGAAGGTGGCAGCCGGGTTGCGCACAAGGTGTTCGTTAAGATCCAGCGGACGTTCCACATAGTCCTCTGCAGGAGAGGGAAAGCCCGCCGCAACGGGATTGAGAAACAGCGGGCAGCTCCGCCCGCCTGTTCCATGCTCCGGAGCCATGCCGGATGCAGATTGTACTTGTGTCATACGCCATCTCCCTGTACGGACGAAAAACGGTCCCGTCCGGCGGGACCCAAGAAAGAGCATACCCCGCCTGCGCACCGAGCGCGAGGGCAACGCGGACTGATGTCCGCTCCTGCCCCCAGCCAATGCAGGCCGCCCCACGCAACAAAAACTGCGGCAGCCCGCTGCCGGACATAACGCCATGCCCCTGCAACGCACGCCGCGCCCCCACTGGCTCGCCCTTATCGACCCGCGCCTGAAGATTCTTCTCGCGGGCTGCTTCGGCGTGCTCGCATGGCACCTTTCCCCCACGGCGCTGGGCATAGTGGGCATCTGCCTGTGGATTCTCTGCCTCAGGGCAGAATTCTTTTCCCGCGCCCACTGGCCCATGCTGCGCTCCTACGGCCTGTTCGTGCTGTTCTGGGGGCTGCTCAAATTCGGACTGGACGCCACGGCCCTGCTGCACTCACCGCCCCCGCACGCCCCCCTGCTGCAACAGGCAGCCGCAGATGCGGGCCTGCTGGCGGGAAGGCTGGGCATTCTCATCGCGCTGGGGCTCATTCTCGCACTCAGCAGTTCCCCCCGCCAACTGGGGCTGGCCCTGTCGTGGTTCCTGCGCCCCCTGCTGGGACGCAACAGTTGGAAAACAGCCCTGTCGCTGGCGCTCATGATCCATTTCCTGCCCCTTGCCCAGCGCACCCTCATGCAGGTGCGCGAGGCCATGCGCCTGCGCCGCCCCAAGCGGTCGCGCTGGCAGTGCTTCCTGCTGGTGCCGCAGGCGGTGCTGCGCATCCTTGCCCAGAAAACATGGACCCAGACCGTGGCAGTGGCCGCACGTGGGCTGGACAACCCGGAAGCATGGGTTCCCGGCTTCCCCCCGCAGCCCCTTGTGTGGGCGGGCGGATGCCTTGTGGCGGGTCTGGGCCTTGCCCTGCTCTATCTCTGAGCCCGTGCGGCCGCCAGCCGCCGTCTGTCTGTCCGCCAATCCACAAACGCCGCCGACTCCGCCAGACAGCCTGCAACCGGCAATGCCGCCCAGGGCTTTGGCACTTGCGGGCAGCACCGTTACCATCTATACAACCGCAGATACCCCGCGCGTCCGGCCTGTCCGTCTGGGCTGTCCGTCTGGGCTGTCTTGACTGTCCGTCCGGCCCGTTCGTCCGGCCCGTTCGTCCGGCCTGTCCGGCTCATGCTTTTCGTCCGGGGCACGGTGAACGGAGAAGTCAGGCCTTGCCGCCCCCCGGCTGCCGCCTTCTCCGCCCACACGCACCCAAAAGAACCTCTCTGCGGGAACAGATTTGAGGAAACCGCCTTGAACGATTCCGACCACGGCAACGGGCACGGCCCGTGCTGCCATACCAGACTGAACCACCTCATCATCGAGTTCTACGAACGCCTCTCGTCGTGGGAACATGACGTGGTGCGCGAAAAGGGACTTACCCTGCCGCAGGTGCACACACTGGAAGTGCTGGGTATTCACGGCCCCATGCCCATGAAGGAACTTGCCGCGCATATGGGCATCACCACGGGCACGCTGACCGTGCTTGTGGACAGGCTTTCCCACAAGGACTGCGTGCGCCGCCGCCCCCATGAATCCGACCGCCGTTCCATCATCGTGGAACTGACCGCAACAGGCAGGGAACTCTTCGAGGAGCACGACAGGCTGCACATGCAGCTGACGGAAACCCTCACCGCCAGCCTGAGCGACGAAGAACGCGCAACCCTGCGCCACTGCCTGCACATCATGAACAAGGCTTTCTGACCGTGAACGGACTCGAACTCATTGCCATAGCCGTGGCCCTTGCCATGGACGCCTTTGCCGTTGCCATAGCCACGGGCGTGCAGCTCAAGTGCGTGGATTCGCGCCAGACCTTCCGTCTGGCATGGCACTTCGGCCTGTTTCAGGCCCTCATGCCCGTTATCGGCTGGTCACTGGGTCTTACGGTACGCGGCTTCATAGAATCCTACGCCCACTGGATAGCCTTTGCCCTGCTGGCGTGGATAGGCGTGCGCATGCTGCGCGAGGCCTTTGAAACCGAGTGTGATGAGGGAGAACGCTGCGACCCCACACGCGGCATGTCGCTCATCATGCTTTCCGTGGCCACCAGCATAGACGCGCTGGCCGTGGGCCTTTCCATGTCCGTGCTGGGCATCTCCATATGGTATCCCGCCCTCATCATCGGTCTGGTAGCTCTGGGATTCACGGCGGCAGGCCTGCACATAGGCCGCCTCATCGCCGGAGCCTCCCGTTTCGGGCAGGTGGCTGAGGTGGCGGGCGGCTGCGTGCTGCTGCTCATAGGCGTGAAAATTCTTGCGGAGCACGGCGTCTTCACGGCAATGTTCGGATGACAACCGGCCATGCCCGGAAGGGTGCGGCATAACGGCAACAGGCGGCGCACGGCCGCAAGGGGGTTCCTCATGATGGACAAGGTATTCCGGCTCCGCTCCGCGCCCGCCCGTTCCGCCCTGCTCACTCTGCTGCCCCGGCCCACCCGGTTCATACGGTTCACACGGTTCGCACGGTTCGCACGGTTCATGCCGTCCGCACAGCGTTCATGCAGTGCGCCGCGGTCCGTGGCCGCACAGTGCTCGCGGTCCACGCGGCCCCTGCAACCCGGCATACCGGTCTTCGCAGCCTGCCTACTTGCCGTCCTTCTGGCGCTGACGGTCCCGGTTCACCGCGCGCACGCCGCACCGTCCGCGATGTCTTCAGACACCTCCGCACCCGACCCCCGCGCCATCACCGTAGGCTTTGTCACCGGCGCAGGCGGGCTCGGCGACATGTCCTTCAACGACATGGCCTACGGCGGCCTGCGCAAGGCACAGCAGGAACTGGGCTTCTCCCTCAAGGTGCTGGAAGCCGATGAGAAGGGTCGCGTGCGCCTGTCCATGAAGGCCG
>CAYRLL010000124.1:0-9505 GCA_964425115.1 uncultured Desulfovibrio sp. | reverse complement strand
AGGCTGCTGCGGACATGGGCTTTTTGCTGGCCGGGCGCAGGGTTGAAATATAGTAGACCCTGTCACGGGTGGCTATGGCCAGCTTGTCGTCCACAAGGCCGAGGACGGTTCCGGGGGCGGCGGCTGATTCGAGAGCAGGGCCGATTTCGCCGGGTTCAATGGAAACGCGGACGGGCTTGTGCCCTGCCCTGTGCATCATGAAAAAGGCACCGGGCCACGGTGTTACACCGCGTATGCGCGCATGCACGGAAATGGCGGGGAGGTTCCAGTCTACAATGCCCTCTGGCTTGGTGAGCTTGGGGGCGTGGGTGGCCAGGGCATTGTCCTGCGGTTTGGGGCGCAGGCCGCCCACAGGGAGCAGTTCCAGCGCCTGAACAAGCATACGGCCGCCAAGGTCTGCAAGCTGGTCGTGGAGGGTGCCTGCGGTGTCGGAAATGCCGATGGCAAGGGCCTTCTGCAACAGGCCGGGGCCGGTATCCAGCCCCTGCTCCATCTGCATGATGGAAATGCCGGTGACGGGGTCGCCGTTCATGATGGCCCGCTGGATGGGGGCGGCACCACGGTACCGCGGCAGGAGCGAGGCATGGACGTTTATGGCGCCATGCACGGGAATGTTCAGGACGGAGAGCGGAAGGATGAGCCCGTAAGCAGCGACAAGGAGCACATCGGGCCTTAAGGCGCGCAGTTGCTCCACATCGTCAGGATTGCGGAAATTGAGGGGCTGGTACACGGGCAGGCCAAGCTCCAGCGCCAATTCCTTGACTTCGGAAAGCTTGCAGGTTTGACCGCGGCCGCAGGGGCGGTCCGGCTGGGTGTAGACGCCCACGATTTCGCAGCCGCCCCACTCTGCCACATGCCGCAGGATGGTGGCGGCGAATTCCGGCGTTCCCATGTACACGGCGCGCATAGGTGCTGTGCCTCCCGCTATTTCCTGAGCCATTTCTTGACCTTGCCGTCGTACATGGTGCGCTTCAGGCGGCTGATCTTGTCGATGAACAGGGTGCCGTCCAGATGGTCGATTTCATGCTGCAGGCAGATGGCGAGGAGGCCGTCCGCATCCATGCAGACATCCCTGCCGTCCATGTCTTTGGCGAGGAGGCGCACCTTTTCGGCGCGTTTGACCTTGGAGCGGTAATTGAGGACGGAGAGGCAGCCTTCTTCCGTTTCCACCTCGCCCTCGTGGTTGACAAGGCGCGGATTTACCAGCTTCATCAGGCCCTTGCGTTCTTCCGGGCCGGTGACATCGACAACAATAAGGCGGCAGTGCTCGCCTACCTGCGGGGCGGCAAGGCCTATGCCCTCTTCCTTGTACATGGTTTCGGCCATGTCTTCGGCAAGCTGGCGTATTTCGTCCGTAATTTCGCCTACCTCCGTGCATTCCACGGCAAGACGGGCATCCGGGTATTTCAGAATCTCACGAATCATTTTTACATCACCAAATGGATTGAAAACAACGAAAAGAGAGGGAAAACGCGCTGTTTTCCCCTGCGTGCGGTGAACATAAGCACTTTGGGGGGATATGAAAAGGGGAAAGGCGGAGGTCAGATTCCGGAATAGGGGTCGGTGTCCTTGGAGGATTCCGGCACGTACTGCTGTTCCGATTCCAGAATGGGGTCATTGCGTTCCACGTCTGAATCCTTGACCGGCTTTGAACGCTTGACCACCTGCCCGTGACGTTGCCCGAGGTACTCAAGCCGCTTTTGCACCACCATGGGATTGGGGTACTCTTCGCGGATGCTCATGAGAAGAGAGACTGCCTTGTCCGGCATGTCCAGATGGTCGTAGACATCTGCCAGCAGAAGGGTTGCGACCATGCGCAGCTCCTGCTCCATGCCGGTGGATTTGAGGGCCTCGTCCAGCAGAGATTCTGCCTTGTCGTAATTTTCCAGAAAAAAGTGGGTCTGGGCAAGACCGTACAGGCAACGGGCCTGCTCCGCGGGCGGGGCGTCGGTTTCCACGCAGGAGCGCAGGGCGTCCAGCGCAAGGTCGTAGTCGCCGGTGGCCATATGGGCCTCGCCGATGTTGCGGTAGGCTATGGCGTGGTCGAGAGGCGTGGTATCCGGCGCGGTGAGAAGCCGCTGCCAGACCTCCACGGCCTTGTCGAGCACGCGGTTTTCCATGGCCAGCGTGCCGAGCCGGTGGAGAATGGAACGCGCCTTGTCTTCGTCATCGGCGTATTCCAGATACATGGCTTCCAGAAGGTCTATGGCATCGTGCGGATTATTGCGTACGGTAAGGGCCATTTCCACAAGGCGGTTCCAGACCTCCCAGCGGGCTTTTCCGTCCTGATGGGCTTTGAGGTAACGCTCATAAAGGCGTTCCGCTTCCAGATACTGCCTGTCCACATAGGCCCTGCGGGCCTGTGCAAGATCATCCTCGGCCTCCGGCATGCCGGAGCAGCCGGAGGCGAGGATGGTTGAAAGCACTAATAACAGAACGGCTGCGCGGGTCATTTATTCCTGTTCGTCCTGTATCACATCGCGTTCCTGAACACGGTCGAACCCGACAACGCTGCCGCCCTCGTTGAGGGCGACCAGCCGCACACCCTGCGTTGCGCGGCCCACGCTGCGCACCTCGCTGACATTCATGCGGATGATCTTGTTATCCGAGGTGAGAAGGATGAGTTCATCCTCCATCTGCACGGGAATGGCACCGAGGACCGGGCCGGTCTTGGGCGTGACCTTGAAGTTGATGATGCCCTTGCCGCCGCGCGACTGCACCCGGTACAGCTCAAGCCGGGTGCGCTTGCCGTAGCCGCCCTGCGAAACGGTCATTATCTCGTTGGTCGTATCCTGCGACAGGGTGACGCAGGCCACCACCTCATCGTTGCTGCGCAGGGCAATGCCCTTTACGCCCGTGGCGCCACGGCCCATGGGGCGTACATCGTTGCAATGGAAGCGGATGGCAATGCCGTCCTGCGTGGTGAGCACCACATGGCAGTGTTCATTCACCTCGCGCACCATGATGAGTTCATCATCATCGCGCATGCCCACGGCAATGATGCCGGTGCGGCGCGCCTTGCTGTACAGGTCTGCGCTGGAGCGTTTGACCATGCCGCGCTTGGTGGCGAAGAGGAAGTACTTGTCCTCGTCAAAGGCGCGCACGGAGAGCACGGTGGTGACGAATTCGCTCTCTTCCAGCGGGAGCAGGTTTGCGATGTGCATGCCGCGGGCCGTGCGACCGCCCTCCGGCACCTGATAGACCTTGAGCTGGAACATGCGTCCCTTGTTGGTGAAGAGGAGCAGATACTGGTGGTTGGTGGTGGTGAGGAAGTCCTGCACGAAGTCGCCGTCTCCGGTGTGCACTCCGGCAACGCCCTTCCCTCCCCTCTTCTGCGCGCGGTAGGATTCCAGCGTGGTACGCTTGATGTAGCCGCGACGGGAAAGGGTGATGACCACGTCTTCATCGGGGATGAGGTCTTCTATGTCTATGCCGTCCAGTTCCGCCTCTATGTCCGTGCGGCGCTGGGTGGCGAACATGGACTTGAGTTCCGTAAGCTCATCACGGATAACGCCCTGCAGCACGTCCCTGTTATCCAGAATGGAATTGAGCCAGGTGATCTGCTTGAGCAGTTCGGTGTATTCATCCACCAGTTTTTCATGCTCAAGATTGGTGAGGCGTTGCAGCCGCATATCCAGAATGGCCTGCGCCTGAATTTCGGAAAGCCCGAACCGGTTCATGAGTCCGTCTCTGGCGTCCTGCGGAGTGCCGGACGCACGGATGATGCGCACCACCTCGTCAATATTGTCCAGCGCGATGCGCAGACCTTCCAGAATATGGGCACGGGCTTCGGCCTTGCGCAGGTCGTAGCGGGTACGCCGGATGATGACCTCGCGGCGGTGCTCAAGGAAGTAGGACAAGGCGCTCTTGAGGGTGAGCGTCTGTGGACGGTTGCCCACAACCGCAAGCATATTGATGCCGAAGGAGGTTTCCAGCGGCGTATACTTGTACAGGGCGTTGATGACGATATCCGGGATGGTTCCGCGCTTGAGGTCTATGACCACGCGGATGCCCTTGCGGTCCGATTCATCGCGCAGGTCGGTCACGCCGTCTATCTTGCGGTCGTTGACCAGCGCGGCGATCTTTTCCACAAGGCTGGCCTTGTTCAGGGCGTAGGGAATCTCGCGGATGACGATGGACTGGAAGCCCTTCTTGCGCTCTTCCACCTCCACCTTGCCGCGTATCTTCACGGTGCCGCGCCCGGTGGTGTACGCATCGCGCAGTCCCTGCCCGGCGTAGCATATGCCGCCGGTGGGGAAATCCGGTCCCTTGACGTGACGCATCAGCTCTTCAATGCTGCAGTCGCGGTCATCCAGAAGCACCAGCAGCGCGTCCACCAGTTCGCCCAGATTGTGGGGCGGAATATTGGTGGCCATGCCCACCGCAATACCGGACGAGCCGTTGAGCAGCAGGTTGGGCACCTTGGTGGGCAGAACCGAAGGTTCCAGAAGCGTGTTGTCGTAGTTGGGTTTGAACTCGACGGTTTCCTTGTCTATATCGCTGAGGAATTCCCCTGCGAGGCGGGACATGCGCACTTCGGTGTAACGCATGGCTGCCGCGGCATCGCCGTCTATGGAACCGAAGTTACCCTGACCGTCCACCAGCAGGTCGCGCATGGAAAAGGGCTGGGCCATGCGGACGATGGCGTCGTACACGGCGGAATCGCCATGCGGGTGGTATTTACCGATGACGTCACCGACCACGCGGGCGGATTTTTTGGGTGCCCGGTTCCAGCCGTTGCCGAGTTCATGCTGGGCAAAGAGTATGCGCCGGTGCACGGGCTTGAGCCCGTCGCGTACGTCCGGAATGGCGCGACCTATGATAACACTCAGAGAATACTCAAGATAAGACTTCTTGAGCTCATGTTCTATGCTTATTTGATTGGACACGTTCAGCCTCGCGTTAAATATCCAGATCCTGCACACTCAGGGCGTTGCGCTCTATGAATTCGCGGCGGGGTTCCACCCTGTCGCCCATGAGCTGCTCGAATATATCGTTGGCTTCCTGCGCATCGTCCACGGTTACCTGCAGGAAGACGCGGTTTTCCGGGTTCATGGTGGTAACCCACAGCTGTTCCGGGTTCATTTCACCCAGACCTTTGTAGCGCTGCACGCTGATGCCCTTGCGGGCTTCCTGCAATACATGCTCAAGCACGCTGAAGATGGTGGGCAATTCCACCTGCGCATCCTTGCGCACGGCAGTGAATTCCAGCCCGCCGAACATCTTGCGGATGTCGTCCATGGCGATGAAGGGCTGCTTGTAGAGCTTGGAATTGAAGAATTCATTGCCGATGCGGGTGCGGCTGCCGTTCTGGTCTTCAAATACCAGCCATACGCGGCGCTCCACCTCGTCCACCTCTTCCTCGGTGCGGACCGCATAGCCGCGTTCCGAGAGGAAGGTGCCGAATCCGTTCTGGCGTTCTTCCTCGAAGTTTTCCGGGAACAGGCGCACGGGATAATCCAGAAGCGTGAGGAACAACTCGCGGCTGACGTTGATATTGTCCACCTCTGCGACCTTGTTCTGGATGGTCTCTATGACCTTGAGCAGCTGCTTGAGCTGATCACCTGTGGAGGTGACGCCGTTCTTTCCGTGCAGGACTATATCGTCCGCGATGCGGTTCATGAGGAAGGCATTGAGTTCCGCATCGTCCTTGATGAACTTTTCGAACTTGGAAGAATGCGCCCGGTACAGGGGGGGCTGGGCGATGTAGAGGTGCCCCCGGTCTATCAACCCGGGGTACTGCCGGAAGAAGAAGGTAAGGAGCAGCGTGCGGATGTGCGCGCCGTCCACGTCGGCGTCTGTCATGATGACGATCTTGTGGTAGCGCAGCTTTTCGTAATCCGTATCTTCCTCCCCCACTCCCGCGCCCATGGCGGTGATGAGGGCCTTTACTTCCTTGTTGGCGAGCATTTTGTCGAAGCGGGTACGCTCCACGTTCAGAATCTTGCCGCGCAGGGGAAGAATGGCCTGCGTGGAAGGATTGCGGCCCTGCTTGGCGGAACCGCCTGCCGAATCACCTTCCACGATGTAGAGTTCGGATTCCGCGGGGTCCTTGGACTGGCAGTCCGCCAGTTTGCCGGGGAGGGAGTTATCGCCCAGCGCGCCCTTACGGCGGACCAGTTCCTTGGCCTTGCGGGCGGCATCGCGGGCACGGGCGGCATCCACGGCCTTTTCGATGACCATCTTGGCGTCTTTGGGGTTCTCGCCGAAGAAGGTCATGAGATGATCGTAGCACAGGGTGGCCACAAGGCCCGCCACTTCGCTGTTGCCGAGCTTGGTCTTGGTCTGGCCTTCGAACTGGGGCTGGGGAATTTTGACGCTTATAACCCCGGTGAGTCCTTCGCGCACATCATCGCCCGAGAGCTTTATCTTGAGCTTCTTGGGAAGGTCTGAGGCCTGAATGTAGGTGTTTATGGCGCGGGTGAGCGCGGTTTTGAACCCCTGAAGATGGGTGCCGCCTTCTTTGGTGCGGATGTTGTTGGCGAAGGTGAGGAAGTTTTCCTTGTATCCCGCGTTATACTGGATAGCGTATTCCACGAAGATGTTTTCCTGATCGCCGGTTCCGCTGCCGCTGCCGTAAATGATGGCGTGGATGCCACCCTCGCCGGAATTAAGATCGCGCACGAACTGCTTGATGCCGCCTTCTGCGAAGAAGGTTTCGGTATCGCCGCTGCGTTCATCGGTGAATTCTATGGTCAGGCCGGAATTGAGGTACGAGAGTTCTTCAAAGCGCTTTTTCAGCACATCGTAGATGAACTGGTTGGTCTCGAATATCTCTTCATCCGGACGGAAACGCACGGTGGTGCCGCGTCTGTCGCTTTCGCCCAGCGTTTCCACGCCCTTGACCGGAGCACCGCGTTCATAGCGCTGATGATAGCGGTAGCCATCACGGTCGATGGTGACTTCCAGATATTCTGACAGCGCGTTCACGCAGGAAACGCCCACGCCGTGCAGACCGCCGGAGACCTTGTAGGTATCGCTGTCGAACTTGCCGCCGGCGTGCAGCACGGTCATGACCACTTCCACGGCGGGACGTCCTTCCTTGGGGTGGATATCCACGGGAATGCCGCGTCCGTTATCGCGCACGGTGACGCTGTTATCCAGATGAATCTTGATCGTGATGCGGTCGCAGAAGCCGGCCATGGCTTCGTCTATGGAGTTATCCACCACCTCGTACACAAGATGGTGCAGGCCGCGCACGTCGGTGCTGCCGATATACATGGCGGGGCGCTTGCGGACAGCGGAAAGCCCCTCGAGAACGGTTATGCTGTCCGCAGTGTACTGCTGTTTGCTTGCAGCGCTGGTCATTAAACTTCTTCCTCGCTGTAGTACGTCTCTTCCACTATTTTCATGGGCATGATGATGACCGTGTATTCGGGGTCATCCTTGCCCTGCAGCCCGCACGGGCCTTCCGCTCCGGTGAGCAGGAAGCGCAGGGTTTCGGACTGGTAGTGGTTGAGAATTTCGATCAGGTTGCGCGTGGGGAACGCGATGCGCTTGATTTCGCCCTTGTACTGCGCTTCCAGAGCTTCGTTGGCGGTGCCTACTTCCTGTCCCTGTGACGAAAGTTCGACATCTCCCCCGTTGAAGGTGAAATAGGTGCAGCGGTTGTTTTCCGTGTTGAAGATGTTCAGGCGGTCAAGGGCCTCTATCATCTCCCTGCGGTCCACATCAAGCGTTGCCACGTCCGGGGCGGTGAGCTTGGAAAGGAAATTGTTGTATTCCGGGTACTGGTAGTAGGAAAGCGGCAGGCTGAAGGTTTCGCGCTTGTCGCCACGGCGGAAGAAGAGCCGCTTGTTGCTCATGTTCAGCTCAATCTCATCGCCGCCGAGCCACTTCTTGAGTTCGCCGAGATACTTTTTCTGCACCAGCATGCCTTCCTGCGGCAGCAGGGCGTGCAGTTCATCGTTCATGAACCGCTGCATGGCGAACTGGTGGCCGTTCAGGCCGCAGGCTTCTATGGTGCCGTCGGCCATGGGCTTCATGCTCAGGCAGGCAATGGCTTCCATGGAGTCTTCATCGGAGATGCAGTAGGTGAGTTTGTCTATGAGTTCCTGAACAAAGTCGCCTGACCAGAAGACGGAGCCTTCTTCCGGGAAGTCGGAAAAGTTCTGGAACCAGCTGGTGTCGTTTACGGGCAGTTTGTATTTTCTTCTGCCCTGCTCGATCATGAGGTTGCCTGTGGCTGCATCCAGCCTGAGGGTGATTTCACCGGAGGGGAGCTTGCGCAGAAGATCGACAAAGGCCCTGCCCTGAACGCCCACAAGGCCGTTCTCGGAGACTTCTCCGGGATAACGTCCCCGGAATTCTATGTTGGAGTCTGTGGAGAGCACATGCAGGGCACCCTCTTCGGCTTTGAGCCAGAGAGATCTCAGATAGGCGGCCCCTGTCTTTGCAGGGATGATGTTCGCGGCTTTCTGGAGACCGTCAATGACGTCTTCTTTAAATACTCTTAAATTCATAAATGATCTCCTTGTAGTAGCAGTATAGGGTGTGCCTTTGTTGCTAGTGAAGGTATGTTACTGATATGGTTTGAAAAATGTGGTAACAAACTGGGCGCATTTTAGGAACGCAAAATGCGTAACTTTATGGAAGCGCCTTATCCGTCTCTGGTAAGGCACTTTTTCTTCAGCTCGGTCACTAAAAGTTTCGTATCTTTGTTACTTTCCTGTAATTCTTTGACTTTTTTAACAGCGTACATGGCTGTGGAGTGGTCTTTACCCCCGAACAGGCGGCCCAGCGAGGGGTAGGAACTGCCCAGCAGCTGCCTGCATATGAACATGGCGAGCTGGCGTGCCTGAACGACCTTCTGGTGCCTTTTGGAGCCGGTGATGTCTTTCGGGGTAAGGCTGAAATGCTCCGCTATGATGGTGATGACCGTTTCCGGCGTGATGGAACTGCCCTGCCGGTGATCGGTATGAGCCAGTATCTGCTCGAAATCCTTGTCGGTGACATCCTTGCTCATGAGATCCCTGAAGGCTGCCAGCTTGGTGAGCACGCCTTGCAGGTGGCGGAAATCGGGGAACCGCTGGCACAGCATGAAGACCTGTTCCTTGGAAAGGCGCAGGCGGTCCTGCTTGAGCCGCTGCTGCACGAAGCGGACGCGGATATCCAGATCCTGCGGTTTGATCTGGGCTATGAGGCCCCATTCCAGCCGGGAGCGCAGCTTCTGGTCCATGAACTCGAAGCCGGAGATGGGACCGGACGAGGTGAAGACCATCTGACGGCCGGAATCGTGCAGGATGTTGAACAGAAATATCATTTCTTCCTGCAGGGCGGAAAAATCTTTGAAACGCTGGATATCATCCAGCAGGAAATAGGCATGCCGGGCAAGATGGCGGCGTGCGGCATGGGTATCTGCCTGATACTCCGCACCGTAGATGGCGGCAAGGTCTTCCACCGTGCCGAGGAAGATATATTCGGGATCGGTGTGGCGGGCTATTTCGTTGCCCATGGCGCGCAGGAGGTGGGTTTTGCCCGTGCCGCTGGCACCGCAGAGAACAAA
>CAYRLL010000123.1:0-9557 GCA_964425115.1 uncultured Desulfovibrio sp. | reverse complement strand
TCATGCCGATGATGTCAGGTGATCCAGTTGAGCCGGTCACATAGGGCATATGGGGCACAAAAACCGTTCGCGGCCTGTCTGTGCAGCGTGTTGAAAATGATCCGTAATGTCAGGTGAGCAGAAATGCGTGGCGGGCCGGGGCCTTTACACCCGCGCATCAAACTGCTTGCCGGACACCCGTTACGCCCGCTTCAGCTGGACGGCCATCTGGAGCATGGAGTCCGAGGTCTGAATGGACTTGGAGTTCATTTCATAGGCGCGCTGCCCCACGATCATGTTGACCATTTCATCCACGATTTCCACGTTGGACATTTCAAGAAAGCCCTGCGCAACCGTGCCCACGTTGTCCGTTCCGGGCACGCCTTCCACGGCGGCACCGGAGGCCTCTGTTGCCGTGTAGAGGTTGCGTCCGCGGGCATCCAGACCCGCCGCGTTGATGAAGGTGAAGAGCGGGATTTCTGCCGCCGCCAGTTCCGCCCCTGTGCTGTCGAGGGCGGCAATGTGGCCGGTTTCTGACACGGCAATGTTCTTGGTCTCCGCAGGCACGGTGAACTGCGGCTGCAGCACGTAGCCGTTGGCGGTGACGATGGTGCCGTCCTGATTGAGTTTGAAGGCTCCGGCGCGCGTGTACATGAGCTCGCCGTTCACCTCTACCTGAAAGAACCCTTCACCTTCTATGGCAAGGTCCAGCGCATTGCCGGTGTTCTGGTAGTCGCCCTGCGTGAAGAACTTGTGCACCGTGGTGGGGCGCACGCCAAGGCCGACCTGAATGCCTGTGGGAATGCGGTTGTCTTCTCCGGTGACGGAGCCTGCAATCTTCAGGTTCTGGTACATCAGGTCCTCAAACTCGGCCCGGCTTTTCTTGAAGCCGATGGTGTTCACGTTGGCGAGGTTGTTGGAAATGACGTCAATGTTGAGCTGCTGGGCAATCATGCCCGTGGCGGCTGTCCACAGGGAACGCATCATGGTGATATCCTCCCGGCACTATGACCGTGACTTGGAGACGCGCTGGATGGCATCCTTGTCCAGCGTATCCGTGCTTTGCATGACCTTGGTGTATGCTTCGAACTGCCGCTGGGCTTCGATCATGTTCACCATCTCCGTAACCACTTCCACGTTGGCTGTTTCCAGAAAGCCCTGTGTGACCACGGTGCCCTCCGCTGGTTGCTCGGCGGGCTGGACTCCCGCACGCGGCTGGAACAGGTTGCGGCCGCGTTTTTCCAGAATGGTGGGGTCTTCGAACGAGACCACCTGCAACTGCCCCAGCACTTCGTCACCGTTGAAGATTTGTCCGTCTTCGCTGATGTGCACCTGTGCGTTGGGCGGAATGACAATGGGGCCGCCTGTTCCCAGAACAGGCCAACCCTGTTCCGTGATGAGCGTGCCGTCAGCACTTTGACGGAAATGACCGTTACGGGTGTAGTAGTCGCCGTCGGGGGTTTGTACCTTCAGGAAGCCTTCCCCGTGCAGGGCGACATCCAGCGGTGCTCCGGTAACGCGCAGACTTCCTTGGGTAAAATCTGTCTGCGAGACGGCAAGCCGGGGCTTGGCAATGTGTATGGGCTCCGGGAACAGTTTTTTGGAGCGCACTGTTGCCACGGGTTCCATGATCTGGTCGTGCGCGAACATGACAAAGGTATCCGCGAAGGCAAGCTGGTCCCGCTTGTAGCCCGTGGTGTTCACGTTCGCCAGATTATTGGTGATACTGTTCAGGCGATGCTCGTTGGAAAGCGCGCCGAAGAGCGCACTGTACATACTGTCCTGCATGGCAATCCTCCTTGCGGCGCAGGGCCGCGTGCAGGATGTTATGCAAAAGAGGGGCCAGAGCGGATGTGTAGGTGGAGAGGAGTTGGAAGGTGGACAGATGTGTTTGTGGTGTGTATTTTGTAGTTAATATTTGAGCTGTAATGAGTGATATTTCCATTTAAGGGATAATATAATGACTGTTAACCTGTTTTCTCCGGATGATATTGGCCGTGGTGTGGCGGGGCGGGCCAGAGCGTTGCGGCTGGCCGCAGGTCTTACCCAGCAGGGGCTTGCCGAGCGGGCCGGGGTGAGCCTGGGGAGTCTTAAGCGGTTTGAACGCACCGGGGCGGCATCGCTGGAACTGGTGGTGCGTGTGGCGTTTGCGCTGCGAGCGGAGGACGGGTTCGGCGCATTGTTCGCACCGGGGCCGCAGGCATCGCTGGATGAAATGCGCCGGGCGGATCGGCCCAGAGAGAGGGGGAGCGTGAAGTGAATAGGCAGCGTACTTCCTTGGACAACGAGCAGGGTAAGAGACGGGCGAAGGGCAAAGCAAAGGACAGGGCGGATAGCCGGTTCAGGCGTGCACACTTTACGCCGGTGCGGCTTTTGTCCGTATTCATGCGGTTTGGGGGCGAGTCTCTTTTGGTAGGGCGGTTGGCATGGGTGGAACGCCGTATTCTTTTTGAGTTTGCCAAAGATTTTCCGCAGCGCCTTAATCCTTCGCCGTTCAGGCTGCGCCAGGCTCCGGGGACTGCCGTTATTCCGGGGCCGGAGCGGATATTCGAAGGGCTGCACGGCGTTTTTAACGACAGTTTGCCCGATGGGTGGGGGCGGCTGCTTATGGACAGAAAGCTGCGCGCGGAAGGCGTGATGCCGGGGGAGCTGACGCCGCTGGATCGTCTGGCATGGGTGGGCAGCCGGGGGATGGGGGTGCTGGAGTATCAGCCGGAGCATCCTTCCTTCGGGGCAAGGGAAGGGGAAGAGGCGCTGGACCTTGACGTCCTTGCACGGCAGGCGCGGCTGGTGCTGGAAGATGATGCGGAGGCTGTATTGGACCAACTGCTCCGGGCGGGAGGTTCTCCGGGCGGAGCACGGCCCAAGGTGCTGGTCGGCTGTTCGCCGGACAGGGCGCATCTGGTGCATGGGGACGACGTGTTGCCGGAGGGCTATTCGCACTGGCTGGTGAAGTTCGGGGCGCGGGAAGACCCGGCGGATATGGGGGCCATAGAGTTGGCATACGCCCATATGGCCCGTGATGCAGGGATAGTGATGCCGGAGGCCGCACTGTTTTCTACCGCCGGAGGAGGGAGGTTTTTCGGGTTGAAGCGGTTTGACCGTAGGGATGCGGAGCGCGTTCACATGCTTTCGCTAAGCGGGCTTCTGGATGCGGATTTTCGCGTGCCGAGCGTGGGATATGAGGAGCTTCTCAAAGCCACGCGGCTTCTTACCCGCAGGCAGGACGAGGTGGAGCAGGTGTTTGCGAGAATGGTCTTTAACGTGTTTGCCCACAACAGGGACGACCATCCCAAAAACCACAGCTTTCTTATGGGTGCTGACGGCGAATGGCGTGTTTCTCCCGCGTATGACGTGGTTTTTTCGTCAGGGCCGGGTGGAGAACACGCCCTTGCCGTGGCGGGAGAGGGGCGTAATCCCGGACCGGAGCATCTGTTGCGGGTGGCGGATTCTGTTGGTGTGCCGAGAAAGAAGGCTGCGGAGTGTATGGACAGGGTTAGGGCCGCTCTTGGCCGGTGGGAGGAACTGGCCGGGCAGGCAGGCGTGAGCGGAGCGATGCAGCAGGCCGTGGCCGGACGGCTGCGGCGCTGAAGATGGGCGGGGGCATACTTGGCTAGCCAAGCGGCGGCTGTTCTGGTATGCCGTGCTTCCTTGCGAGGCGTACCATGAATATCAATATACAGAATCTGACCAAGACGTTCGGCGGGCATGACATCTTTGCCAATTTTTCGCTGGAGATTCAATCCGGCGTGCGGCTGTGCGTGTGCGGTCCCAACGGCTGCGGCAAATCCACCCTTATAAAGCTCATTGCCGGGGTTTCCTCATCGGACGGGGGGCGGGTGAGCGTGCCGCGCGGGTGCCGCATGGGCTATGTGGCGCAGGAGATGGACGAGAGCCTGCTGGAAACCCCGCTGCTCACATGGGTTCTGGAAGTGCTGCCGGACTGGAACGACTTTTGGGCCGAGTGGGAGGCCGCGACGCAGGCCGGTGACGAGACCGCCCTGAAGCGGCTGGGCGTGCGGCAGGCGGAGCTTGAGCAGGTGTACGGGCATAATCCGGAACACAGGGCCAAGACGGTGCTTTCCGGCCTTGGGTTTGCCGAGCGCAAGTGGCGTATGCCCATAGGGCAGCTTTCCGGCGGCTGGCGGGAGAGGGCCAAACTTGCCCGCGTGCTCACCGCCGGGGCGGACGTGCTGCTGCTGGACGAACCCACCAACCATCTTGACCTTGAAGCGGTGGAGTGGCTGGAAAATTTTTTGCTGGAATACAAGGGCGTACTGGTCTTTGTGGCCCATGACCGGGTGTTCATGGACAAGATAGGTACCCATGTGCTGTATCTTGGCGCGTCCAAGCCCCTGTTCCGCAAGGGCAGTTTTACCCAGTTTCTTGATTTGCAGGACGAGATAGAGACCCAGAAGGAGCGCGAGCGGCAGCGCCTTGCCGAAGAAATTGAGCGCAAGATGGATTTTGTGCGCCGTTTCAAGGCCAAGGCGTCCAAGGCGCGGCAGGCCGGGTCCAAGCAGAAGATGGCGGCGCGGCTGGAAAAAGAGCTGGATGGCATTCAGCTTGAAGCCAAACGCCGCACCTTGCAGTTCAAATGGCCGGAGCCCGTGCAGGCGGACAAGACCGTGTGCAGCGTGGTGGGGCTGGAGTTCGCCTTTCCGGACGGCACACGCCTGTGGCCGACGCTGGATTTCCAGTTGTACAGGGGTATGCGGGTGGCGCTGGTGGGCCCCAACGGCTGCGGCAAGTCCACGCTGCTCAAGCTGGTGGCGGGCAGGCTGGAGAAGATGGCGGGCAATGTGGTGCTCGGCTCCAAGGTGCGCATGGGCTTTTTCAGCCAGCACCAACTGGATGTGCTGAATGCCTCCGGAACGGCACTGGGCGAAATTCGCCGCCTTTCCGACCCCCGCACCACCGAGGAAGAGCTTATGTCCGTGCTGGGTCTGTTCATGCTTGGACAGAGCTATTTTGACAGGCAGGTCAGCACCCTTTCCGGCGGGGAGAAAAGCCGCCTGCTGCTGGCCACCCTGTTCCTTTCGCGCAGCAACTTCCTTGTGCTGGACGAGCCCACCAACCATCTGGACCTTGAATCGCGCGAGGCGCTGGTGGATGCGCTGGATGCCTTTGACGGCACGCTGTTCATGGTGGCGCACGACAGGTATCTGCTTTCCGAGGTGGCGGATCAGGTGTGGGCGCTTTCGGAAAACGGGTTCACGGTCTATGAATCGGGCTTTGAGGAGTATGACCGGGCGCGGCGGCAGCAGAATGCCGAAGCCGCACGGGGCGGCGACGACGCACAGCGGGGCGGAAGCCTGAGCCGGGAAGAGCAGAAACGCATCAAGCGCCAGCAGGCGGAGATGCGCAACGCCATCTACAAGGAACTGAAGCCCAGGCAGGAAGCCTACGCCAAGCTGGAAACGCAGTTTGAGACGCTGCTCGCAGAGCAGGGCGGGGTGGAGGCGCAGCTTGCGGACCCTGCGGTGTATGCCGATTCCGCCAAGGCATCTGAGTTGCTTAAGCGTTTTCATGCCTTGCAGGCGCAGGGAGAGGCGCTCATGGAAAAGATGGGCGAGCTGGAAACGGTGATCAACGATCTGGAAGCACGCAGGGCGGCCCTTGCGGACACCGAGTAGGCGCGGCATGAAAGAGATTCATGTAGTGGCGGGCATTGTCTGGCGTGACGGGCGTTTTCTTGCCGCGCGCAGGCCGGAGGGCAAGATTCATGCGGGATTCTGGGAATTTCCCGGCGGCAAGATGGAGCCCGGCGAAACCCGTGAGCAGGCGCTGGTGCGCGAATTCCGCGAGGAGATGAGCATAACCCCGCTGGCCTGGGAATTCTGGCGTACCGTACGCCATACCTATCCCGAACAGGTGGTGCACCTGTATTTTTACCACATTACATCGTTCGCGGGCAGCGTGCACCCTGCGGAAGGGCACGAGACAGGCTGGTTCAGCTATGCGCAGGCCCTTGAACTGCCTTTTCTGGAAGCGGACATCGCCGTTGTGCGCGAGTTGCGGAATGTGCCGCACGCCGCGCGCACGGAACAGGAGCAGCCATGAATCTATTCTGGATAGCCCTTGCCCTGCTGGCAGGGGCAACCCTGCCCACGCAGGCGGGCATAAACGCGCAGCTGCAGTTGCACTGGGCACGGCATCCCGCCCTTGCGTCCCTTGTTTCCTTTACGGTGGGTACGCTGGCGCTGGTGGGCTACTGCGTTGCCGCGCGGGTGCCTTTTCCCTCCCTTGCGGGAACAACCACCCAGTGGTGGCACTGGGTGGGCGGCCTGCTGGGGGCGGTATTCGTCACCGTGGTCACCTTCCTTGCGCCCCGTCTGGGAGCGGCGACCATGGTGGGGCTGGTGGTGGCGGGACAGATGATCGCCTCCGTAGGCTTGGACCACTTCGGGGCGCTGGGCTATGCGGAGCGCCCTGTCACGCTCATGCGGCTGGCGGGCATTGCCATGCTGGTGGGCGGCGTGGTGCTTATCCGCCGGTTTTAGGCGGGGCGGCAGCCCGCCAAGGTGCCGCCTGAGTGACGTCAGGCCTTCTTCGGAGGCACGGCGAAGAGGGTGTTCTCCAAAGCACGGCAAGGGGGCGGCAGCATGAAAGATCAGGACATCATACGCATTGTCATTGACGGCGTGTTGTCCTATGCTGCCCGCATTGTTTTTTGCCCCGGCAGGGGGCGCGGAGATATCTTCCGGCAGGAGCGGACATGAGCATGGCGGAATGGAAGACGAGCATGCAGATAGGGGTGCGCGAGATCGATGAGCAGCACGAGCGGCTGACCGCGATCATCAATGACCTGTATCAGGCGTACATGAATGGCGAGGACCACACCGTGCTGGCGGACCTTATCACCAAGGTGAACGAGTACGCGCAGGAGCATTTTGCCACCGAACGCCGGTACATGGCTCCGTACATAGGCCAGATGCCTAATTACGAGGAGCACATGCGCCAGCATCGCGAGTTTTTCAGCAACTGCGTGAGCTTTCTGCTGGAGTATCTGGACAAGGGAACCGGCATCACGCCGGAACTGCTGGATTATCTGACCGACTGGTGGATGAAGCACATCAACGGGACGGATCAGGTGATGGGAGCGGTTCTGCGGGCCAATGGCGTGGAGTAGCCTGCGGGTTGGCGGACCCGGCGGGCGCAGAGGCAAGGGATAGGTCCGGGGGTTCCCGGGCAGCGGATTTTTGGTGCGTGATGAAGAAGAGGTGTTCCCATGAGTAAAGAGAAGCTGGTCGTAGCCGTTGTGGGCGCGACAGGGGCCGTTGGCCGCGAAATGTTGAAGACGCTGGAGCAGAGGGATTTTCCTGCCCACGAGGTTATCGCCCTTGCATCCGCCCGTTCGGCGGGTATGAAGGTTCCGTACCGGGGCGGGGAGCTGACCGTTCGTGAACTGACGGAAGACTCCTTTGCGGGCGTGGATCTGGCTCTTTTTTCCGCCGGTGGTTCCACTTCCGAGAAATATGCCCCCCATGCCGCCAAAGCGGGCTGCGTGGTGGTGGACAATTCCAGCGCGTGGCGCATGGACAAGCGTTGTCCGCTGGTGGTGCCGGAAGTGAACGCCCACGATCTGGCGTGGCACAACGGCATTATTGCCAACCCCAACTGTTCCACCATTCAGATGGTGGTGGCGCTTAAGCCCCTGCACGATGCCGCAGGCATAAAGCGGGTGGTGGTTTCCACATATCAGGCGGTTTCCGGCACCGGGCAGAAAGCCATTGAGGAACTGGAAACGCAGGTGCGTCAGCTCTTCAACATGCAGCAGCCCGAGCCCAAGGTGTATCCCTACCAGATAGCCTTCAACGCGCTGCCGCAGATAGATGTCTTCATGGACAACGGGTACACCAAGGAAGAAATGAAAATGGTGCACGAAACCGTGAAGATCATGGGCGACCCCTCCATCAAGGTTACGGCAACCGCAGTGCGTATTCCCGTGTTTTACGGGCACAGCGAATCCGTGAACATAGAAACGGAGAAGAAGCTTACCCCCGCTGAGGCGCGGGTTATCCTTACGCAGGCACCGGGCGTGACCGTGCTGGATAACCCCGGCGAGAAGATTTATCCCATGGCGCTGGACGCCACGGGAGAGGACGCCACCTTCGTGGGGCGCATCCGTGAGGATGAGACCATAGAAAACGGCCTGAACATGTGGATTGTTGCCGACAACATCCGCAAGGGCGCAGCCCTGAACGCCGTGCAGATTGCCGAAACGCTTCTGGAGCGCGACCTGCTTGGCGTGAAGGATACTACTCTATTCCAGTAACGTCCCACGGGAACAGGAACAATACGTGATACCTGTCTGTGAAACGGAAGAATATATGGAAAAGCTCCTTGCCGCCCGCCGCGCGGGCGAGCAGGGGGTGCTGGCGTTTTACGAGCACCGCATAGGCTGCATATGCCGGAACCCGCGCCTGATGCTTCTGCCCATGGATGACCACCTTGCCCATCGCGGCGACGGCATCTTTGAAAGCATGAAGTGGGTGGACGGGCGTGTCTACCAGCTGGATGCGCATATTGAGCGTATGCAGCGGTCTGCCAAGGGGCTGTATCTTGCGCCGCCCTGCCCGTGGGAGCGGGTGCGTGACATAGCCCTTGAGGTGGCACGCGCCGCGGAAACGGAAAACGGCATGCTGCGTGTGCTTATGGGGCGCGGACCGGGCGGTTTCGGCATTGATCCGGCGGAGTGCCCCGTTTCCAGCCTGTATGTGGTTGCCTACCGCTTCAAGCCCATGGCCGAGGAGCTTTACGAAAAGGGACTTACGGCGTTCCGTTCGTCCATTCCGGCAAAGCCCGGCTATATGGCGCGGATGAAGAACGCCAACTACATTCCCAACGTGCTCATGCGCCGCGAGGCGACCGAGCGGGGCATGAACCTGCCGCTGGCGTTTGACGACAACGACTTTCTTGCGGAAGGCGCAACGGAAAACGTGGCGCTGGTGGACACGGAAGGCAGGCTGGTGATACCGGAATTCACCAATGCGCTGACGGGCACCACCATCATGCGCGCCGTGGAATTGCTCAAGGACGAGATGCCCATCGTGTTCCAAAGGGTGCGGGAGGATGATATCTACCGTGCCCGCGAGGTGCTGATGCTGGGTACCACGGGTGACTGCGTGGGCGTTGTGCGGTTTGAGGGGCAGCCCATCCACGATGTGCGTCCCGGTCCCGTTGCCCGGAGAATCCGCGATCTGCTGCGGCAGGATATAAAGGACTGCGGCATTCCGTTGCGGTAGTCTGCCGCACGCCGGATTCATCCGGCATACGGCGTAAACCGATGCATTACAGACCGGCACCGGAGGGCTTCCGGTGCCGGCTTTTACCTGCGGGGATATTTTTCCTTGATGCATATATTGCTGATTGATCTGGGAAAGGAAATGCGCGGCGGACAATGGCAGGTCTATTATCTTGCCCGCGCCCTTGCCCGTTCCGGCGCATTTTCTCCCATTCTCGCCGCGCCTGCGGATGCGCCCCTGATGCGGCATGCCGCCGCACTGGAGGGGGTGCGGACCCTGCCCCTTGCGGGCAGCCGCGAATGGGACCCGCGCACCCTGCACGCCATACGC
>CAYRLL010000122.1:4991-9852 GCA_964425115.1 uncultured Desulfovibrio sp. | reverse complement strand
TTCCGAAGCAGGGAAGCGGGTTCTACGCAAAACCCATCCAACCGTCAACTGGTTTGTGCCAATATTTTTCACAGACATGACGGACACACATGAAAAAAGGCTCCGAATCACTTCGGAGCCTCATAATCACAAGGGGTTACCAATAACTATCAGTTCACGAACAACCGCAGCTGATCACCGGGCTGCAGCTTGGGCTGCGATGAAAGCTCGTTCCAGCGCATCACATCCAAGTGCGACACCCCGAACTTGCGGGCGATGGACCATACAGATTCCCCGCGCTGCACACGGTACACGAGCGTGCGTCTTGCCTCATCCGCCTGCTTGCGCGAAGCCACGGTCTTGGAAACAGACTGGTCAGGCACATACAGCTTCTGCCCCACCTTGAGGATGGAAGCTGCCGTCAGGCCGTTGGCCTCCATAAGGGATTGCAGGCTCACGCCGGTCTCGCGTGAAATGGCATAGAGCGTATCCCCGGTCTGCACCACATAATTGCTGCGCTTCTGAGCGATGGAGCGTGTCCTGCTGCGCGAATCCTGCTCCGCCACAGCGGTGGAAGATGCCTTGGCACCACCCGGAATCATTACCTGCTGTCCTATACGCAGGTTGTCAGAGGCGCTCTTGTTCACACTCTTAAGCACGGTGATGGGCACGTTGAACTGACGGCTGATGCGGTACCACGTATCACCGGACTTGATATTGTATGCCTGCCAGCCCTCAAAGGGACGGGACTTGGCAGAACGCACAAAGTTCTGCGCCGCCGCCACCTGTGTTTCCGCCAGATAGACGGATGCCTCGTAATCGGGCGGGCTCACCTGCCGCAAAAACGCGGGATTGTAGGTGGCAAAGGTTGCCCAGTCCATGCCCACGGCCTTGGAAAGTGCCAGCAAGTCAGTGCCGCCTTTCACCTTCAGTTCGGCAAGGTCAAGGCGGCAGCTTTCATCCACGGGCTCAAACCCAAGCTTTTTCAGGTTGCGCATAATCTTCACCACGGCAAGGAACTTGGGCACATAGTCCTTGGTTTCCTGCCGCAGCTGCTGCTTGTGGCTCAGCTTGTGGTTCTTCTGGGTCAGTTCGAAAAAGCTTTCGGCACCGGTGCCTTTCATGGCGCGGCCAATCTTGCCCTCGCCCGCGTTGTAGGCGGCAATGGCAAGGTACCAGTCGCCGAAGTCGGCGTAGAGCTTGTTCAGGTAGTCCGCAGCGGAATGAACGGATTTGAAGGGGTCGCGGCGCTCATCTATCCACCAGTCGTAGCGCAGTCCGTACTTGCGCCCGGTAAAAGGCATGAACTGCCACACGCCGGCTGCTCCGGAACGGGAATAGGCATTGGGATTAAAGCCGCTTTCCACAATGGCCAGATACACCAGTTCTTCAGGCAGTCCCTTTTCACGGAACACCTCACGCGCGTAGGGCATGTACATTCCGGCGCGTTCAAGGTATCTTACAAAGTGCTCACGTCCGCGATGCGTAAAGTAGGTGAAATACCTTTCCACTGCCTCACGGTCGCTGTCTTCCATCTCAATGTCGATGTCGAGCCGGGAATTAAGGGCTTCCTGCTCGTCAGAGGTGAGTTGGGCATCATCGTCGCCGGGCACCTCGTCAAGGGCGGCAACGTCTTCGGCGGAAACGTCCGGGCGGCCAAGGTTGGGCGGGCAATACGCAGCACCCTGCGCACCATCGCCAAGCCCCTCCGCAACGGGTTGTTTAGTGGCGCAACCGCCAAGCACCAACGTCAACATGAACATCAGCACCAGACCACAGGACCGTAGGGAAGTATTCTGTATGGATAGGTATTTTCGCATGCATTGTCCGTTTTTGCGGCCCAGCCCTCTTGCGTCGGCAACAACGGGAGGGTATCTGCACCTTGCGTTTGAATACTGCAACTAACCTAATCGCAAAAACAAGGCAACTCTCCCAATCATCACCCATTCTGTAAACTTTTTCAAGAGAATATGCAGGATTTTGCACATGCATCATGATAACGACAATAATTCCGAAGGTTTTCTCCCCGGTATCAAGCCTGTCACCGAGCGGCTGAAAACAGACCCCGGCCAGGTGGATTCCGTCCTCATCCGCAAAGACAAACGCGGCCAAGATATTACCATCATTACCGATCTGTGCCGGAAGCAAAAAATTCGCTTCACTTTTGTGCAGGAAGCCGTTCTGGACAAGCTTTTCAAGGGCAACCATCAGGGCGTCATAGCCAAAATCTTCGAAGCTGGCTTTCTGGACGAAGAAACCGTGCTGCGCATGGGGCTGGAGTCCGCACTGCCTCTGGTACTGGTGCTTGATCAGATACAGGACCCCGGCAATGCGGGTACCCTTGCCCGCACACTCTACGGCATAGGCGGGGGCGGCCTCATCGTGCCCAAGCACAATGCTTCGTTTCTGGGCGCGGCAGCGGCCAAGGCATCCGCAGGGGCCTTAGGCAAACTGCCCGTGGCAAAGGCCACCAACATTTCGCGCACGCTGGAACTGGCCAAGGATATGGGCTATTTCGTCTACGGTGCCTACATGGGCGGCGATGCCGAAAACCTGTACACCGCCAAGCTGCACACCCCTGCCGTGCTTGTGCTCGGCAACGAGGATAAGGGCATACGCCCCAACGTGGGCAAGCGCATGGATATTTCGCTGGCTATCCCCATGCGGGAAGGCTTCGATTCGCTGAACGTGGCGCAGGCGGGTGCCATGATTCTCTCGCAGTTTCTCGCCGCCCGCCAGCCTTAGGCATACTGCAGCCCCCGCAGGCATCATATAATAGCATGGCCCCGGCAGTTTGGTCTGCCGGGGCCTTTTTCACACCCGTCCCAGTCTGGCCAGTACGCCTTGTCCGACTGCCCCATTCAGACCCTATTCCTTGCGCCCACCTTCAGTCTGGCTTTCCGGCAGAATATGCAGGCTGCTCAGGGCATCCTCTATGGGAATGAACAGGTTAATGCCCATAGAGGTCATTTCGCTTGTCAGGTACCCGGCAACGCTTATGCCGACCACGTTACCCTTCTCATCCACAAGCGGCCCCCCGCTGTTTCCGGGCTGAATGTCCACATCCGCTTGAATGACAGGCTGTTGCATCTGCTCATCATACCGCACAGCGCTGACAATGCCCCGCGTCACCGTATTGTGCAGATCAAGCATCCCGGGCGTCCCTATGGCAAACACGGCCTGCGCCTGCCGCACCGGTTCCGTTTCCACAGGCAGGGCAGCCGCCCTGTTCAGGGCAACCTTCACCAGTGCCACGTCCCTGCGCCTGTTCACCCGCAGCACGGTTCCGGAAAGCTCCAGAGAACCGCCCAGCATGACCGAAACCTCTCCGGCTTCGCCCACCACATGGGCATTGGTGAGAATATAGCCGTCATGGGAGATGAAAAATCCGGAACCATGCCCGCTTCCCTGCCGGATGGTCACCACCGCCTCTCCCACCTTCCGTATATGCGCCTCCACAGGTTCCTCAAACGGTTGCAGGCGCGACAGGCTCAACGGGCGCAACGGTTCGTCATATCCTGCTGCCGGAGTTGCCGCCCCGCCCTGCTTTCTGCGCAGCAGTTCGCTGAAATCCTTCTTCATGGCCAGATTCTGCACCGCTGCGGCAAAGGCTTCTGCAAACACCAGTTCCCCTCCGTTGGGCACGCCCCTTGCCAGCTTATGGTACCCGTCCGTCCGCGTGCTGTAGACCACCTGCTTGGCAAATACGGAATAGACGCTCCACTCCACGGAGAGAAACACCTCCCCGCTGGTCCTGTGCAGGTCACTGCCGTCCCACGAGGAGTATTCCTTGCACAGGTTGGATGTAATGCCCGTTATGCGCGCTCCCACGCGATATCTGGCCCGTGCGCTTTCCGCTTCACGGTCGAACATGACGGAAGAATCCCCCACCGCGTCATATCCCTTCTCCCGCATGGTCCGGATGAAGGTGTCCCCAAGAAGATTGTCCGAATCCATCAGCGCGGCATGACTGGAAGCCCACGTCATTTCCGAAGCGCCGTCCTGATTGCACAGGCTCCCGCCCGCCTCTGAAAAGCCGGTGTACCACGCGCCTATAATATCGCCCCGCCGCACGGAAACCACCACCCGGTCAAAGGCAACAGGCTCGTACGGCCCCGCAGGCACCGTCTCCTCCTGCACCGTCTCCGTATACGGCGGCATGGGCACCTTCCTCACCACCGCACACCCCGGCAGCACTATGGACCCCAGCAGCAGAACAATCAGCAACATCCCGGAACGGTTGAACAACATCACTCCCCCTTGTGCGGAACCGGTCATAACGTATCAGTTCCTGTATAGGGAGCCTCTCCATCGGTCAAGGCCAACGGGGCCGCTGCGGGCGTATCCACGCAGGGCGGCAGATGGATGCGCTGCCGCCGCTACCCGATTTCTCCCCGCACCCGCTGCCGCACTGCGCCCGGTATCGCAGTGTCCGCCTTACCCGCCTCACCTGCCTGACCCGCCTCAGCAGCCTCAACAGCCTCACCCGGCGTGCCGCTGCGCACCGCCAGCCGCAGCACCAGCACCCCACCCATAATGCACACGCCCCCGGCCCATTGCACGGCACTTAACCGCTCGCCCAAGAACCTGTACGCCACAAGCGCGGTAAGCACAGGCTCCAGCGTAAGCACCAGATTCGCCACCGAAGAAGGCAGATGGCACAGCGAAACATTGTACAGGCCATAGCCCAGCAGCGTGGGCCCCACCGCCAGCGTGAGCAGGGCTAACCAGCCAAGGGGCAATGCCGTCTCCGTTCCGCCGCCACCCCACAGCCGCTGCGGCATCAGGTCCGCAGACGCCAGCCCCGCCTCCGGGGCAAAGTGGGCGAATCCGGCATTCAGCGCCCACAGCACACACGCCGCGCAACCGAAGGTATACAGCA
>CAYRLL010000122.1:0-4891 GCA_964425115.1 uncultured Desulfovibrio sp. | reverse complement strand
GCAATATAGGCTATGGAGCAGTAGTTCATCACTGTGGCCACGGATGCCCCGTTATGAACTACAGACAAGGTCCACGCCACATTGAACACCGCAAGCATGGAGCCGTAGCACAAAAAAAAGCGCCAGTGCGCGCGCAGACCGCCAAGAAGGGGCGTCCGCAGCACAAGCAGCAGCGGCAGCAGCACAGCGCAGACAAAGGCGTTGCGCCAGAAGGCCAGCGCCAGCACCGGCAGGGCAAAGGAATCGCTTATGTAGCGTATGAGAATGCTGGAAAAAGCCAGCACGGCCGCACTGCCCAGTGCCGCCATATATCCCCTGCCCTGCATGCCCGTCACGGAAAACGCCGCTACTCTCATACCCTGTGCTCCCTGTGTTCCCTGTGTTCCCCGTGTTCCCCGTGTTCCCCGTGCTCCCTTGTCCACCGATTCCCCCGGCCGTTCAGACTGTTCCCCTCTTGCTCCGCCCATGCCTCCAACGGCGGATCAGGCCAATGCGCCGCAGCCGCTCCCATCATCCCACCCCGCGCACCATACGGCGATATTGACCCCACGCACAGGCACGGTTTACAGCTATTTTCACCATGCCAATTTTCCCGGCGCAGCCGTATGCCGCAGGGAACATACCGCCAAGGGGTCCGCCACATGCGCATTCCCGTAGACAAAACCAGCCCGCTGCCCCTGTACACGCAGATAGCCCGCTTCATCCGCCACCGCATAGAGTGCGGCGCGCTGCCCGCAGGCACCCGCCTGCCCGCCATCCGGGTTCTTGCCCGCGAACTCGGCGTGAACCGCATAACCGTAGAAACAGCCTATGCGGAGCTGGATGCCTCCGGCCTTGTGGCGGCACGGGTAGGCAGCGGCACCTACGTGCTGCCGCCCTACTCCTCACCCGCCCGCACCCTGTCCCGCGAAAATGCCCCGCGCGGCGAAACCCCTGCCCGCTCTCCGGATGCCGTCTGCGACCCATGGCCCCTGTGGCAGCACCACGCCCTGCGCCGCCACAGCTTTCTCTCGGCACCGCCCGCCATTCCGCTGGCCAGCCACGCGCCGCAGGCAGATATCATCGCCCTGAACAGCGGCAACAGCGATCCGCGTCTCTTTCCCGTGGACCAACTGCGCGCCAGCCTGCGCGAAACCCTGCGCCGCGAAGGCTGGAAGGCCGCGGAATACGAAGAAGTGGCGGGCTATCCGCCCCTGCGCCGTACCATCTCGCACCTGCTTGCGGATCAGGGCATTCCTGCCGCGCCGCAGGACATCATCATCACCGCCGGATCGCAGCAGGCTCTGGCCCTTGTCTGCCAACTGCTCACCGCCCCCGGCGACTGCGTTCTGGTGGAATCGCCCAGCTACGCAGACGGGCTGGACCTGTTCCGCTCGCGCGGGCTGCGCGTCATCCCCGTGCCCATGGATGAGGAGGGCATGCGCACAGACCTTCTGCCCGCACTGCTGAAGGAGCACGCCCCCCGGCTCATCTACACCATCCCCAATTTTCACAACCCCACGGGTATCTGCATGAGCGGGCAACGCCGCCGCCATCTCGTGCACATGGCGCGTGAACACGGCATCCCGCTGCTTGAGGACGATTTCGTGGGCGAACTGCGGTATGAAGGGCATGCCCAGCCCGCGCTCAAGGCGCTGGCGCACCCCGGCGACACGCTCTACGCGGGCACCTTTTCCAAAATGCTCATGCCGGGCCTGCGCGTGGGCTACCTTGTGGCAGAAGGCCCCGTGCGCGACCTGCTCATCCGCTGCAAGCGGCTGAACGATCTCTCCTCGTCCGGCATCATCCAGCGCGCCCTGCACCGCTTTGTCTCCGTGGGCAGACACCGGGCGCATCTTGCCCGCTCCTGCCACATCTACCGCAAACGCCGCAACGCCCTGCTGCAGGCCATGGCCGAGCATCTGCCGCAGGTACGCATAGCTCCCATTCAGGGCGGGCTCTTCGCGTGGTGCACCCTGCCCGCCCCGCTCACCGCAGGCAGCCTTGCGCCGCTGGCCCTGCACCACGGCGTGGCCGTGGCTCCCGGCACCGCCTTTTTCCTGCACCCGGAGCAGGGCGCCGCCCACCTGCGGCTGAACTTCGCCCTGCACGACCCGGACACCCTGCAAGAGGCCGTGCGCCGTCTGGCCCGTGCCGTCCGGCAGGCACAAAAATCCGTTGACAGAACAAAAAACTCGTGTGCAAGCTAGGATAAGCCTTCGTGCGCGCAGTGCTTTTCCCCGCCGTGTCCGGCAGGAGAAAACCCCGCGGCAGGAAGGCAATATATATTGTCCGGAGAACAGGTTATGACCCAGAAAATGCAGTTCGACGTCATCGTTGTGGGCGGCGGTCCCGCCGGATTGTTCGCGTCCTATCACCTTGCGGAGCATTCCGGCCTTTCCGTGTGCATGATAGACCGGGGCAAACCCGCCAAGCAGCGCAACTGCCCCATCGGCAAGACACAGAAGTGTATCAAGTGCAAGCCCTGCCACATCCTTTCCGGCATCGGCGGGGGCGGGCTCTTTTCCGACGGCAAGCTCAACTACATCCACAAGCTCGGCAAAACCGACCTTACGCAGTTCATGCCCGTGAGCGAAGCAGAGCGGCTTATCGATGAAACCGAAGCCATCTTCAACGCCTTCAACATGGACGGCCCCGTCTATCCCTCCGACATGGAGCGCGCCCGGTCCATCCGCAAAGAAGCCCGCAAGAACGGCATAGAACTGCTGCTCATAAAACAGAAGCATCTCGGCAGCGACTGCCTGCCGGACCACATACACGCCATGTCCGCGCATCTGGAACAGCGCGGCGTGGTCATCCGCTGTGAAGAGGAAGTCATAAAGGTGCTCGCGGACGAAGGCAGGGTCACGGGCGTGGAAACCACGCGCGGACGCTACGAGGCGCAGGCGGTCATTCTTGCACCCGGACGCGTGGGAGCGGACTGGGTGGGCGAGGTGTGCCGCGAATACGGGCTCAACGTGTCGCAGCGCGGCATAGAGGTGGGCGTGCGGGTAGAAACGCACAATGATGTCATGCGCGACATCACCGATGTGGTCTACGACCCCACCTTCTTTGTGCGCACCAAGCGCTACGATGACCAGACCCGCACCTTCTGCACCAATCCCGGCGGATTCATCGCGCTGGAAAACTATCAGGATTTCGTGTGCGTGAACGGCCACGCCTTCCGCGACAAGAAGTCAGAGAACACCAACTTCGCCTTCCTGTCCAAGGTGGTGCTCACCGACCCGGTTTCCGACAACACCGGCTACGGCACCGCCATAGGCAGGCTTGCCACCATCATCGGCGGGGGCAAGCCCATCCTGCAGCGTCTGGGCGACCTGCGCCGGGGCAGACGCTCCACATGGACACGCATCCGCAACGGCAACATTGAGCCCACCCTTACCAACGTGGTTCCCGGCGACATAGCCATGGCCCTGCCGGAACGCATCGTCACCAACATTGTGGAAGGGCTGGCCCAGCTCAACTACGTCATCCCCGGCATAGCCGATGACAACACCCTGCTCTACGCGCCGGAGATCAAGTTCTTCGCCACGCAGGTGGAGACAAGCAACGATCTGGAAACCAGTGTTTCCGGCCTGTTCGTGGCCGGAGATGGCCCCGGCGTGGCGGGCAACATTGTTTCCGCCGCCGCCACCGGCCTCATCCCTGCCAAGGCTATCATTGCAAGGCTGCAAGGCTGACCGGGTACCCGCCCCCGAAAACGCAAGGCGCGCCGCAATCATCAGACTGCGGCGCGCTTTTTTTGTTGTCTGTGCGCTCGCTTGCGCCGGGTGCATCAGCCCTGTACGGCTTCCTTCCCGTCCTTGGGATCCTTGGAATCCTTGGCGTCCTTGGAATCCTTACAATCCCTCTCGTCCTTGCAATCCCTTTCGTCCTTGGCGTCTCTGGAATCCTTGGAATCCCTGACATCCTTGGGGCCGGGCAGCGGAGCGGCGGGCGAGAGCGAACCGGAATGGAACACATTGGTGGCATAGGTCACCGCCAGTGCGAACACCGCCGCGCCTATGCCCACCGCCGCATCGTAGTAGGGCGGGGCGGAAAGGGCTATGCGTATGAACAGCGTGGCAATAAGATAGCCGGAATTACGGAACACGGCATGAAAACTGGGCATATACCGCTGCGCGATCAGCACCAGCAGAATATCCGCAAAGATCAGCACCGTGTAGAAGGTGTGGAAAAATTCGTTCTTCTCGCCATTAACCACAAAATCCCAAACATTGTAGCCACCTATGGCTACAAAGACCACAAACAGGCCAAGGCCCAGAATCTTCTTGGCCATAACGTAGTGCAGCATCTCCATGGGATCACGCAGATACCCCTGATACCGGTGCATACGGTAGTACAGCCCCAGCAGGATAAAGACCACCAGCGCCCCCATGCTGGAGGTCAGCACGTGCAAAATGGCCTCAAGATCCTGCACCACATCAATAGGCTCGTGCATGTGGCTCAGTTCCTTAAAGGAGTTTCTGAGCAGAATAAGCGTGAGTATCTCAAACTGCTTGCCCAGCGATTTGGTCACCGACTGGGGCAGCACAAAGACAAGGCTCATCACCTCCAGCACAAGCAGCATGGAAAAGGCCAGATTGGCCGCATGGAAATGATTGTCCGGAGTTATGGAGGCAAGGGGCTCCGGCAGCAGTCCCTGCCGTCGCAGTTCGATGCCGAACAGGCTGCCCAGAAAGATGATTATGAGCAGCTTGGCTACCCGGCGCTGCATTTTGGGGTTTTCCCAATAGTGATGCAGCATGTCGAAGAGGTTGGTAAGCGGTTCAAGTCTGGTCATGCGCTATGCCCCGGTTTGTGCCTGAATGTCGTGCCCGAAGGTCGTGTTCGGAAGAAGCAGCCACACGGGTTTCCCGATGATGCCCCTATGATTCCCCGATGCTACCTC
>CAYRLL010000121.1:0-9858 GCA_964425115.1 uncultured Desulfovibrio sp. | reverse complement strand
TCCGGCCATTGCAGAGTTTACGCGCTCCTGCCGCCCAAGGGGTGGCGGGAGCGTTTTTCATGAACGGACAACCGGCGGGAACAGGGAAATGAGCCGCATCTACACGGTCAGGGAACTCACGGAATCCGTCAAGCGGACGCTTGAGGGCACCTATCCGTTCGTGTGGGTGCGGGGACAGGTGACCAACCTTACCCGTGCGGGGTCGGGGCATCTGTATTTTTCCCTGCGCGATGCGGATGCACTGCTCGGATGCGTGTGGTTTCGCGGCAACCAGCGGGGGGAAGAGAGCTTTGATCCCCTTACCGGTGAGGTCTTCGAGGAAGGGCCGCGTCCCGGCCTTGCCCAGACCATGCGCGAAGGCATGGAGATGATGTGCGCGGGCAGGCTGAACGTGTATCCCCCGCGTGGCAGTTACCAGCTTGTGGTGGAGGTGGCGCAGGAGGCCGGGCTGGGGCGTTTGTTTCTGGAGTTTGAGGCGCTTAAACGGTCGCTGGCGGAAAAGGGATATTTTGATGCGCAGCGCAAGCGGGCGCTGCCCTACCATCCCGCAAGAGTGGCGGTGGTAACGGCTCCTACGGGGGCTGCCATACGCGATTTTTTGCGTATTGCGGGGGAGCGGGGCTGGGGGGCTTCCATCCGAGTGTATCCGGCGCTGGTGCAGGGCGAGGCCGCGCCGGAGCAGGTTGCGCGGGCCATTCAGCAGGCCAATGAACACGTCTGGGCGGATGTTATCGCGCTGATACGCGGTGGAGGTTCACTGGAAGATTTGTGGACGTTTAATGACGAGCGTGTGGCCCGCGCCATATTCTCCTCACAGGTGCCGGTTATTTCCGGGGTCGGGCATGAGGTGGACGTGACCATAGCGGACCTTGTGGCCGATGTTCGGGCCGCCACACCTACCCATGCGGCGCAGATGCTGTGGCCGGAGAGGGCGGTGCTGGCGCAGTCGGTGGATGAGTTGCAGATGCGCCTTGTACGGCGGTGGGAAAGCTCCATGCGCGAACGCGAGGCCTCGGTGGCGGCGCTGGGCAGGGGGCTTGCGTGGCTTTCTCCCGCAGAGCGGCTGCGGCGGCTGGATGAGCGGCTGGCAGAATTTGCGGGCAGGCTGGAACGCGGGGTGCTGGGAGTGCTTGCCCGGTCTGAAGGGCGTGCTCAGGCGGTTGCCGCAAGGCTGAAGGCGGCGTTTGGTCCGCAGGTGACCGGACAGGAGCAGGCGCGCGTGGATGCCTTGAGCGAGCGTTTGCACAGGGCCGCCGCCATGAAAATTTTTAAAGGTGAGCAGGCGTTTGAACGGCTTGCCGTGCAGCTTGCCGCACTGGACCCCATGCGTCCGCTTGAGCGGGGGTACAGTCTGGTGCGGAAGAGTGACGGGACTTTTTTGCGCAGCGTGGATGAGGTGCAGCCGGGTGAAGGGCTTGCCATTGCCGTGCGTGATGGTGTGGTGCAGGCGGATGTGACGGGCGTTGCCCGTATGGAAAACGGGAAGGAGCAGGCGTGCGGAAGGAAGGGATGAGCCGGTGGTTTCTGAGATGCCGGAGGTATCGGGGATGCCGGGGATTTTTGATAGGGCTGGCAATGTGTCTGGTTTCGTTTTTTCCTGTATGGTCCGGGGCGCAGAGCCCGGAAGGGGTGCGTCTGGCTGTGCCGCAGGAGGTGTTTCCGGGGCAGCCGTTTGTGGCTGAGATTGTGGTCGCCGGGGAACACGGTCAGCCGCCGGAGGTGACAGTTTTTTGGAACGGCAAGACGGTGCCCGTGCAGATGGATGCGCATGAAGGCGCATGGCGCGGTGCGGTTCTGCTGGGAGTGCCGCACGGCAGCGAGCAGGAGCCGCGTACCCTGCGTGCCGATGTGCGGACAGCCGCAGGCCGGGAGACTGTGGAGCGGGAACTGGCGTTGCTCGCCAGACAGTATCCGGAGCAGCACCTGAACGTGGACCGCAAGTATGTGGAAGTGGCGCAGAGCGATCTGGACCGCCACGCCGCCGAACGGGCACGGGTGGTGGCGGCGTTATCCCGCATGGAGTTGCGGCGGCAGTGGGAGTTGCCCATGCTGCGCCCGGTGCCGGGACAGGTTTCCAGCGCCTACGGGCTGACGCGCTATTTTAACGGCAAGCCGCGCAAGCCCCATATGGGGGTGGACCTGCGCGGTGCCGAGGGAACAGCCATACGCGCCTGCGCCGATGGCGAAGTGGTGCTGGCGGAGGAGCATTTTTTTGCCGGAAAGTCCGTGTACATTGATCATGGACAGGGCGTGGTAAGCATGTATTTTCATCTGTCCGCCATAGGCGTGGCCCCCGGTGACAGGGTGCGGCGCGGCGAGGTGGTGGGCATGGTGGGCAGCACCGGCAGGGTGACGGGGCCGCATCTGCATTTCGGGCTTGCCGTGCAGGGAGAATTGGTTGACCCGCTGCCCCTGCTTGCCGCAGAGTAGGCGGCGCCGGTAAAACAGCAGCCGCAGTTGCGGCACGCGGCGGACGCATGAGATATGCGGCGCAGGGCGAGGAGATAAACATGGCGGCGAAGAAAGAGAATTTTGAAGACCAGCTCAAGCGATTGCAGAGCGTGGTGGAGCAGCTTGAGCGCGGCGACCAGCCTTTGGAAAAGGGCGTGGCCCTGTACAAGGAAGGCATTGCGCTTGCCAGGGCCTGCCGTGAGCAGTTGGAGAAGGCGCGGAACGATATTGCCCTTTTTTCGGAAGGGGCGCTGCAACCCTTTGGTGTAAGTGAGGATGCCGAGGATGACCCCGCAGGAGATTAAGGAGCGGCTGAACGCATGTGCCCGCACGGTGGAGGCGTATCTGGCCCGGTGCCTGCACGGGCGCGGCATTCCGCAGGGGCTGCTGGAGGCCATGGAATACAGCCTGCTGGCGGGCGGCAAGCGGCTGCGCCCCGTGTTATGCATGACAGCCGCCGGAGTGATGGGGCTGGACGGGCGCACGGTGCTGCCTTTTGCAGCGGGCATAGAGTGCATTCACACCTATTCGCTCATTCACGACGACCTGCCCGCCATGGATGATGACGACCTGCGGCGGGGCAAGCCTTCCAATCACAAGATGTTCGGCGAAGCCACCGCCATACTCGCAGGGGACGGGCTGCTGACAGAGGCGTTTGCGCTGATGGGCACGGTTGCCGAAACCGTTCCGGCGGACAGGGTGGTGCGGGCCATGACGGAGCTGGCCGTGGCGGCTGGTTCCGGCGGTATGGTGGGCGGGCAGCATCTGGATATGGACTATACGGCCCGTACCGGTGTTTCCTATGATGAACTGCGCGCCATGCACGCCATGAAGACCGGGGCGCTTATCCGTGCCGCCTGCGTGAGCGGGGCGGTGCTTGCCGGGGCGGACGGGGACGATGTGCGGCGGTTGCGTGTGTATGGCGAATCCATAGGTGCGGCGTTTCAGATTGTGGATGACATTCTGGACGAGGTGGGCGACGAGGCGCAACTGGGTAAGCCCGTGGGCAGCGACGCGGCGCAGGGCAAGACAACCTATCCGAGTCTGCTGGGCATTGCCCGCAGCCGCGAGATTGCGCAGGAGCATGTTGACAGGGCGGTGGAGCATCTTCGTCCCTATTCGGGCGGTGATGCGGACTTCCTGCGTTCGCTGGCGCAATACATTGTTGACAGGGTATCGTAAGCGCGTAAGTTGCTCAGTGCGTAACGGATTGTCATGGCTGCGGACTGCGGAAGGTGGTTTGACGCACCCGGCTGCGCTGGAATAAGATTATTGAAATTAGAAAGATAGCTTCTTTTGTACGGGATGTGTGCATGACAGGATCGGGAATGCCGAAGGGGCTGCTGGGAACCATAAGGTCGCCCCGGGATGTTCAGTCGTTTGATGCGGTGCAGCTTGAGCAACTGGCAGCGGAGCTGCGGCAGGCTATCATACAGGCTGTGTCGCAGAACGGCGGGCACCTTGCCCCTTCGCTGGGCGTGGTGGAGCTTACCGTTGCCATGCTTTCCTGCTTTAATTTTGAGGAAGACAAGGTTGTTTGGGATGTGGGGCATCAGGCGTACGCCTGGAAACTGCTCACCGGGCGCAGCGACTGTTTTAACACCCTGCGCACCAAGGGTGGTGTGAGCGGTTTTCCCAAGATGTCTGAAAGCCCGTATGACCATTTTGGCGTGGGACACTCTTCCACTTCCATTTCCGCCGCGCTGGGCATGGCCATGGCGCGTGACCTTGCCTGCCGGAAGCATGAGGTGATGGCAGTCATCGGCGACGGCTCCATGACGGCGGGGCTGGCGTTTGAGGGACTGAATCAGGCGGGCCATATGGACCGCAAGCTGCTGGTCATTCTCAATGATAATGAGATGTCCATTTCCCGCAACGTGGGTGCCCTGTCTCATTTCCTGTCGCGCAATCTTTCCTCGCGCTGGGTCCGGCGGTTCAAAAAGGACGTGGAGACGGTGCTGGGCTCCGTGCCCGGCATAGGCGAGGAGATGCTTAATTATGCCAAGCGCAGCGAGCATAGCCTGAAGAGCTTCTTCACCCCCGGAATGCTGTTTGAAGCCTTTCACTTCAACTACATGGGGCCGGTGAACGGACACAGCATAAAGGATTTGCAGCGGGCGTTTGAGCTGTGCAAGGAGCTTGAAGAACCGGTGCTGCTCCACGTGATGACCCAGAAGGGTAAGGGGTATCCGCCTGCGGAATCCAACCCCACATATTTTCACGGAGTGGGCCAGTTTGAGCCGGAAACGGGGCAGGCCAAAAAATTTGCCGCACTGAGCAATCTGCCCAGCTATACAGAGGTGTTCGGTTCTGCCCTGTGCCGTATGGCGCGTGCGGACAAACGCATCATCGCCATTACCGCCGCCATGCCGGAAGGAACGGGAACCGCCTGCTTTGCCGAGCAGTTTCCCGAACGGTTTGTGGATGTGGGGATATGCGAGCAGCATGCGGTGACCTTTGCCGCCGGACTTGCAACGCAGGGACTGCGCCCCTTTGTGGCCATATATTCCACCTTTCTGCAGCGATCGTACGACCAGATAGTGCATGACGTATGCCTGCAGAACCTGCCCGTGGTATTCTGTCTGGACCGTTGCGGGCTTGTGGGCGAAGACGGTCCTACCCATCACGGGGTGTTCGACCTGAGTTATCTGCGGCATATTCCCAATCTGGTGGTGCTGGTGCCGGGCAACGAATCCGAACTGGCGGACTGCATGGCAACGGCGCTTGCGCATAACGGCCCCGTGGCCATACGGTATCCTCGCGGAGCCGGATACGGCGTGCCGTTGCGGGCCATGCCGCTCATATTCCCCATCGGCACCGGCGAGGTGCTGGAGCAGGGGAGCCGGGTGGCGGTTGTGGTGGTGGGGTCGCGCGTGCATCCCGCGCTGGAAGCTTCCCGCGAGGTGGCAGCACAGACGGGCATTCAGGCTACGGTGTTCAACGCGCGAAGCGTGAAGCCGCTGCCCGAACAGCAACTGCTGGAAATTGCCCGCAGCCATGAGAAGCTGCTGATCATAGAAGAGAACGCGCTGATAGGCGGTTTTTCATCGGGCGTGCTGGAATTTTTGGCAGACAACAACGCCCTGAACGGGCTGACCGTGCGCAGGCTGGGCGTTCCCGATGCCTTTGTGGAACACGGACTCCAGAAGGAGTTGCGCGCCATGCTGGGCATAGACAAGTGCGGCATTGCCGCCACACTGCGTTCCATGCTGGAATAGTGCGGAGCGCCTGCTGCGCTTTTATGGTACAGATGCCCCGTGCGGTTGCCCGCGCGGGGTTTTTTGTCCGGGAGAGCACGGGCGGGGCACAGGATGGGGCGGCAAATATGCAGCCCGATATGGTTATTGTGCGCTGTGCCGTGTAACCTCGGCAGGGCGGGCATCGTCTTAAAGGGTAGTCACCGGATTGCCCATGACTGACTGTCCGAAACAGAGGTACTGCGTTGTCTTTGCCAGATGATATTATTGTGCAGAATGTGTTGCGCGGTGACGTGAACGCTTTCGAGTCGCTTGTGACGCGGCACCGGCGGCATGTGGCCCGTATTGTGGCCGGTCATGTTCCGTATGACCGGGCGGAAGAGGTGGCACACGATGCTTTTGTGAACGCGTATCGCGGGCTGGCTTCCTATAAGGGCGGTGACCGGTTTCCCGGTTGGCTGGCCCGCATAGCGGTGCGGTGCTGCTATGACTTCTGGCGGGAACAGTATCGCTCCCGGGAGGTGGGGGCGGGCACCCTGTCTATGGATTCTGTGGAACTGATGGACCGTGTGATGGCGGATACGGCCATGCGCACCTATCAGTCGGAAGCCGGAAAGGCCGAGGCACAGGAGGTGCTGCGGTGGGCCATGGGGCAGCTTTCGCCGGAAGACAGAATGGTGGTAACCCTTACTGCCCTTGAGGAGAAAAGCGTGGCAGAAGCGGCTGACCTGCTCGGCTGGACGCAGGTGAACGTGAAGGTCCGCGCATTGAGGGCGCGCAGGAAACTCAAGGATATACTCGGAAGGGCCGGAATTACGGAGGTGGATTATGACTGATCGTCTGGAACGGTTCATGATGTTTCTGCGGCACGTCCATGCCCATGGACAAAGGGATGCGGCTGAGCGGCTGGAATATGCCTCGGGCACGGGGCTTGTGGCGTCCGTTATGGATGATGTCTTCTTCCTTTCTCTGGACGACGGCTGGATGGGCTTTGCCCGCAGGGCGTATTCCTTTTCTGCCGTGGCGTGCATGGCTGCGGTGGTACTCTTTCTTGTTTCCGGTACCATGGGGCACAGCGTGCTCATAGAGCGCGCACTTTCCGGTTTGCTGGAAGACCCTGCCGGACTTTTTGCCCTGTATTATCTTGAATTTTAACGAGGCACGACATGCGGTTATCTCATTCTACTCCTCTCAGGCACTATTGCGCCGCCCTTGCGTTGCTGGTTTCCGGCATTGTGGTGGGCGTTTTCGGCATGCATGTGTGGCAACGTGCTTACGGACCGGGATTTCCTCCGCCCGGAGACTTCAAGGTGCGCATATGGGAGCATTTTGAACGGGAACTGAAACTGACTCCGGAGCAGGTGGTACTCATCCGCCCTGAATTTGAGGAAGCCTGGGAGCAGGGCGATGCCATACGCCGCACAGTGGAACCTCAGATGAAGGCGCTTTTTGCGGCAGCCATGGAGCGGGTTCGGGTGCATCTTACGCCGGAGCAGCGGGTGTTGCTGGAAGAATTCAACAGGCGCATGGAGGAACGGCGCAACCGGCATGACGGACCGCCGCCTCCGATGTTTGAGCTTGCTCCACCTCCGCCTCCGCCTGCCAAATAGGTTCAGCCTGTCAAATAGGTTCAGCCTGTCAAGTAGGTTCAGCCTGTTCTGTAGGTTCTGCAGGTTCTGTAGGTCCAGCCTGCTCTGAAGGTTCGACCAGTCTGATTGAGGCGGGAGGAATGAAGGACTGAAAGACAGATTGTTTTTTGTGTAACCGCTACTGGGCTGCGCGCGTCTTGATAACAAGGCCGAAGAACACATGCCCGGTGTGCGCAGTGCGCATATGTCTCTCCTCTCCCGGGCATTGTAATTTTTGGTCATAGCATATCGCGGTCCTGCATTCTCCCCATGCAGGGCCGCAATTTTTTTTATGTAACCATGCGTGGTGCATGATGCGTCTTTGTTTGTAGGCGCTATTTTTGTGCGCAAAATGCTATTTATGTGACACGCAAGGAGTTTATTATGAAGAAGTTACTGTTTGCTGCATTCTTGTTGCTGGCGGTAAGTGTGGGAGATGCATACCCCAATGGCCCGGCTCACGGGATGAAGCCCGGAATGCCTATGGGCGGACCGGGGATGATGGAAAGCGGTCTGGTGGCGGCACTGGACTGGTTGGACCTTTCCGCCACGCAGAAAGGGAAGATGACCGAGTTGTTCAAGGCGCGCATAGCAGACATGGACAAGGCGGAGCAGGGAGCCGAGGCGCGGTTCAGGCGCATGGAAGCATTGCGCGAAGCGGCTGAGAAAGGCGATGTGGACACTACGCGGGCCCTGCTGCGGGAGGAAGGCACGGAACGTGAGGAGCGGATGCTGCAGGGGGTTCGGTTTGTGGCGTCTTTTCGCAGCATTCTCACAGACGCGCAGCGCGCCCGCGTGGATGATGTTCGCGCACGGTTCAAGGCCCGCATGCAGCCCGGGGGAGAGCCGGAGCCCGGTGCCATGCAGAAGGGGCCCGGGATGTATGCCCCTGCACCGGAGGCCATGGGTGACGGCCCCGGCCATGCTGGCCGGGATGCCGGAATGCCCCGCAAAGCACCCGGCAAGCACGACATGCCCGACAGGCCTCGCGGTGGTGGTCCGGCCCCTGCTGACCTGAAACAGATGCTGGAACGCTGGATACACGAGAACGCATAGCGGCAGCAGACCACATGAAAAGGCCCGGTCCGGAAGAATCCGGGCCGGGCCGTATGTATTTAAGGGAGGGCGGGAGTTTGGCTACCGGCGGGCCATGTCACGCAGGCGCTGCACCCGCTCCTCAATGGGAGGATGCGTGCTGAACAGGCGCGACATGTTGGCCCCCGCAAAGGGGTTTACAATGAACATGTGGGCCGTGGCCTCGCTGCCGGAATGCATGGGCACGCGCTGGGAATAGGCGTTCAGTTTTTCCAGCGCGGAGGCCAGAGACATGGGGTTGCTGCACAGGCGTGCGCCTGTGTCGTCCGCCAGATACTCGCGCGAGCGGGATATGGCGAACTGGATGAGGCTTGCGGCGATGGGGGCGAGAAAGGCCATGAGCAGTGCGGTGAACATGTTGCCGCCGCCTCCGCCTTCTTCATCGCTGCTTCTGCCCATGCCGAAGATGGCGGCCCATTGCATCATGTTGGCGACCATGACAATGGCGGACGCCAGCACTCCGGCAACGGACTGTACCAGAATGTCGCGGTTGGCTATGTGCCCGATTTCATGGGCGACGACGCCCTTGAGTTCTTCCGGGGTGAGCAGGGTCATAAGGCCCCGTGTGACGGCCACCACACCGTGTTCCGGGTTGCGCCCGGTGGCGAAGGCGTTGGGGGCGTCTTCATTGATGATGCACACGCGGGGTTTGGGGATGCCTGCGTTGCGCGAAAGCTCATCCACCATGGCGTGCAGGGCGGGGGCGTCTGCCGGGCTCAGTTCCTGTGCGCCGTACATGCGCAGCACGATTTTGTCTGAATACCAGTAGCTGCCCACGTTCATGAGCAGGGCGAAACCGAAGGCAAAGACAAGGCCGGTTTTACCGCCCATGGCACCACCCAGAAAGATGATGATGCCCGAAAGCAGGGCGAGAAGCAGAGCGGTCTTGAGGTTGCTGGTCATCGTCGGATTACTCCTTGCAAGGTCCAAAGGGTGCTGTGGTTGGCAGTCGTGCCGGAAGGCCGACCGTTTTCCGGGATAGTGCCGCGCCCGGTTTGTCCGGCGGACACGGGCGTTTTACCCGTGCCGGGCTGCCCGAACATATGTGTAATGCCTTGCGGGTGTTTGGCAAGGGGCGAAGGGGCGGAATTGCGCGTGATTGTGTGGCGTTGCGGCGAGATGGCGCAGGGATGCGGTCAGCCGCCGAACTGCATCATATGCAGTTTGCGGAGCATGTCGGGCGGAATGTCCGATGCCCAATGCCCTGTGGTTACCGCCCACAAATAGAAGGCGAGCAGAGTGCCCACGCTGCCCAGAGCCACCGACCGGACGGGGAGGCGCAGGCCGAAGGCGCGTACGGAAAGGCAGTCCGGGACCGGGCAGGATTCCACGCAGGCGGCGCAGCCGATGCATTCCGGCGTATCCATGCGGCGGCGCGAGTCTACGCGGATGCCGGAGGGGCAGACGCGGGTGCAGCGGCGGCAGGAGATGCAACGGCCCGCATCGCGCGATACGGCCACGGGGCTTGCCAGCGCCAGCAGGCCGAG
>CAYRLL010000120.1:0-10305 GCA_964425115.1 uncultured Desulfovibrio sp. | reverse complement strand
ACTATTGAAGATGAACACACAAACTGGAAGGTCCTTATAACAGACTCCGGTGAAGCGAACGTCTGCGTAGCTGAGGAACAGCGGGTGGCACAGGGGGATAAGCTCGGACGTGCGCTTGGCCGCCATGATGCCCGCCACCTTTGCGGTGGTGAGCACATCGCCCTTGGGCAGGGCCTGCCGCTTAAGCAGGTCCAGCGTGGCGGGAGAAATCTCCACCACGGTGCGGACTATGGCCACGCGGCGCGTATCGGCCTTGCCGCCCACATCCACCATGGTGATGGAGCCGTCATCGTGCATGTGCGAAAAGTCGTTGTCGTTCACGGATTACTCCACTCCCATGGCCTTGCCGACCTTTTTGAACAGGTTCTTGGCCTTGGTCATGGGCTTGTCGTCCTCCAACTGGGCAAATTCGCGCAGCAGTTCTTCCTGCCGCTTGCTCAGCTTGGTGGGCGTCCTGACCACGATTTCCACCAGCAGGTCGCCGTTGGCGCCGTATCCCAGCGAGGGAAGGCCGTAGTCGTGCATGCGGAATATCTCGCCGTTCTGGGTTCCCTTGGGGATTTCCACGGTGATGGGGTCGTCCAGCGTGGGCACCTCTATCCTGTCGCCCAGCGCGGCCTGCACGAAGCTGATTTCCCGCGTGACGATGAGATCCTGCCCGTGACGGCGGAAGGTCTTGTCCTGCTCCACGGTGATGACCACGTAGAGGTCGCCGGGAGGGCCGCCGTGGATGCCGGGCTCGCCTTCACCGCGCAGGCGCAGGCGGTTGCCGGAGTCCACTCCGGCGGGAATGCGCACGGCAAGTTCCTTTATTTCCTGCACGATGCCTGCACCCCGGCAGCGGGGGCAGGGCGTGGAGATGAACTGGCCCGTTCCGTTGCACGCGTGGCAGGGCATGGAGATGGAGAAGGGGCCCTGACTCTGGCGCACCTGTCCCCTGCCTGCGCAGCGGGAACAGGTTTCCGGCTTGGTGCCGGGGGCGGCTCCGGTGCCTTCGCATTCCGGGCAGGTGACTTTTTTGGGGATTTTGAGGGTAACCTCGTCTCCCTTTGCCGCCTGCCGGAAGCTGATGGACAGGTTGTAGCGCAGGTCTGCACCGGCCTGCGCGCGTGGCCCTCTGGCCGCACCGCCCATGGAAAAGCCGAACAGGTCGCCGAAAATGTCGCCGAACTGGCTGAAGATATCTTCCGCGCTGTGGAAGCCGCCGCCACCGCCGAAGCCGTTGCCGTTTACCCCCGCATGACCGAACCGGTCATAGCGGGCGCGTTTGTCGTCGTCGCGCAGGACATCGTATGCCTCTGCCGCTTCCTTGAACCGGGCTTCGGCTTCCGGGTTGTCCGGATTTCTGTCCGGATGGAACTCCATGGCCTTCTTGCGGTAGGCTTTCTTGATCTCGTCTTGCGAGGCGTCCCGGCTTACGCCGAGAACTTCGTAGTAGTCACGCTGGCTCATGGCTCGGCATTACTCGGCGGTCTTGGTTTCTTCGGGGGCGGGGGTGTACCATTCGGGGTTGTCGGGCAGCACCTTGCCTGCGGCGATTTCGCGCAGGGCGGTGACCACTTCCTTGTTCTTGCTGTCCACGAGGGGCTTGTAGCCGTCGCGGAACTGGCGGACGCGCTTGATAGCCATCTGAACCAGCAGGAAGCGGTTGTCCACGCGCTTCTGACAATCTTCTACAGTGATGCGGGCCATGTGTTGACTCCTTGTATTGAAATGGACAGGGGATTCCCCTGCTGTTTCCGTGTTCTGGCGGCGCATTGCGCCCTGCCGGTTTGCGGTCTGTGCAGGCACAGGCCGGGCCGGAAAAAGGTACTCCGCAGTGGCGGCGGGCACGGTCCGGTTTTCTTGTGCGGTCTGCATCAGCAGGCAGCAGGCGGGAACCGGGCGTTTATTCCACGGGCGGCGTACCCGTTAACATTCCATAAAAAAATCGTTCACCGGGCGGGCAGTCTGCTCAGCAGGTCGTTGAGGAGCAGCCTTTCCACCGGAAACCAGTATTCCTCGCCCTGCACATGCAGCCAGCAGCGGCCGGAGGCGGCAGGGTCTGTATGAAACTCCACCGTGGCTATGGGCTCTGCGGCAGCGGTGCGCAAGGTCCATGTGAGCACGTGCTGCGCCCCTTCCGGGGCCGTTGTCCGCGGCGTATCCACAAACTGGATGGCCCCGAGCCGCCACAGGATGACGTCAAACCCGGTCAGTTCCCTGCCGGAATCGCGGTCCAGCCAGCCGTTCCGGTCCCGCACCGCCGTATGGATGCGCGTGCCGCCGCCCGTGAGAACGGTGAAAATCTGCTCGTCTGCCTGACCCGGGTCGGCTCCCAGCACGGGGCGGGCCCGCAGGGCAAATGCCGTGATGGCCAGTTTCTGCGCCAGTTCGCCGTCTATGAGGACCGGAGTCCCCTGCCGGGACAGCCGGGCAATGAACGTTTTGCCGCCATTGCCGTCATGAAAAATATCCACCGTTTCCGGCGTGTCTGAGCGCCGTGTCCACACCGACAGCCTGAGCTGCGGATGGGGGGGCGTTTCCGTAGCGTTATCCGCCAGTGCGCGCCCGCGCGCGTTGACCAGCGTGTGCAGGTACATTTCCAGCTTGGGCTGCGCGACCGCGTGGGGACGGTGCTTTTCCGGGGCGGTGAAGGCAAAGCCTTCTCCCTTGCCGCGCACGACTTCCCACACGCCTGTGCCGGGACCCTCTGCACTTACTCTGGTGACGGCATCCGGCGAATCGGCCCCTACCAGACGCAGATCATGATAATATTCCACCGGGCGCACGATAAGCTCGCGGTACGAAGCGTCCAGCAGGTGCACCTGATCGCCCTGCAGGGAGCTTCTGGCGTATACCGTTCCCTGCCCCGGGCCGTCCGCGCCGAGAACGATGCCCCAGATTTCGTTGCCCAGAAGGGTAATGCTGGTGTCGTCGTTGTCCAGACCGTACTGGCTTTTTTCGCGGCGCGTATACCGGGCCACGTGGTCCAGCGGCGGCCTTCTGGCAATGGTGTCCAGCAGGGTCTGCACCTTGGCGGCATCGGCCAGAACGGGGTGTCCGTCCGGCGTGCGCACGTGCCACACGCCCTTCTCCGGGGCAAAACTGTAGGTCCCTGCCGCCGACTTGACGTCGATGCGCGACAGGGAGGCAAGCCGCAGCCCCGGCCATGAAGGGTCGCCCAGCAGGATCATGCCCCGCTGCGTCCATATATGCAGCCCCAGCCCCGCCGCGCTGGCAAGCACGAACAGAACCAGAAAAGCGATGATGCGTCGTTTCATCAATCGATGCTGAAAAGGCTCCCGGCGGCCCTTCGTATGCGCCAAGCGGCGGAGAAAGTGTTATCCAGCCCGTTCCCCGGGTTACTGCCCCGGAAAGAGTCGCGCGGGGGAGATGAGAAGCAGTTTGTAACTTCGGGGACGCAATAATGCCAAGCTGCGCAGCATACTCCGCAGGCGTATGCGTGTCAACTGCGCGGGAAAAGCCGCCGGGTGAGTGGTTGCGTACCGCTCCGATGCGGGGTACGAAGCCTGCTTGCCCGTCACAGTATAAGGTCAGGAACGGAAGAACATGGCACGCGAAAAGCTCAGTTATGCCCAGAAACACTGCGTGAGCAGCGCAGGAAAACTCATGCAGACCACCGGGATGCTCCATCCGGGCGCGCGCGTGGGCATTGCCATGTCCGGCGGTATGGACAGCTGGGTGCTCATGCAGACCCTGCTGCACCGGCGCAGGATTATTCCGTTCAGCTTTGAGATGATGGCGCTGCACCTGAATCCGGGGTTTGACCCCGAAAGTCACGCCGCGCTCATTCCGTGGCTGCAGGAGAGGGGCATAGCCTACCATGTGGAGGTGACGGACCACGGGCCGCGCGGGCATTCGCCGGAGAACAGGAACAACTCCCCGTGCTTTTTCTGCGCCATGCTGCGGCGGACCCGGCTGTTTGAGCTGTGCCGGGACTACAACCTGACGCATCTTGCCTTCGGGCATAACGCGGACGACCTTGTGGGTACCTTTTTTATGAATCTGTATGAGGGCGGCAGCGTGCGCGGCATGTCCATGAAGGAGGCGTTCTTCGGCGGCAGGCTGATGGTCATACGCCCGCTCATGCTGGTGGAGAAGTCTATCATTGCCAAGTGCGTGCGCCAGTGGGAACTGCCTTTGTGGAGCAACCCGTGCCCTTCTGCCTCTGACTCGCGCCGCAAGGAGGTCATGGATGACTTCTGGGCCCTTGCCGCACGTAACAAGGGGCTGCGCCAGAATGTTTTCAACGCCCTGACGCGCTGGCAGCTGGACTTGACACAGGGTGGCAAAGCGAAGTAAAGAGGCGGAGAATTGCTTGAGGATTGCCGTGCGTGCATGGCTTTGGATTTTCTAACTAAAATGCGTGAAAGGGCGAAGCGGAAGCATGCTGTTCAGCAAGTACCACATTGTCATGTTTAGGGAAAATCAGGGCCAGTGCAAGAAGTTTTTTCTGCGCGGCTGGCTGGGGGTTATCCTGCTTGGCATGGTATGCGTCTTTGCCGCCGGCAACGTTGTTTTCTGGCATTATTACACCAGTTATCAGAAGCTTAAGCGCGATTACGGCGTAGCCGAAAAGACGCTGGAAGAGCAGAATAACCAGATCCTGAGCATGGCGAACAAGCTGAAGAGCGTGCAGAGCGATCTGCAGCGCGTGCAGCAGTTCAACTCCAAGCTGCGCGTCATGATCAACCTTGAGCAGGACCAGGGTGACACCGCCTCTTCCATGGGTGGTTCCCGCCCCAAGGATTTTTCCGAAAGCTATCTTCCCATACATCGTCAGGAACTGCTGGCGCGCAAGATGCACAGCTTTCTCAACCAGCTGAACACCGAAGTGCGCATGGAAGAGGTGCAGCAGCAGGAACTGATGCAGCAGTTCCGCGAGAACAGGGAACTGCTTGCCTCCACCCCGTCCATATGGCCCTCCGAAGGGTTTGTTTCCTCGCCGTTCGGCATGCGCCGTTCTCCCTTTACGGGCAGGCGTGAATTCCACAAGGGCATAGACATTACCAACCGCAAGGGCACGCCCATCTACGCGCCCGCCAAGGGCACCGTATCCTTCAGCGGCGTGGACGGCGGCTACGGCAACTGCGTGGTCATAAGTCACGGCGACGGCATATCCACCCGTTATGCCCACATGCAGCGCTTTGTGGTTAAAGAGGGGCAGAGCGTGACCCGCGGCGAGCTTATAGGCTACATAGGCAATTCCGGCCGTTCCACCGGACCGCATCTGCATTACGAAGTGCGTCTGAACGGGGTGTGCGTGAACCCCATGCGCTACATCCTGAACTAACTCTTTCTTCCTAGGCATGTTGAAGCCCCTGCCGGTGAGCACCGCAGGGGCTTCGGCTCGTTTGGGGGGCTTTATGCCGCCTGAGTATGGGCGCAGAGCAGGGAGGCGCGGCGGGGAAGCAGGCGGGGGAACGCGGCTGTTCAGCGCGTGGCGCGGATGCGTTCCAGCAGGGCTGTGGTGGAAAAGCCGGGCAGCAGGGGCAGGCTGACCACGGTGCCGCCGTCTGCCTCTACAAGGTCGCGGCCCACAATGCGGTCTACGGACCAGTCGCCGCCTTTTACCAGCACCTGCGGGCGCACGGCGCGGATAAGCTCATAGGGTGTGGGTTCTTCAAATTCCGCCACAAAGTCTACGGCGGCAAGGTGAGCCAGAACGAAGGCACGCACGGGAAAGGGATTTACGGGACGGTCTGCGCCCTTGCCGAGGCTGCGGACGGAGGCATCGCTGTTCAGTCCGAGCACCAGCAGGTCGCCCAGAGCGCGGGCGCGGGCAAGCAGGTCCGCGTGGCCGGGGTGCACGATATCGTAGCAGCCGTTGGTAAAGACGATGCGCCTGCCCCTGTGCGGGGCAAGGGCCGCGAGCAGGGCATCGCGCCGGGCGGCACTGAACACGGCGGGATGATCGGGCACGGGGGGCGTGGCGTGGCCTGCGGCACCCGGAGGCGTTTCCGGCCCCGGCAGGATACCGTTGTTTTCTGTGGCGGGTTTGTGCTGGGGCATATGTCTGCTCCGGGGCAGGGGTTGCGCCTGCTTCTGTGTATGGGGCTGTGCGCCGGCGGTTACGCCTTGACGGCCAGCGAGCCGTTGCCGCCGTAGAGGACCAGTTCCAGCCAGTCGAATCCGAATTCCAGCCGGGCGGTCTCATCTTCCAGAATCCGCGCCTTGCGTTCTTCCGTCAGGTCCAGCCGGTCCAGAAGGCCCATGCTGCGGATGAATCCTTCAAAGCGGTCCAGCTGGTACAGCGAGAGCATGCACAGGGTGGCGTGTTTTTGCGCCAGCACGCGGCCTGTGCGCTGCTGCAGCGCCATGAGGTGCATGTAGCGGTCGTTCAGCCGGTTGTATTCCGTGAGTTCCTGATCCCTGAGCCATGTTTCCGTGGTCCATTCCGCCGGTTCGGAAAAGCCGAGACAGTGGGGTTCCTGCACAAGGAAATACTGCTCCAGCGCGTTTCCGGCATCATCTTCGCGGGTGGCGCGGCCCAGCGGGTAGGTGCGGCACGCCGCGGACCGGCCCGGATAGACCGTGCAGCCCGCAGGGGAAAGGAAGAAGCAGGCGCGGTCGGGCGAGGGGCTCATTTTGAGGTGGAGCACCGGATAGCCCGAGGGGTATTGGCCCACAGAGGTGTACACGCCGATGAATTCCTCGCTGTCTATGCCCAGTTCCTGCCGCAGGCGCAGCACGTCATAGGGGGCGAGGGGCATGTTCAGGTCGTGGCAGCAGGCATTGAAACAGGCCACCTTGGGGTGGCAGGCGAAGCGGAAGGACTGGCCGGGCTTGATTTCCGGCAGGCTGTCCAGAAACGCCTGCGTTGCTTCGGCATCGGGGGCGGCGTGGTCATTCTGTGCGTGGTCGTTCATATACCCTCCGTGCACGGGGCGGCTGTTTGTACCTTGCGGAATGGAGCATTCATTGTACGGTTGCGCGCTCCGGGCGGGCGGACCTGCCCGGAGCGCGGGCCGTTAGAAGTCGAAATGGAAGTGCCTGCGCACGCCCTCCATGGTTTCCTGCGCCTGTGCCCGTGCGCGGTCTGTGCCGTGCATGATGATATCGCGCACCAGCTGGGGCTTTTCTTCCAGTGCCCTGCGGCGTTCCTGAATGGGGGCGAGAAACCGCTCCAGCGAGGCAAGCAGGATTTTTTTGCAGTCCACGCAGCCGAGGGCGGCCGTGGTGCAGCCGCTACAGATTTCTGCCTGCGTGGCTTCGTCGGTCATGAGCACGTGGTAGGGGAACAGGTTGCAGACCTTGGGGTCGCCGGGGTCGGTCTTGCGCAGGCGGTTCTGGTCCGTGAGCATGCCGCGGACCTTGGGGGTAATCTCCTCCATGGTTTCGCGCAGGTAGATGGAGTTGTTGTAGCTCTTGGACATCTTGCGGCCGTCCAGACCGGGGAGCTTGGCTTCCGGGGTGAGGCGGGCCTGCGGTTCGGGGAAGAATTCGGTGCTGTACAGGTAGTTGAAGCGGCGGGCTATTTCGCGCGTCATCTCAACATGGGGCAGCTGGTCCTGTCCCACCGGAACCCACTGGGGGCGGTACATGAGAATGTCTGTGGCCATGAGCACGGGGTAGCCGAGGAAGCCGTAGTTGCCGAGGTCCTTGTTGGTGATCTGCTCGCGCTGTTCCTTGTAGGTGGGGCAGCGTTCCAGCCAGCCCAGCGGCGTGATCATGCCGAACAGGAGGTTCAGTTCCGCGTGCTCCTTGACCAGTGATTGCTGGAAAATGACGCACTCTTCAGGATTCAGGCCGGAGGCCACCCAGTCCTTGACCAGTTCGGGGACGAATTCCTTGATGCGGGCGGGGTCTGCAAAGTCGCTGGTAAGGGCGTGCCAGTCCGCCACGAAGAAGAAGCAGTCCATCTCCTTCTGCATGTCTACCCAGTTTCTTATTACGCCGAAATAGTGGCCAAGATGCAGCGGGCCGGTGGGCCGCATGCCGGATACAGTGCGCTGTCGGGTCATCGGGGAGTCCTCCGGAAGAATGGGAATGGCGCGGCTATAAGCCGATGAGTACGGAAATAAGGCCGACGGAGCCGTCTACAAGGGGCCAGACCACCTTGCCCAGCAGTCCCGTAGCCAGAAGAATCATGACAATGAGCAGGCCGTAGCGTTCCACGCTGAGATAGGAATAGGCCATGCGGGGAGGCATGAACCCGGCGGCTATTTTGCTGCCGTCCAGCGGGGGCACGGGCATGAGGTTGAACCAGCACAGGGTGAGGTTAATCCAGACGCCCGCCCTGCACATGGCAATGAGAAACTCCTGCACGCCGCTGACAGGCATGCCCGGAATGGCGGCACTGCCTGCTGCGAACTTGTAGCCCACGGCAAAGGCGATGGCGAGCAGGAAGTTGGTGGCCGGACCTGCGGCGGAGACCCACATCATGCCCTGCCGGGGATTGCGGAAATAGCGCGGATTTACAGGCACGGGCTTGGCCCAGCCGATGACGAACGGGCTGGTGAGGGCCGTGAGGATGAACACCAGCGTGCCCATGGGGTCTATGTGCGGCAGGGGATTGAGCGTGAGCCTGCCGAGCTGCTTTGCAGTGGGATCGCCGTGGCGGTAGGCCACCCAGCCGTGGGCGGCTTCGTGAAACACGATGCCTGCCAGCATGGGGATGAGGGCGATGGAGATTTTGCGTATGCTGAGTGCTATATCGAGGTCAAACATGCTTGCGGCTATCATGAACGGTGGGGCAGGGCAAGCAAAACGCGGCCCGTGCGTTTGTGCGGGGGCTTTCTGGGAGCAGGGGGCGGCGGGGTTTGCCGGGCGGGCAGGGAAGGATGTTCCGCCGGTGCGCCTGTTCCGCAAAGGGCGTGCTTGACGGTGGGGCCGCATGTGTCTATCAGTCGGCAGTATGAAGCAGGCAATTCAGATTGACGAGAAAAACAGGCGGATTCTGACGATTCTTCAGGAGAACGCCCGTGTTTCCAACGCCGAGATAGCGCGGCAGCTGGGCATGACCACCTCTGCCGTGTTTGAGCGCATCCGCAAGATGGAAGAGCGCGGCATCATTCGCGGGTATTCCGTGCAGGTGGAGCCCGCCGCGCTGGGGTTGCCCCTTTCTGCCTTTGTGAGCGTGAAGATCAATCCGCACCGTCTTGCGCCGGAAGTGGGCAGGGCCATTGCGGAAGTGGAAGGGGTGGAGGAAGCCTATCACCTGACCGGCGAGGAATGTTTTCTGGCCCGCATACGGTGCAGCGACACGGATTCGCTGGAGCGTATTCTCATGCAGATAAACGACATAGAGCCGGTGTATGCCACGAGGACAGTGATTATTCTGCGCAGTGCCAAGGAGATTTCCGGCGCGCTGCTTTCTTCCGTGGTGGGTGCGCTGGGAACCGGCGAGGGCGCGTAGGGCCTGCCGGAATTGCCGCACCTGCGGTATTTGTCGCGCCTGTCGAATTTGTCGTACCTTGCCGCGCCTGTCGCGTCAGTTGCTCCTGTCGCGCTAATGCCGCCGGGCGAGGTGTCCGCCAGTATATAGCGGAGCGTGCCGGTGCCGGAAGACTTTGCGACCATACGTATACACAACCGAACCTGAGCCAAAGGTGGACCATATGCGATTTCCCGAACCGATGATGGAAGGGCCGCTTTCTGTGGAGACAGCTCTTGCCAACCGCCGTTCCGTGCGTGAATACGCGGATGAACCGCTGACACCGGATTCGCTGGGGCAACTGCTCTGGGCCGTATACGGGGTGAGCGAGGAAGGTCCGTGGAACCGCCGCACCGTGCCTTCGCATGCCGCCATCTATCCTATGGATGTGTATGTGGTGGCGGGCAGCGTGGAAGGGCTGGAGCCGGGCGTGTACCGGTATGACGCGCTCAGCCATTCGCTGGAAGAGGTGCAGGAGGGCGACCTGCGTGCCGGGGTGGCGGAAGTGTGCCTGGAACAGGACTGGATGGAGGCCGCGCCCGCGATGCTGGTGCTTGCGGCATCGTTTGAACGCATTCAGCAGAAGTTCGGGGAGCGCGGCGTGGCGTATGCGTTTTTTGAGGCGGGGCACATGTCGCAGAGCTGCTATTTACAGGCCGAATCGCTTGGACTGGGCACCACCTGCGTGGGCGGGTTCCGGGAAGAGGAGCTTATAGACCTGCTCGACCTGCCCCCGGACCATCACCCCATGCTGGTCATGCCCGTGGGGTGGAAGGTGTAGGGGAAACAAATACCACACACAGCGGACAGCCTTTGGGGCTGTCCGTTTTTTTTTGGGCCGGGGCGGAGAAGGGAAAGGGAGGCCAGGTTCAGGTTTCCGCCAGTTGCTGCATTTCCGTGAAGCTGTCTTCAAGGGGGCAGGGTTC
>CAYRLL010000119.1:0-10319 GCA_964425115.1 uncultured Desulfovibrio sp. | reverse complement strand
GCCGCAAGTTCCCCCGCAGCAACCTCAGCCCCTCTGCGCGAAAAAGACCTGCAGGAAACAGCCGGGCCCGGCACCCGTTCCGGACAGGACGGCCGGAAGGAGCAGGCTGCCGCATCTGCAGCGGACAAGACCGAATCACCCGCAACCCCGGCAGCCGCACCCGGCAATACCGCATACGCCCTGCATGTCAGCTCCTTCCGCCAGCATGACATTGCGGAACAACAGGCACGCCTGCTGCGAGAGCACGGCGCGGATGCCCGCGTGCAGAGCGTCTCCCTGCCCGACAAGGGCGACTGGCACCGGGTGGTCACAGGCCGTTACGCCACGCTGGAAGAAGCCCGCCACGCGCTGGCTGAATATGTGGAACAGAATGGCAACAGGGAAACGGGCGTGCGCATTGTGCGCGATACCGCCACCGCCGCTCCGGCCCCCCGGAATACCCGCGCCCCTGAACATTACACCGCCCCGGCACACCCCGGCGCAGGCATTACCGCGCTGCGCGTAAGCACCTCGTTTACGCACCAGCCTTAAAGGAGAACGCCCATGAAAAACTTCCGCACATCGGAAAACGGCATGGCCGCCGTGGAAATCGCCCTGCTCCTGCCCGTGCTGGCCCTTGTCCTGTACGTGGTGGTGGAAGGGGCAAACACCCTGCACAACTATGCCACCATCTCGGAGGCAAGCCGTTCGGCGGCACGGCAGGTCGTCATTTCTGGCGACCCGTCCACTGCCCGGCCCACTGTGGAAGCGGTGGTCACCGAACTGCCCGTGGCCGCCCTGACCACCAACGTGAGCATGGACGCGGGCGCTTCGTCCGTCACCGTGGAAGTGCGCTACGCCTACCAGTCCGTGTTTCTGGCAAACAGGCAGGCGGATGGCCCCCTCCCGTCCCTGTATACCCTTTCGGCCAAGACAACCATGCCCGTCCCATAGGCAGGCAGGAGGCACCCATGCAATCAGCATCAAGCATCATTCCCCAGTGGCTGCGCCGCCTGTACGCAGATGAACGTGGCGCGGCCGCGGCTCTCATCGCGGTCATCATTCCCGTGGTTATCGGCGCTGCCGCTCTGGCACTGGATTCCGCCCTGCTCTACACCTCGCACTCCCGCCTTCAGACGGCAACAGATGCCGCCGCACTGGCGGGCAGCCTCCAGCTTCCCTACGACCCGGACATAACCACCGGTCAGGTGGCTGCGGCCGCTGAGGAATATCTCACGCAGAACTACCCGGATGCGCAGATAGTATCCGTTGCCCCCGGCGACCTTGCCCGCTCGGTGCATGTGGAAACCAAGGCCACCGTACCGCTGCTGCTCATGCCCGTGCTGGGCGTGCACGACAAGCTCGTCACCGCCCGCGCCACGGCGGGCTTCAACAAGCTGGAGATCGTGCTGGTCATAGACAACTCCGGTTCCATGAAAGGCGCGCCCATAAACGAGACCAACAACGCCGCCACCCGCCTCGTCAACCTTGTCATGCCGGACGGCCTGAAAACCTCCATCAAGGCCGGCCTTGTTCCCTTCCGGGGCAAGGTGCGCATTCCCGCAGGCGTGGATGGCCTGCCCGCAGGCTGCCGCAACGCGGACGGCACCCTGAATCCCGCCCTGCACGAGGAATACTACAAGACCAAATACCGCACCCCTTCCGGCTCGCAGTTGCGGGTAGACATGAACACCTGCGAGGCCATGCCCTATGCGCAGGGACTCACCGACGACAAGTCTGTCATCCTGAACGCCATCTCCAAGCAGAACGGGCTGGGCAGCGGCTCCGGCACACTCATCTCCGAAGGCATGAAGTGGGCACGGCACATGCTCACCCCGCAGGCTCCGTATACGGAATCCTCCACCGACAGAGACATGCGCAAGATCATGATCGTCCTTACCGACGGTGACACAGAAGACGGCAAGTGCGGCGGCAACTTCGCGCTCAACTACACGCCCAACAACTACTGGACCAACGCCTACTACGGCATGCTGGACATGAACTCCCACTGCGAAAACGGCGGCAAGCTCAACCAGTACATGCTGGATGAGGCCAAGCTGGCCAAGGAGGCGGGCATAGAAATCTTCTCCATCCGCTTCGGCGACTCGGACGCCGTGGACGTGGGCCTCATGAAGGCCATCGCCTCCTCCACCCCGGGGACGGAAGACCACTATTTCGACGCCCCCTCCGCGTATGATATCGACGGCGTGTTCAAGAAAATCGGTCGCCAGCTCGGCTGGCGGCTCATAAACTGACAGGAGGTGCCCCATGCAACCCGTTGCCTCCATGCTTTCCCAACGTTTCGTCCCGCACCGCAGCCTGTCCGCCCTCTCCCGGCGGGTCCTGCGCCTGCTGCGCGGCACACGCGGCATAAGCACTGCGGAATTCGCCCTTGCCCTGCCCATTCTTCTTATGCTGGCCTTCGGGCTGGTTGAGGTGGGCTACATGTATTTCGCCTCCGCCTCCATGGACAAGGCGGCACAGGCCGGTGCCCGCGTGGCGGTTACCGGTGCCGGATACGATGACGGTTCGCGCGAAAACCTTATCGAAAACAAGGTGCTCGCCACCATAGACGCCTTCACGGGCAAGGGGGCCGTGGGGCTGGAAATATCCAGCTTCCCGCAGAGCAACCCTTCCGCCATGAGCGGCGGTGCGGGCGGTCCGTGCGATATCGTGCAGGTGGCCGTGCAATACACCTACTCCCCGCTCACGCCCGTGGTGGGCACGCTCATCGGCCCGTCCATCACCGTGCGCGGGGTGGACAGAATGGTCAACGAACCGTGGAAGGTCTGCGAATAGCCCGTTTCATCCAGCTTGTTTCCCGGAGCGCGAGTTGCTACTATGACATTCGTACCTGATGCCCCTCTCCTGCCCGCACATAAACCGGGCATGCGTCGCACATCGGCCCCGGCGGCGGATTCTCCGCTGCGGAACACGCATGGCGGCTCCGCCATCTTCCCGCCTCCGGGCGGAGCGGAGGCAGCCCTGCGGCTTCTGCTGTCCACCCTGCCGGATACGGACGAACGGCTCCGCATTCCCAAGGAACGCCTTATGGGCACGCGCTTCAGCCTGCTTGTGGTATCCGATTCGGAAGACCTTGCCCGTGCCCTCTCCTCCACGCTGTCCACGGCGGGATACGATCCGGCCTACACGCTGGTCGACAACCCCATGGACCTGAGCATGGTGCTGGCCGAAGAGCCGTGGGACATCGTTGCGGCAGCGGCAGACTGCCCCGGCCTGCCGTGGGAAGATATCCTCGCCCTTGCCCGCTCCGTGCGCGAAACCATGCCCGTGGTTCTGCTGCTGCCCGATGCCGCGCCCGAACTTGCGCGCGAGGCTGTGGCCGCAGGCGTGGACGACGTGCTGGTGCAGGACGACTGGCGCACGGCAGCCGCCTTTGTGCGCATCCTGCGCGAAGGGGTGCGCCGCAAGGAACTGTCGCGCCTGTGGGACAGGCTTCGCGGTGAGGAACGCAAATACAGGGGCATGATAGACAACTCCGTGCTCGGCATTTTCCAGTGCCGCCCGTGGGGCGAAATCATCAGCGCAAACCCGTCCTTTGCCCGCATCTTCGGTTTTAAGGATACGGCCCAGATGCTCCGCCACTACACCCGCGACAACACGCGGCTCGATATCGTTCCCGAGCACAGGGAGCAGATGCTCACAACCATACGCACGGCGGGGCTGGTTTCCGGATTTGAAACGCAGGCCTTCCGCAAGGACGGTTCCACCTTCTGGGTGTCCGTGAGCGCACGGCCCATTCTGGGCGAATCAGGCGAGGTGGCCGCCATAGAAGGCACGGTGGAAGACATTTCGGAACGCAAGGGCATGGAAGCCCGCATCATCCGCGCCAAACAGGAATGGGAAAAAACCTTCGACAACGTGCCGGACATCATCGCCATTCTGGATGGCGACCTGCGCCTGCGCAGGGCCAACAGGGCCCTTTCCGACAGGCTGGGAGTGCATCCGCGCGACATCATCGGCCGTCATTGCGCAGATGTTCTGGGCCTGCCCAGGCTGCCCGTCCTCCCCGAGATGGCTGCGCGCTCCGCCCTTACCGCCCTCAGCGAGCAGAACCCCGCCGCGGCAGGGGCAAATGCAGAACCCGCTTCGCACCGCCAGTCGGAAGAAATCAGCATCCCGGCCCTCAACGGCACCTTTCTGGTCAGCCTCTCGCCCTTTTCCATGGACGATGAAGGAACCCCCGGCAACCTGAACACCGACACCGTTCCCGGCTCTGCCGGCGGCACGGGCATCGTTCTGGTCGCCCACGAAATCACCCGCAGAAAGCAGCTGGAAGCGCAGTTGCGTCAGGCCCACAAAATGGAGGCCATAGGCACCCTTGCAGGCGGCATCGCGCACGACTTCAACAATATTCTGGGCGTGATGATGGGCTATACGGAGATGAGTCTGGACGAGGCGGAGAGAGATACCCGCCTCTACCGCAGGCTGGGCGAGGTGCTCACCGCCGGCAGACGCGCCCGCGACCTCGTGCACCAGATCCTCACCTTCAGCCGTCAGGAAGAACTGGACCTGCAACCGTTGCAGGTATCTTCCATCGTCAAGGAAACGGTCAAGCTCATGCGCGCCTCGCTGCCGTCGAACATCCGCATCCAGCTGGAGGTCCGGGACGAATCCGCCACCATCCAGGCCAACGTGAGCCAGATGCAGCAGGTGCTCATGAACCTGTGTACCAACGCGGCCCATGCCATGCGCGATAACGGCGGCACCATGCTTGTCCATCTGGACCGCCGCCATGTGGCGGACCCGGCGGCAGCAGGCTTCAACTCCCTTGCGCCCGGCGAATACGTCATGCTTTCCGTCACCGATTCCGGCTACGGCATCCGCCCGGAAATAATGGAAAACATTTTCGACCCCTTCTTCACCACCAAAAAGCCGGATGAAGGCACGGGCATGGGCCTCGCTCTTGTCCACGGCATCGTCAGTGCCCATAACGGCGGCATAACCGTGCGCAGCAAACCGGAAGAAGGAACCCGGTTCGACATCCTCTTCCCCGTGGCGCAGGAAACACCGCAACGGCGTGTGCACCCCGCCCCGGCTGCCACACAGGGCAGGGGAAGGGCACTCATCGTGGATGACGAAGCCCCCCTCGCCGAGGTCATGGGCGAGATGGTGGAGCGCATGGGGTACGAAGCCGTGGTCTTTTCAGACAGCGGCAACGCCTTGCAGCATTTTCTCTCGCAGCCCCACGCCTTTCATCTGCTCATCACAGACCAGACCATGCCCGGCCTCACAGGTGGCGAGCTTGCCCGTATCGTGCTCAAGCACCGCCCGGACATGCAGGTCATCCTGTGCACGGGATTCAGCGAAAAGCTTTCGCCGGAAGAAGCCAAGTCCATGGGCATACGCCAGTACCTGCTCAAGCCCGTCCTGCGCGATGACCTGAGGGCCGCACTGCATGCCCTGAACGGGGCCACCACGTAACCTTTCCGGATTTCTGTTGACAGCCCCTTCTCTTATTAGTATATATTCCTAATAATAAATAAGGAGGCATCCATGGAAGATAAGGTTCTCAAAGCCATGAAAGAGACTGCAAAGCCCGTCCGGCCCGGAGACATAGCAACCGCCCTCGGCGTGGACAGCAAGGAAATCTCCAAGGCCATAAAGACCCTGAAAGATTCGGGAAAAATCCACTCCCCCAAACGCTGCTTCTACGCCGTTTCAGAATAGCCTTGCCGTATCCTGCCCATAAAGGCCCGCCCGAGCGGGCCTTTCTTATTTTCCCGGCCTGAACTTTATGCCAATCCTCCCTAAAGCTCTGTCCTTTTTTCCCGAAAGTGCTACTATAGACGATAGAAGCCCGCACAACCCGCGTCCCCCGGAGGAATGCCCATGAAACGATCCGTCATCATCCAGTTGCTCCTTTTCGTCGTTCTCGGTCTCATGTTTCAAGGTGGTTTCTTCTATTCCTACGTCTCCTACGACCTGATGCAGTTTTCCAAAAAACAGGCCGAGCAGACCCGGGAAAACGTCTACGAAGAGCAGCAGTACTCCCTGCGCGACATGGTGCAGATGGCATACAGCATCGTTGGCGAATACCATGCCCGCTCGCAGGATACGGAAAACCTCAAGGCACTCAAAGCCAAAGAACTCCGTGTGGTCATCGACGGGCTGGAAAGCCAGATCCGCGCCTACCTTGCAGCCAACGACTACATGCCCCGCGAAATGCGTGAAGAGGGCGTGAAAGAACTGGTCCGGTCCATGCGCTTTTCCAACGGCAACTACGTATGGATAAACGACATGCACCCCACCATGGTCATGCATCCCATCTTCCCGGACCTTGACGGAAAAGACCTCACCAACAACGCAGACCCCAACGGCAAGCGGCTGTTCATGGACATGGTCCGCGTCTGCAAAGAAAACGGCGAGGGCATGGTCGATTACATGTGGACCAAACCCGGCGAAAAGAACCCCAAGCTCAAGGTTTCCTTCGTGCGGCTCATCCCCGAGCTGGACTGGATAATCGGCACCGGCGAATGGATAGAAGACATCACCGCCACGCTCAAGGCGGAAGCGCTGGACCAGATAGCCAATATCCGCCTCTCGGACGGCAATTACTTCTGGATAAACGACCTTACGCCCGTCATGGTCATGCACCCCATCGCGAAGGACCTGATTGGCAAGAATCTTGCCGACAACACGGATACCAAGGGTAAAAAGCTCTTTGCAGAAATGGCTCAGGTAGCGCGCACACAGGGCGAGGGCACCGTGGACTACCACTGGTCCAAGCCGGGTCAGCAGGGCGACTTCCCCAAACTTTCCTATGTCAAGCTGTTCGAACCGTGGGGCTGGGTCATCGGCATGGGTGTGTACATGGATGAAGTGGACGCAGGCATACAGCGGCAGCAGCAGGCATTTTCCGATTCCATCTTCGGCGTCATGAACAGAACCCTGCTCATAGGCAGCGGCATCTTCCTTGTGGTCATCACGGCACTGGTGCTGTTTATCCGCAACACCCTGCGCAGCCCCATGAACAGACTCGTGGACTATGCGGATTCCGTGGCGGGGGGCAAACTGGATGCCACCATCGGAGGAAAATTCAAGGGAGAAATCCTAAAGCTCAAGGACAGTATTCAGTCCATGGTAGAAAGCCTCAAGGCCAAGATGGCCGAGGCGGAACAAAAAAGTCGCGAAGCTGCGGAAGAAGCCGACAGGGCACGCAAAGCAACGGCAGAAGCGGAAGAAGCCCGTAAAAAGGCAGAAACCGCCAAGGCGGAGGGCATGCTTTCCGCCGCTGAGATACTGAACGAGATCGTTTACTCCATTTCCGCCGCATCGGAAGAGCTTTCCGCGCAGGCGGTGGAAATAAACCAGAGTTCCGACACCCAGCGCGGCCGCATAGCGGAAACAGCCACGGCCATGGAAGAAATGAACGCCACCATCCTTGAAGTGGCGGGCAGTTCCAGCAGCGCGGCAGAAAACGCAGACGCCGCCCGCCGGTTCGCGGAGCAGGGAGCGGAAACAGCGGGCAAGTCCGTGGCCGCCATAGAAAACGTGCAGCGGCTCGCCATGGCCCTTAAGGAAAACATGAAGGCGCTGGATCAGCGGGCAGAATCAATCGGGCAGATCATGACGGTTATCACCGATATAGCAGACCAGACCAACCTGCTGGCCCTGAACGCCGCCATAGAAGCCGCCCGGGCGGGAGAGGCAGGACGCGGATTTGCCGTGGTGGCGGACGAGGTGCGCAAACTGGCGGAAAAGACCATGACCGCCACCAAGGAAGTGGGGCAGGCCATCAACGCCATCCAGCAGGCGGCCAGCGACAACAACCGCAGCGTGGATAATGCCGCCTCGGCCATTGACGAGGCCACAAGCCTTGTGGTTGCCTCCGGCAAGGCGCTTGAGGAAATTGTGCGCCTTTCGGAATCCTCCGCAGACCAGATACGCGGCATCGCCACCGCGGCGGAACAGCAGTCCGCCGCCAGCGAGGAAATAACCCAGACTCTGGAAGAGGTGAACACCCTTTCCGGCCATATCGCGGAAGGTATTCAGCAAAGCACGCTGGCCCAGAGCGAGCTTGCCTCGCAGTCCGCCCGCCTGAAGGACCTCATAGACTCCATCAAGCGTGAGAACCAGATGGAAGCTGCGGCAAAGAGCGGCAAACGCTGAACAGGCTGTGTCCACTACCTGCATACACCAAACCAGACGGGCCGTCCGGCATCTGCCGGACGGCCCGCGTTATTTCATGCAAACATATGGGGGCCATTCCGTCAGGGAATCTTGTCCGGGAACATTGTCCGGGAATCGTTCCCGGAAATCCTTATCGGGAATCCCTTCCGTCCATTGCCTCCCGTCATTCCACCACTATGGCGTCCGCAAGCATGGATTCGGGAATAACAAAGCCCTGCCGCAGTGCCTCGGAACGGCTGAACATAAACACCCCGCTCTCCACGGCAATGGGCATCTGCACAGACCGCTCCCCGGCAAGAAGCCTCAGCGCCAGTTCCCCAGCGGCACGTCCCTGATATTCCCCCACATGCACCAGCCCTGCTGCGGCCTTACCGGCTCCGATGCTGAAATCCCACAGCCCCATGGCCGGCACGCGCAACTCCCGCATGGTCTTCGCAAGCACGACATCCCCGTCTGCAGGGTTGCCCCCGGCATCTTCCAACCGCTGGTACAATCCTATGAACACCACGTCATACCCGTTATCGGCAGCGCTGCGCACCGCATGCATCCAGTCGTCCACGGTGGGAGCCAGCATCAGGTCGGCACGCACTCCGGCCAGTTCCATGCTGTGCCCGTTGCGGAATACGTCTTCCGCAATCAGACCGGAGGTAACGCATCCGTCAAACAAAAAGAGCACCCGCCGTACGGGAGACGGCAGAATGCTCCTTGCCACATGCAGCGACTGCAACAGCAGCGGGCGTTCCATTATTCCGGCCACGTGGGCGTGCCCATACAGCCCGTAATCGCGGGGGTTGGCGTTCAGCCCCAGATAAACCAGCGGAATACCCCTTGGTACAAGGGCGGGGGCAAGCAGTTGATTGGCATTGTCGTCTCCCAGGATCACAAGGTCGGGAGCATAGTCGTCAACCACCTGCAGGGCTTCTGCGGCTTTTGCCGCAAACTGCTCCGGGGGAATGCGCTTGGTGTCCATCTCAAAGGTGCGCAGTTCGTTTTCCGGGCCAAGCACGGAGAAAATCCCCCGCAAGTATCCGGCATCCCAACCGAAACAGGAGGAGTAACTTTGCACGACAAGCACCCTTCCCGCCCATGCCTGCGAAGCACAGGCGGAAAAAAGCAGTATCACGCAAAATAACCTTACAAAATTACGCAACTCTCCCTCCCGGAAAGAGATGCGCCATCATATCCGAGTCATACCAAATGGCAATATCCGCGGCATTAGAAATATTCCCGACCCGATAGAATGTGGCCGTATACGGTCGAAAATGAGCGGCTATGACCAATCTATGTCCGGTGGCGAAATGAAAAGGGCCCCCACCCGTCCGTACAGCCTAAAACGAATAGGAAACCTGAACGGAGCCGAAATGCTGCCCGCGTTCCTGCCCCACAAATTCCTCAGACCTGTACACGTGGGTATACGCAATGCGCCATCCGTTGACCAGAAAGGCAATGCCGCCGCTCAGGTCGCCCACAAAGGGATGCTTTTCCACATGGTGGCTGTGCCGGAAGGTGTTGCCATCCAGAAAAATATTGCGAGCAACAGCGCGCCCGGCCCCGCCCAGAAAGACATAGGCACCCCAGTCGCTGTTCACGCGGGGATCATCATCGTTGGTGGGCGCTCCCACTCCCGCTCCCGTGCGGATAAGCGATGTGCCGAAGTCGGTCGGCAGGTTCCAGCCGTAGCGCACCTCCACGCCTGTGTTGGCCAGCGTCATCACGTTGCCTGCGGTCAGCCCGGCATGGGGCAGAACGTCCCATTCCCAGCCCCGGCTCCGCAGGTCGTCATTGAGCCGCCATGTGCGCTCCCATGTCACCATCACGCCCGGCTCGTTGTGCAGCTGGTTATCCCACCCCTTGGCGGTCTTTATCTTGCGCAGGCTGTGCACCTCATTTTGCGCTGTCTCACCCAGCGCCCACGGGCCCACCATGCCAAGGGTAAACTCCAGCGTATCCAAGCGGTTTCCCTTCTTGGCATGCAGCCCCACGGCTCCGTACAAAAATCCGGCATAGGGCCTGTCATCCTCCTGCAGCCCCCGCGCCTGCGTGTCCGAAGGGGTGAATATGGCCTGCCCCATGCTCAGGCTCACGTTGTACAGGGCGTCCTTATCTCCGGCAAACGGCAGCGACATGATCACATCGTCCAGCGCGTCCGGCAGGTTTCCTGTTTCCGCCCAGTTCACCAGATCCGG
>CAYRLL010000118.1:4434-10330 GCA_964425115.1 uncultured Desulfovibrio sp. | reverse complement strand
TGCTGCTCCATTTCACCAATGAACGCGTGGCAGAAGCCCACGTGCTCAAATCCATTCTCTCGCACACCTTCAAATACCGCTCCGGTCAGCTTTTCGAATTCATGCACAGCTTCACCCGTCCCCATCAGGACCGGCTGGACAGGGCAGCCAGAAGCACGGGGGCGGACGAGCAGCTTGTGGGCTTTCTGTGCGCCATGGTAAGCAAGGTGCAGGCCCTTCTGGACGAAAACTGGGCTTCCGTGCCGCCCATGTCGGTCAAGAACAAACTCCTGCGCAATTTTTTCGACGGCCTGCGCCCCCGCTACGGCGACCTGTTCATAGACCGCGCACAGGCCTTCCTTAAGGCGGTCAAGGAGCTGGTCAAGCGCGAATTCTCGCTGGATTACTTCTACCGCGCCTCAGAGGTCATAGAAGAAACCCGCGCCTTGGGCGGCTGCGTGGTCATTCCCCACCCGGAGGAATTCTGGCCCATCCTGCTGCGCGGGTACGATGTGGACGGCTACGAGGTGTGGAACCCGCAATCACGCCGTTACACGGAATTTCTCATAGAGGTGGTCAACCGCCACAACCGCACGCGCGCCGCCTCGCAGCGCGAACTGCTCATCTTCATGGGCGACGACTGCCATCTGGGCGAAAAAACACGCCCGCAGGAACAGCAGGACCCGGAAAAATCCATCCGCGAGGTGGGCCTGCAACCCGCGTGGGATGACCTGAACATCCGCAAAAAACTGATCATCGGCGAAGTGAGCCGCAACACCGTTATCCGCCGCTACAGGGAACGGCTGGCGGGATAAACCCAACCGGAGAAAGCAATGGCTGAAGAAAAGTTCGTATTCGAATCCATGCAGGACGCCCAGTCCATCAAGGTGTTTCTGGAATCCCTCATGCAGGGCTTCGAGAACGAGAAGGTGGTGCTCGCCTCCAACGGCGACCGCATTGAGCTTACCCCTTCGGGCCTTCTGGATTTTTCGGTCAAGGCACGCCGTAAAGGCGAGAGCAGCAAGCTGAGCATAAAGATAGAATGGAAAGACAACCGCAAGCAGCTCACCGTCACAGACGCAAACCTCTCCGTGGGCACGGAATAGCCATGATCACCTTCGAAGGTCTGAGCGAGAACTTCAAATTCATCATTCTGGAAGTGGAAGGGCAGATAAACAGTACCCTGTCCTTCCTCCGGTCCCCTTCCCGGGCGTTGTTCGAGAAGATAGAATCGCGCGATGACTATATCGATAACCTGAAAACCATCATAGAAAACAAGTGTTACTCCCGCCTGCATGCAGACAGGCAGCTGGACAAGCGGGAAATAAACCGCATCCGCGCCATAAACACCATCTCGGTGAACCTGGAACGCATTGCGGACCACTGTGTGAACATCATCCGGCAGATGGGCTTCCTCACGGACAAGAATTTCCTGCGCGAACAGGACTACCTGCCCATCTTTGAACAGATACAGGACGCCATAAAGCGCATCCTTCCCGCCTTCGAGCGGGACGATCTGCCGTGGGCGCTGGCCATATGCCGCTCAGAGTTCGAACTGGACCGCATGTACAAGGACGTGTTCGATCGCGTGCTCACGGAACTGGGCACCGGGCGCGATGTGCAGAGCCACATTACGGTCATCTTCATCTTCCGCTATCTGGAACGCATAGGCGACTCTCTGCTGAACATTGGCGAAGCCCTCATCTTCAGTACGCTGGGCGAGAAGATCAAGATCACCCAGTTCGATGCCCTTCAGCGCACGCTGAAAAATTCCGGCTTTCAGGGCTCATTGCAGGAACTTGACTTTCAGGCCATATGGGGCACCCGCTCGGGCTGCCGCATCGGCAGGGTGGATGCCGCCCCCGACAAGGAGGGGCAGACCCGTCGCGGCGTAGATACGCAGGGTTCCATCTACAAGGAAGGCACCGTCGCCAAGATCAAGCAGGAACGCGCCAACATAGATCGCTGGAGCACGGTGTTCCCCAACCTTGTGCCACAGGTTTACGGCTACCATGAAGAGGGCGGCAACGCCTCCCTGCTGGTGGAATTCCTGCGCGGCTGCACGCTGGACGAGGTGCTCATCACCGGCAGTGACGAACTGGCTCAGAACGCCCTGTTCATTCTGCTGCAGACCCTGCGTGAGGTGTGGGACAAGACACGTCAGGATGCCCCCCAGCCCACGGACTACATCGCCCAGCTCAAATCGCGCCTGCCTTCCGTGCAGCAGGTGCATCCGGAACTGTTCCGCAAAACGCTGGACGTGGGGCGCGCCTGCGTCCTGTCCACAGAGGCGCTGGTAAACGCCTGCGAGGCACTGGAACAGGAGTTGGAAGCCCCCTTCACCGTGCTCATCCACGGCGACTTCAACCTGAACAACATTGTCTACGACCACGTGCAGCAGGCCGTGCGGTACATAGACCTGCACCGCTCCCGCGATTACGACTACGTGCAGGACGCCTCCGTGTTCATGGTTTCCAACTTCCGCATGCCCATCTTCGAACCCAGCCTGCGCCACAGGCTGAACTGGACCATACAGGAATTCTTTTCCTTTGCCGCAGGCTATGCCCGCCACAGCGGAGATGCCACCTTTGAGGCGCGGCTGGGGTTTGCGCTCGCGCGGTCGTTCTACACCTCCACGCGGTACGAACTGAACTTTTCCTTTGCCAGAGAAATGTACCTGCGGGCGCATTTCCTCATGGAAAAACTGCTGGCGCACAGAGACGCCCCGTGGCAGCACTTCCGGCTGCCGCGCGACATCCTCTTCTATTGATCCAATCCCGTGAGGTACATGAAGTGAAAATAGGCGTTGTCGGCACCAAGGGCGGGTGGTCTTCGGAACTGCTCGCCGACACGGTGGAAAAGAGCACCGGCTACCGGCTGCTCATAGAGATGGACAAGGTGCGGCTGGACCTGCCCTCCGGCAGGTGCTGGTTTGAGGATACAGACATTTCCACCCTTGACGCGCTCATCGTCAAGAAAATCGGCTCATGGTATTCCCCGGACCTGCTGGACAGGCTGGAAATTCTGCGCCTGCTCCGCGAGCGCGGCCTTCCCGTGTTTTCAGACCCTTACAGAATCATGCGTGTGCTGGACCGCCTGTCCTGCACCGTGACCCTGCAAAGCGGCAACATTCCCATGCCTCCCACCACCATAACGGAAGACGTGGACCACGCCCTCGCCGCTGTCCGCGAGTACGGACGCGCGGTGTTCAAGCCGCTGTTCACATCCAAGGCGCGCGGCATGTTCATGCTGGAAGACGGTCCCGACGCCCGCGATACCATCGCCGCCTACGCCCGCGACTACCGCATTCTGTACATCCAGAAGGCCATCAATCTGGAAGGCGGCAAGGACCTTGGCATCGTGTTTCTGGGCGGCCAGTACCTCACCACCTACGCCCGCTGCAAAACCAATGATTCGTGGAACACCACCACGGTTAACGGCGGTAAATACGCCCTGTACAAGCCCTCTGACGATGTCATTGCCGTTGCCCACAAGGCGCAGCAGCTCTTCGGGCTGGATTTCACCTGCGTGGATGTGGCCCTTACCGATGACGGCCCCTACGTGTTCGAAGTCTCTGCCTTCGGCGGCTTCCGGGGCATTCTCGATACCAGCGGTCTGGACGCCGCCCAACTCTATCTGGACTATGTGATGAAGGAGACCGCGCGATGACAGGTGCCACCCCCAATGCCGCTCCCGCGGCCCATGCCTCGCTCACGGACCACATGCTGGCCATCCGCCAGACCCTGCCCGTGCACTGCGGCCTGCTCCTGCGCGTGGGCGACCTCACCATCAGCGTTCGCACAAACAATGATGCCCTTGCCACAGCCCTGCGCCGCTACTTCAGCGAATTTCTGGCACCGGAGACAGAGAGCGGTGCCCCGCAGACGCCCCCGGACATACTCATCACCGCGCACGAAACCGATGACCGCGAGCTTCCCTTCCCCCTGCCCGGTCCCTTTCTGGTCAAAACCCCGGACCCCGGAAAGTCCAAGATAAAGGAAGAATGGCTCGACCTGCCGGACGGGCGCATTGTCCGCAAGCGCATCACGGGCATGCACTTCCTGTTCGGCGATGCAGGCAACGTGGCCGTGGGCGCATGCCTTGCCAACGACAATCAGGTCATCAACTTCATAAACAACCGGTATCTGGAACACATGCTGGACCGGGGCTGCCTGCTGGGCCACGCCGCAGGGGTCATGCACCACGGGCGGGGCATCTCGCTGGCAGGCTTTTCGGGCATGGGCAAATCCACGCTGGCCCTGCACCTCATGAGCAGGGGCACCACCTTTGTCAGCAACGACAGGGTTCTTCTGCGCGTCAATGCAGAAGAACCGGAAGGCCTGCCCACCATGCTCGGCATCCCCAAGCAGCCACGCATCAATCCCGGCACGGCACTGCACAACCCGGACCTGCGCGACATCATCGCCCCGCAGGACCGCGAACGCTTCCTCGCCCTGTCCACCACCGACCTGTGGCATCTGGAACACAAATACGATGCCATCATCGAGGAATGCTACGGTAAAGGCCGCTTTGTCCTGCAGGCCCCCATGCACGCGCTGGTCATTCTGAACTGGAGCCGCACCGGCCAGCCCGTGGCCGTGAACGCGGTAGATCCCCTCACGCGACGCGACCTGCTCCCGGCTTTCATGAAGTCCACAGGCCTGTTCTACCGTCCGTGCGCACCGGACTACTCGGAACCTTCAGAATCCGCCTACGCGCACGCCCTTGCCCGCACCACGGTTCTGGAAGTCACGGGCGGCGTGGACTTCGATGCTGCGGCAGACATCTGCCTCTCCTTCATGCGCACGGGCTCCCTGTAACCCTGCGGCACACGCACGCACTACACGCCGCCTATGGACCGCCCGACTCGCCTCATGGTCACCCGCGAGACCACCCTGCCGGACCCGCTCAAGCTGGAACGGTTCCGCCATGCTCCGCACCTTGGCCCGCGCATCCTCTTCTTCAGCGGCGGCACGGCGCTTCGGGGCGTTTCGCGCCATCTCACCGGCTACACCCACAACTCCATCCACCTGATCACGCCCTTCGATTCGGGCGGCAGCTCCGCCGTGCTGCGCAACGCCTTCCACATGCCGGCCGTAGGCGACGTGCGCAACCGCCTCATGGCACTGGCGGACCAGACCATTCAGGGCAATCCGGAGATTTTCGATCTCTTCGCCCACCGGCTGGACCCCCTCGCGCCGCCGGATGCCCTGCGCGCGGAGCTGACCTCTCTGGCAGCAGGCAGGCACAGACTCATCCGGCGCATCACAGACCCCATGCGCAAGATCATCCGCAACCACTTCCACATCTTTGCCGATCACATGCCCTCCGACTTCGACCTGCGCGGCGCAAGCCTCGGCAATCTCGTGCTCACGGCAGGCTACCTGAGCAACCGGCGGCATCTGGACCCGGTGATCTACCTGTTCTCCAAACTGGTGGAGGTGCGCGGCACCGTGCGGCCCGTCACCAGCAAAAACGGCCATCTGGCGGTACGCCTCGCGGACGGCACGGTCATAACCGGGCAACACAACTTCACCGGCAAGGCCACCGCCCCTGTCCGCAGCCCCATAGAGGATATCTGGATAACGGATGCCCAGCCCGGGATTCAGGCGGCAGAAGCCTCCACGGAGCAGGGCGCGCCCGGCTTTCCTGCCCATATCCGGCCCGCCATCCGGTCAAAAACCCGCCAGCTCATCCATTCCGCAGACCTCATCTGCTATCCCATGGGCAGTTTCTATTCCAGCCTCATCGCCACCCTGCTGCCCGCAGGCGTGGGACAGGCCATTGCCCGGAGCGGCAAACCCAAGATTTTCATCCCCAATACGGGAACCGACCCGGAACTTCTGGGCCACGATCTCGGCATGCAGGTAGAAAGGCTCCTCCACCATCTGCATGCAAGCTGCGCCGCCCCCTGCAA
>CAYRLL010000118.1:0-4334 GCA_964425115.1 uncultured Desulfovibrio sp. | reverse complement strand
CCGCCTCGCTGGACAGGCAGGCACTGGCCGCCCGTGGCATTACCGTGCTGGACCGGCGGCTCGTCAGCAAAGCCAGCGCACCCTACATTGACGAAACCCTGCTCAACCCCGTGCTGCTCTCGTTGTGCTAGCACGGACAACCCGATACCCGAAACGGAGTGGTCATGGAAAAAAACAAGATCAGCGTGACGCAGCAGTTGGCCTTTGCCGATGCCGTTGCGTACCTTGAGGACCTCGTGCAGAGCCTCAAGGCAGGCAGAATCGTGGTGGAACAGGGCGGTGAGCATGTGGTGCTCACCACCCCTGAGCACGTGGAAGTGACCGTGGAGGCCAAGGCCAAAAAAGACAGGCAGAAATTTGCTCTGGAACTGGAATGGTATGCCGCTCCGGCCGTGGAGTCCGCCGCCGTGACCATCTCGGCGGAAGCGCCTGCTTCTTGCTGCTGCGCGGGCACCCCGGAGTCCGCAGACGCCCCAGCTTCCACAGCTACCACAGATTCCACAGATTCCACGGGCACCCCCCAGCAGACTCCTGCGGAGGAAAACGCCTCCTCTGAGGCATGCGCGGCTCCCGAATCTCCTGCCTCGCCGGAGCCGCGCCACATAGCACCCGCGCAGGAAGAACCCGCACCGCAGCCCGCTGCGGCATCGGCGCTGCCGGATTCTGCCGTGTCAGTTCCGGCAACAGCAGCCCCGGCAAAACAACCGGTAAAGAATGCGGCAAAGCCACAGGGCAAAGCCGCCGGAAAAAAGACGGGCAAAGCGGGCAACCGCACCGCCAAGAAACAACCCGCAGGCAGACGTACCAGCTAGTGCCGGGCCGCAGCGGGCGGATCATCAAGCCTGCGTACCGGCTCCCGCGCCCGCACTCCCGGCGCACTCACGGGCGCCCGCCCTCAAGACTCATGGAGCGCATGCTCCGGCTGCATACCATAATCTCCGCGCCTCCCCGTCTCTGATGCCCAAAAGCACAGGGGGGCGCGGAGACCTGCATCATAAAGACATGCCGTGCAGGGCCAGCCGCGTGCCAATGCCCCACATGGTGGCGCAGACCACTCCGTCCAGCACCCGCCATGCCCCGCGGGAACGGAACAACGGGGCCATCATGCCCCCGCCCAACGCCAGCGTGAAAAACCAGAGAACAGAAGCGGTGGCCGCTCCCGCCCCGAACACATACCGGGCATCCTGCGCATACTGTCCGCTCACCGCGCCCAGCAGCACCACCGTATCCAGATACACGTGCGGATTCAGCAGCGTAATGGCCAGCGTGGCCATGACCGTGGCCCGCGCGGTGACAAGAACCCGTGCCTCGTCCTCAAGGCATCCGCCCCGCAGGGCAGAGCGCAACGCCCCCAGCCCGTACCAGAACAGGAAAAGCGCCCCCAGCCATGCGCTCCAACGCCCCAGCACGGGGTTGGCGGCAACGGCATTGCCTATGCCGGTCACACCCACCCCAATGAGCACGGCGTCGCACAGACTGCACAGCAAGGCCACCAGCAGTGCGTTATTCCGGCGCACCGCCTGCGAAAAAACAAACGCATTCTGCGCCCCTATGGCGATGATCAGCCCACCGCCCATGGCCATTCCCTGCAAATACGCCGCAACCATTCTTCCTCCCGGTTATTCAGGTGCCCGCTGCGCGGCAGAACCCTTTCTGCCGAACCTGTGCACAACGCCAACGTATCCCTCCTCCGTGCCGGGAGTAAAACTAATAGTTTTACTGTATCATCAGTTCTGCTAATATACATCCATGCTGGACAACAGACATATGCAGGCGCTTGCCGCCGTGGTGCAGGAGGGCGGGTTCGAAAAGGCCGCTTCGCGGCTGCACATCACACAGTCCGCCGTCTCACAGCGTATCAGGTCGCTGGAAGATGCCATGGGCCAACCGCTGCTCGTACGCGCCGCTCCCGTGCGCCCCACCGAAGCCGGACAACGCCTGCTCGCCCATTACCGCCGCGTGCGCCATCTGGAAGACGACCTGCTGGCAACCTTCCGGTCATCTTCCCCGTCTGACGCGCCGGATACACCTGTGGTCATGCCCCTTGCCGTAAACGAAGACAGCCTCGCCACATGGTTTCTGCCCGTATTGCGGCCCTTTCTGGCCAGCCGCCGCGTGTTGCTGGACCTCTACACCGATGATCAGGACGTCACCCACGCCCTGCTGCGTACCGGCGTGGTCACAGGCTGCATAAGCAGCCTTGCCACCCCCATTCAGGGCTGCCGCTGCGTGCCCTTGGGCAGAATGGATTACCAGTGCCTCGCCACCCCGCAGTTCGTTTCCCGGTGGTTCCCGCACGGGGTGCAGGAACAGGCGTTGCGCCATGCCCCCGCCGTCACCTTCAACCGCAAGGATCTGCTGCACTGCCGTTTCGCCGCACAGTGGGGAGTGGAAGAAAACGGCTTTCCCACGCACTATGTCCCCTCATCCAGCCAGTTCGTGGAGATGATCCGCGCAGGGCATGCCTACGGCATGGTGCCCCACCCGCAGGGCAACCCGCTGCTGCATTCAGGCGAGCTCATCCCCCTTGTTCCGCACCACGCCGTTCCGGTCAGTCTCTACTGGCACCACTGGAATCTCGGCACCTCACTGCTTGAGGAGCTTTCCTCAACTCTCGTGCGGGGATGCAGTCAGCATCTTCTGTAATACCCGCAGTATGGCCAACGCGAAAACTGCCTCATGAAGCACCATGATCCGTTGAGCCTCTTTCCTCTGCCCGGTATCCGGGTGCCATCCCCCCCGCATGGTGAATTGCATCAACCAGCTTCCACACATATGGCCCCTGCAAGAAACAAGGTCATCTTTCCGTCACAATAAATATCATCCCGTTCCGTGCCGCGTGTGTTATGCTGAAGGCAGACTCTCAATCCTACAATCCACATAAGGAGCAACCTATGCCGAACATGGACTACCCCGGCCCGTGCGAAAGCTGCTCGGCCATCGAGGGATGCAGCACCAACGAACAGCGTGAAGCCGCCGTGCGGAACTACTGCAAGGGCGTGGAAATGGAACTGAACATCTGGAAAGCCCGCCTTTACGACGTGCTTGCCAACGTGGATAAGGCGCAGGGCAAGGCCGGCTTTGAGGATACCCTCAATCTCATCAAATCCACGGTGCGCGAAATTGAAATGCTGAACGGCCAGCTCGCCAACGAATGCAGCATGGACATCTCGGCGCAGGAAAAGGCGATGGGCGGCAAGCTGGCACTCTTGCGCAGCAAGTACACTGAAGCCCTGTCGGTCATCAGCCCCGGTTATTTCGGCGGCTGATCCACTCCGGCATCCTTCTCCCTGCATGGAAGAAATGCAGGACAAACCACACATAAAAACCCGCCCGCAGCTCAGGCTGCGGGCGGGTTCCGTTCTTGCGGGAAACGCTCCCCGGCAGGAAGCGCCAAATATCTACCTGGTGAACATGCTCACTTCCAGCTTGCCCATGGCGTGCAGCGTGGCGTACCCGGAGCGTATGGCATCGGCCTCGGCAGCCAGGGCGGCACTTACGGCGTTTATGTAATTCACTTCCGCCACCAGCACGTCCAGCAGCGAGCGGGTACCCAGCGTGCGTTCACGCTTGGCCAGATCCATAAACTCGCCCAAAATATCCGTCTGCTCACGCAGCAGGGTGGCGTTGCGGCGGTTGGTGCGCAAATCCTGCCATGCGTTGCGCACGTTCTGCTCAATGGAGCGGCGCAGGTCGGCGTGTGCGTAGCGGGCCTGAGCCACCGAGGCGCGGGATGCACGCAGCTGCGACTCGTCGCCGAAGCCGGAGAACAGGTTCCATGCCATTTCCACGCCTAAGGCGGAGTTATCGCGCACGCCGGAATCGCCGTTGTCGTTTTCACGGCGGCGGGCTTCTGCAAAAAGATTGAAGGTGGGGTAAAAACGGGTGCGGTCAATCTCCACCTGTCTGGCCCCTGCCTCCACGGATGCGGCGGCAGCCTTCAGCACGGGGTTATCCGCAATGGCAATGCTCACGGCTTCATCGGCGTTGGCTGGCAGCCGGTCCGAAGGCAGCACGGGCTTTTCAAACTCCTTCACCTCATCCAGTTCCGGTTCATATCCGAACACCGCCCGGAAATGCGCCCTCGCCTTGGCAAGCTCGCCCTCAATATTCACGCGCAGCGCCATGGCACCCAGCAATTGCTGCTTGGCCTGCAGCACGTCGGAAGAAACTCCGGCCCCGCGCTGCACCAGCGTTTCTTCAATGCCGGTCTGCTGTTTGATGCGCTCCTCGGAGCGGGTGGCATATTCCAGCCGCTTGTAGGCCTTGTACACGTCCAGAAACGCGCCTATGCCCTCCAGCAGCAGGTCCTGACTGGTGGCATCCATCTCCAT
>CAYRLL010000117.1:0-10372 GCA_964425115.1 uncultured Desulfovibrio sp. | reverse complement strand
TGCGGGACGAACGCGGGAACACCGTAGGCCCTGCGCAGACGGGCGAAAGCGGTCTCCACCATGGCAACCGCAGCGCGCGAGGTGGCGAACACGGCATCTCGCGCGCTGGTGCCCGCCCATATCTGCCCCAGCAGCATGGGCATGTAGCGGGCATAGCTGAGCGAATGGGTACTGCCGGTGATGGGGAAGATGCGCCGGGAATGCAGGTTGCGCAGACGTGCCAGATGCGCGTTGTGCAGCATGCAATCTGAAAGGTGGAAGCAGTGGAAGTCATGTGTGGCAAGGGCGCGGGGCACATCGGCATAGGTGCCCAGCACGAACCTGCCGCTCCGGAGCATGACGGGAAACTCCTCGCGCAGCCGCTCAAGAAGAATGTGCGCCTGATGCGCATCGGAAAGATAGAAATGGTATGCCGCGAAGGGGTCGCGCCGCAGAAGTGCGCGGATGAAGCCCTCGTTGGCAACGCTGCGTCCCATGATATCGCCGCGCTCGAAAAAGGGGTGCAAGGTTCCCCATATTCCAGTCTTTTTCATGGCATGAGAAGGACACAGAACGCACCGCTTGTCAAATGGGAACGGTGCGGAACGGTGCGGAGTGCCTGCGGCGTTGTCTTACATGTCAAAAAACAGACACCCTGCCCTTTCCCGTTTTTCCACGGGCACACGAGCATGCAGCGGCGACGGGCCATGCCGCAACACCGCGTACACCCTGCGGAACAACTCCGATAACCGTTTGACAGGAAAGGCTCTTTTCATGCCTCCCGCACAGGCCGCATGACACCCCCGCCCCATGCGCATGTTGCGGGAAACATGGTGCCGGAAGGCGGTTTTCTTTGGTGGTCTCTATCTTGCAAAGAATGGCGTGAACGCCAGTGTATGATTTGTTCGGCAGTTTCTGCCGTATGACCACGGAGGGGATGCGCCATGCGCGGTACAAGCAAGAAAAGAATAATGTGGGGAATGGGCCTTGAAGAGGCAGACGAAGCGCTTATCCGTTCCGTGGGGAGGAACGATTTTACGCTGATCATGCTGCCTGAAGGGAATGTTCCCAGCGCCAAGGACATGGACAGGGACGAGCCGAGCCTTGTCTGGATTGCCAAGTCTTCGTGGGACTACCTGAAAAAGCAGCCCGTGAACGTTACGAGGCATCTGGAAATTGTTCCCCGCGTACTGCTGCTGGGCGGACAATACAGCATGCATGAGCTGGAAGACGCGCTGGACAGCGGTTTCACGGACGTGATCAAACCGCCGCTGACGGAAGCGCGTATCCGTGATGTGCTTATGCGTGCCGCTGAGACGCACAATCTTTATCATGACATCATCCGCATGACCCGCGAGATATGCCTTGAACGGGAACTGCTGGAACGCAAGAATGACATACTCTCTTTTATTGTCTCCTTTCTCTCGCGGGCCACGGAGAGCCTTGAGCCGCTGGAGATCATGCAGAGCGCACAGGAAGACCTTGCCCTGTTGCTGCCCATAACCGCCACGGGCGCGGTGTGCTGGGCACCCGGTGCCGGGCGGCGGTTTGAAGCCGGGCTGTATGTTCCCGTGCGGCAGCAGCATGGTGCCTACGACGAATGGGTGACGCTGCTGCTCGCCAGTGCGGAGAAGCTCTCCAGCCGTTCCGTGGACGAATACCACACGGAGTATCTTGCTCCTGCGGAAGCGGAGGCTCACGTACTGCCGGAGGCGGGAAAGGTTGTCATTCTGCCGCTGAAAACCGGCGGAGAAACCCTTGGCGCGTTTGCCCTGCTTGCCCGCAACGAAATCCATCTGGGCAAGGACCAACTGCAGATTCTGAAATCCGCCATGCGGCATCTTGCACTGGCACTCAAAAACGCCATGCTCTACCGCGAAGTGAAGCAGCACGCCGATCTGGACGGGCTGACGCTGGTGCACAACCGCAGGCATTTTGATGCGCGTCTGGCGGAAGAAACCGAGCGGCACATACGCTACGCCCAGCCCTTTACCCTGATGATGCTGGACATAGACCACTTCAAGCCCATTAACGATACCTACGGACATCAGGCCGGTGATGCCGTGCTCAAGCAACTGGCGGGATTGCTGCGCAGCACCCTGCGTACCACAGACTATGTGGCGCGCTACGGCGGCGAAGAATTTGTGGTCATTCTGCCGTACACGCCCGATGAGCAGGCCATTCTGCTGGCGGAACGCCTGCGCGGAACCATAGAGACCCATTCCTTCTCCCATGAAGGTGTGCGCATTCCCGTAACGGTGAGCATAGGCCTTTCTCCCGTGCCTGAAACGCAGGCGCAGACAGCCGAACAGATTCTGGGCGATGCGGACAGAGCCCTTTACCGTGCCAAGGCGTGCGGAAGGAACCGGGTATGCAGTGCCACGCAGTGTCACCTTTCCCCCTCAACGGGCACGGCACGGATACGAAAGGACGGCAGAAAGCAGGCCACACAGGCGGGACAGACCGGTGACAGACCTGCCGTGGGCGGGAACGGCCAAGGCCGGACCGGAAACCCCAAGCTGGCGGGGAACTGCTAGGCTCGCACAGCCTGCACAGACAGTCGAAGCCCTGCGGCATGGAAAGCGCCCCCTTGCCTAGACAGACGCATACAAGGCGCGGTCAGGCAACAGGCAGGCGGATGCGCGGCAAAACGTCCGGCTGATGGTATTCTGCGGAATTCATGTATTAAGCGGATATTCGAGGAGCGTAACGCATGGCGGTACAGACAATTGTATTCAGCAAAGACAGGGCGCTGCAGCTTCAGGCAACGCTGGAATCCTTTGCCTTGTGGTGCACAGATGCCCATGACGCCCGGATACACGTGATCTGCAAGACATCATCCCCCAGACACGCGCGCCAGTACAACGCCCTGCGCCGCAGGTTTCCCCATGTTGTCTTCATTGCCGAAACCGATTTTCAGATGCAGGTTTGCTGTCTGGCAGCACAGGAACCCTTTGTGCTCTTTCTTGTGGACGACAACATCTTCTACAGGCCGTTTTCTCTGCAGGAAGCGGTGTCTGCACTTACTGAAACGGAAAGCGCCCTGGGATTTTCTCTCCGGCTGGGGATGAATACCACCTATTGCCATACGCAGTATGCCGCACAGGCGGTTCCGCCCATGGAGCCTGTTGCGGGAAATGTAGTCAGATTCAGATGGCAGAACGCCGAGCATGACTTCGGGTACCCGTTGGAAGTTTCCAGCTCTGTATATCATTCACGGCATATTCTGGCTCTGCTGCACGACATAGGATTTACCAATCCCAATCTGCTGGAGGCGGAACTTTCAAAAGCAACGGGGCATGTGGAACAGTTTGAATGGCTGCTGTGCTACCGGCAGTCGGTAACGTTCTGCAATCCTCTGAACCGGGTGCAGAATATCTTTGCGAACCGGGTTGCAGACAAGGCAGGAATTGACGCCGAAACGCTTGCAGAGTTTTTTGACAGCAACCGGCGCATTGACGTGGCCGCCTATGCTGCTGCTTCTCCCGACGGAGCGCACTTTGAAATGGAACTGGTGACGGCTGAACACCCGGCTGCAGACAACAGCATGGAAGAGTTTGCCGCGCAGCGCATTTCTGCCGTCATTCCGGTGTACAACGGGGCACGTTTTCTGCCCGATGCCGTTGAAAGCCTTGCCGCCCAGAATGATGGCAACCTTGAAGTCATTATCGTGAATGACGGCAGCGAGGACGATTCCTCCGGAGTGGCGAGACAGCTTGCAGACCGGTATCCCCAACTGAACATAACCGTACTGGACAAGCCCAACGGCGGGCTTGCCTCAGCCAGAAACGCCGGAATAGAAGCCGCGCGCGGGGACTGGATACTGCCGCTGGACTGCGACGACTGTTTTGAACCCCAGTTTCTGAGCCGTGCACGGGAGATTATTGCCACCGAGCCGGAAGTGAACCTTGTTTTCGCCAACATGCAGGAATTCGGGGTAAAAAGCGGCCAGTGGATTCCCGCCGAGTATTCGCCTGCGACACTTGCTGAGCGCAATACATTCCCCTACGCCTCATTGTACCGCCGGGAATTATGGACGGCAGCGGGCGGATACGACCCGAGCATGCCCTGGGGAGCGGAAGACTGGAGTTTCTGGCTTGCCTGCGCGCCTTTCGGGCTGAAGCCCCGGAGAATTGCCGAACCACTGTTCCGGTACAGAACCCACCCTGAAGGGTCCATGTACACCAAAATGCTGGAGCACTGGGACGAAGTGAAGGCATGTATTGCAACCCTGCATCCGACAGTGTTTCCCATACACGCCATACTGGCAGCCCACGGAACCATCGCTGCCATGTCCGAGCAAACGCGACAGAAAATAGAGGCCATTACGCAGAAACACCCGGAACGCCCCATGCCGCACCTGTGGCTGGGACTGAGCATGGAAGCCCGGAACAGCCCGGCAGAGGCTATGGCGCATTACACCAGAGCTCTGGCTCACGCCCCGTATTGCCAGTGGCAGACGCACTTCCGCATGGGCGTTCTCAACGCCACTATCGGCAGAAAGGCCGTGGCAGCCAGATGCATTGATAACACGCTGGAGCGACGCCCTGAGCTGGCTCAGGGGCTGAAAGCCTTTACTCCTTCCCCGCTGAGCAAGCGTTTTCCGCTCAATGTTGCCCTGACCAGTAATCTGGCGCATTGGAAGGAAATGCAGAACAAGAATTATTTTGACAATCACTTCGTCTATTTAGATGAGAAAAAGCGGCTTAAGGACTTTGGAGACGATCTGGAGTGGATTGAACGCCGCCGCCCTTTGGACAAGACGATGAACGTTGTCGTGCTGGGGTGCGGATACGGCAGGGAAACTGCCATGATAGCCCCGAAGGTGCAGCATGTGTTCGGCATCGATGTGAGCCAGCGCATTCTTTCAAAATGCGAACGCCGCCTCCGCAGCAAGGGAATTGACAACTTTACGGGCATTGCGGCTGATACCTGGAAGGCAGGCATTCCCCGCGGCATTGACTTTGTTTACTGCATCACTGTCTTCCAGCACCTTACCCGTGACCTTGTGGAAGATTATCTTCGCGGGCTGCGCAAAAAACTATCGCCCGACGGCACCCTGCTCTGCCAGTTTGCGGAACTTCCCAATGCAACGGAAGATGCCAGACTGGAGGTATACGAACCCAATGTCCGCTGGACTGCGACGGAGATTCAGGAAGTCATCGGACGTGCGGGGCTGCAGCTTTTTGATCTGGAGTCGCAGCCGATGGGGAAAGGCTTCTGGCATTGGGCGTACATGGGAGCCGTATAAACCTGAAAAGCCGGGCAGGACGGGACAGACGGGGGCCGACATGCGGCCTTCTCTGCAACGGAATATCACGCTCCACCAATGAGCTGTGTGCAGACGCATTGCAGCGCTATCTGCCCTGATACAGAATGGGGCCTGCTCCGGGCTTCTTGACGGACAGGGCAAAATGGGCCAAAAGCGGGCTGCCCGGTCATCGGGCGTTGATACCCTTTTGCAGACAATGCATACTCGGGGCCGGATATTCCGGCCCTTTCCCCTTTTGCAAGGATGAAAACCGTGAACGAGCTTATCTGGATAGGCTTTGCCCTGCTGGACCTCACCATCACGCTTGTCATGTACAGGCTGTTCGGCAAAACCGGTCTTTTTGCCCTTATCGTGTTCAATCTGCTGCTCTGCAACATACAAGTTCTGAAGACCGTGGAGCTTTTCGGACTGACCACCACGCTGGGCAATATCCTCTACGCCGGGGTGTTTCTCGCCACAGACATGCTGGGAGAGCTGCACGGCAAGGAAGAGGCGAAAAAGGGCGTGATGCTGGGCTTTGCCACACTCATTCTCGCCACCGTATATATGCAGATAGCCCTGCTCTATACCCCGGCACCGGACGACTTTGCCCAGCCCCTGCTGGAAGGCATATTCGGGTTCCTGCCGCGTCTGGCAGTGGCATCCATGGCGGCGTATCTTGTCTCGCAGTGGCATGACGTGTGGGCCTTCCATTTCTGGAGACGGGTGACCAACGGACGCGCCCTGTGGCTGCGCAATAACGCCTCTACCCTTGTCTCGCAGGCACTGGATTCTTCCATCTTCTGCGTACTGGCCTTCTGGGGAGTTTTTCCCACGCCGGTACTCATGGAGATTATGCTCACCACCTACCTGTTCAAGGTTATCGTCGCCCTGCTGGATACGCCTTTTCTCTATCTCGCACGGCGGGTACGCCCTGCCGGGGCTGCACACGGCAACTGAGCTGTCTTAAACATCCTTTGAGAAGGCAACCTGCCGCGTTGCGGCAACCAGTCAGGGGATGCGGGCGGTTCTGTGCATCTTCCGGCAGGCCGGATATGGGCGCCGGATGTATTCTGCTTTTCCCGCGCCGGACAACCCATGCAATACGGCTACCCGTCTGCCGGGAGTCTTGGAAAACAAGAGGCCGCCAACCTGTTCAGGGTGGCGGCCTCTTGTTGTTATGCGTGGGGCTATGGGAAGTTAAAGCAGCATGATCGTAGCCAGACCAAGGAAAATGAAGAAGCCGGCACCGTCCGTAAGCGTGGTGAGGAAGATGCTGGACGCCTGCGCCGGGTCACGTCCCAGTTCCTTGAGGATGAGCGGAATGGAGGCACCCGCCAGTGCTCCGAGCACCATATCCAACGCCAGCGCCAATGACACGACCTGCGCAAGCCGCAGATTCTGGGTGAAGCCGAACACCGCCAGCATGACCCCAATGCCGATGATGAGCCCGCTCAACAGGCCGATTTTTGCCTCCCGCAACACCGCTATCCACGATTTTTTGCGGTCGAACCGCTCCACGGCAAGCTGGCGGATCATGACGGCAAGCGCCTGCTGGCCCGTGTTTCCGGCCTGATTGGCCACAATGGGCATGAGCACGGCGAGAATGGCCATGGTGGCTATGGATTCTTCGAACATATAGACGACAAAGGCGGAAGCCGCGGAATTGAACATATTCACCAGAAGCCACGGCAGCCGGACCTTGACGGATTCCAGCCACGGGGTATCCACGGTTTCGTCCTGACCTGCGCCCACCATGCCGAGCATGTCTTCCGATGCCTCGTCATGGATGATGTCGATGATGTCGTCGTAGGTGACAACGCCGAGCAGGCGGCCTTCGTAATCCACGACGGGCAGCGCCATAAAGTCGTATCGGGCGAGGGTGTGTGCCACTTCTTCCCGGTCCACGTCAAAAAGCACGGAGATGAGGCTCTGGTCGGAAAGTTCGTTCTTCAGCACGGAGCCGGGGCGGCACAGCAGGAGGTCGCGCAGCGAAAGCACGCCCGCAAGGCGCAGCTTATCATCCACGATGTAGGCGTAGTACGGAATTTCCTTGTCTTCCATCTCGCGGCGGATGTGCATGATGGCCTGATCCGCTGTGAGATTATGATTAAGGATAATGATTTCCGTGTTCATGATGCCGCCCGCCGTATCTTCGTCAAAGGCGAGCAGCGTGCGGATTTCTTCCGCGTCTTCGGCTTCCACATACCGGAGCAACTGGTCCCGGTGATCTTCATCCAGTTCGCTCAGCACGTCGGCGGCATCGTCCGGGGACATTTCTCCCAGAATACGTGCGGCAACCTCCGGATCGAGGTTCTCCAGAATATCGGTCTGGACGCGGTCTTCCATTTCCGCCAGCGCCTCTGCGGCGTCTTCTGCCGCAAGGTGCTGCATCATGCAGACCTGCTTTTCAAGCGTGAGGTTCTGGATATGTTCCGCCGCGTCCGCAGGGTGTGCGAATTCCTCCACGGAAATGTTCGCCACCTCTTCGCGGCAGTCTGCGGGAATGACTACGGGCTTTGGCGTTTCACCAGACTCTTCCGGAGAGATGGGGGGAGTTGTGCGGGTATCAGTCATAATCTGTCATCCTGCCGGATTTACCTGAAGCCGTCCCATCCTTTACGCGAAGACGGCTTGACGAAACGGTTACGGAGTCCTAAACACGCAAAGAGAAGGTGCCGTTGCTTTATGCGCACGGCTCCGCAGCCCCAGTTGCAGGCCAAAACCGGTTCATTGTGACCCGATTGCGGGCATCCATGAACCGCCTGAACGCTTTTGCCCGTTTGGCATTGAGCATCTATCATCAAGACGTTCCTACCACAATCCATGAATATTGAAAAATTTTCCAGCTTCTTTCAGGGACAGGCCCTTGAATTTCTGTTGCAGGCCATTGACCTTGCCCTGAGCGAAGACGGGCCGGACCTGACCTCGGAGGGAATTTTTCCCGCCGGGCACAGGCTTGCCGCACGCATAATCGCCAAGCAGGAAACGCTTGTGGCGGGACTGCCGCTCATTCCCCTTGTGATGGAACGGTGCCCGGCACGGGACGGCAGCGGCGACTGGTCGTGGCAGCCCCTTGTGCAGGAAGGGAGCCGCGTGGCAGACAGAACAGTGGTTGCCACCATTGAGGCGGACGCCGCCCGCCTGCTGAAGGCGGAACGGGTGATCCTGAACTTTATCACCCACCTTTCAGGCATAGCCAATCTGACAGGCGAATACGTGCGGCAACTGCAAGGCACGGGCACCCGGCTGCTGGATACCCGCAAGACCCTGCCCTGCCTGCGCTACCCCGAGAAATACGCCGTGCTTGTGGGCGGCGGGCTTAACCACAGAAAAAACCTTGCCGATATGCTCATGCTCAAGGACAATCACATTGACCTTGCCGGCGGCATTGCCCCCGCCGTGCGTATGCTGCGCGCACGCTACACGCCCTGCCCGCCCATTGAGGTGGAGTGCCGCACCCTTGAAGAGGTGCACGAGGCAGTGGAGTGCCGTGCGGACCGCATCATGCTGGACAACATGGAGCCGGAAGGCATCCGCCTTGCCCTGGATATCATTCCGCACGGCATGGAAACCGAGGTAAGCGGGGGCGTGACGCTGGAGAACATCCGCTCCGTTGCCTGTGCCTCCGACAGGGGGCCGGATTTCATCTCTGTGGGCAGGCTCACCCACTCCGCACCTGCTGCGGATTTCAGCATGCTTGTGCAGTAACAGAAGGATCACATACATGAACAGCCATGCGGAAACCATTGCCCGCATCCGGAAGGACTTGGGGGAACGCCTTGTCATCATGGGGCACCACTACCAGTCTGATGCCGTTATCCGCCACGTGGACCTGAAGGGCGACTCGCTTGAGCTTGCCAGAAAGGTAGAGACTGTAAGAGCGGAACATATCGTCTTCTGCGGCGTCTATTTCATGGGCGAATCGGCTGCCCTGCTCGCCCGCGAAGGCCAGAAGGTATACCTGCCGGAAGAAGACGCCAACTGCGTGATGTCGCAGATGGCTCCCGCAGCCCGCGTGGACAAGGTGCTGCGTCATCTCGCCGGTTCCGGGCGCACCGTGGTGCCCCTTACCTACGTCAATTCCTCCGTGGGCGTGAAGGCCGTGTGCGGGAAACACGGCGGCTCGGTATGCACATCTGCCAACGCGGAAACCATGATGCGCTGGGCCATGGAGCGTGGCGATGCCGTGCTCTTTATTCCGGACAAAAATCTTGGGCGCAACACGGCCAACAGGCTGGGCATTCCCGAAAACGACTGGCACATGCTGAACATCCGGCAGGACGGCGATGCCGTGGACACCGATGCCGCAGCCCGCGCCCGGTTGCTGCTGTGGCCGGGACTATGCGCCATACATGCCCGGTTTAACCTGCGGCAGATTGAAACCGCGCGGCAGCAGCACCCCGGCGTGCGCGTGGTGGTGCACCCCGAATGCTCGCCGGAAGTGGTGGCAGCCTCTGACGCCGCCGGTTCCACATCGTTTATCATCAACTATGTGCGTCAGGCACCTGAAGGGTGTGCCATAGCCATAGGTACGGAAATAAATCTGGTGGAACGGCTTGCGCAGGAATACCGGGGCCGCAAGACTGTGGTGCCACTGCTGGAAAGCGCGTGCTCCCACATGGCGAGCGTAACCGAGGAAAAGCTGGCCATTACCCTGCAGGACGTGGCAAACGGCACGGCAGAACAGGTACGCGTGCCCATAGGATTTGCAGAACATGCACGGCTTGCGCTCACCCGCATGCTGGAGGCATGTGCGTAAGCCGCCTGTGGCAGATTTTGAGGACGCAGCGGGATGGATGCCGACACATACGGCAGCCTTCGGGTACTTCCCGGCCGTCCCCGTGGTTGCTTGCAGCGGCCCTGACCACGATTCCGGAGAATCCGGCATAGCGTACAAGGCACTTCAGACTGACACCCCCGGCAGGTTCTGCTGACCGGACAATCCGGCAGGAAAATCCCGTAAACTCATCCGGAAGAATATCCGGCAGGCTCTCCTAACAGGAAATCCCGACAGGCCATAACCCATGAGCACATATCGCCATATTACCCCCGCTCTCATCATCGGCTCGGGCATTGCGGCGTGCACCCCTGCCCTGAGCCTTGCGGCCAGCGGTGCGGAATGCACCCTCATCACCTCCG
>CAYRLL010000116.1:0-10446 GCA_964425115.1 uncultured Desulfovibrio sp. | reverse complement strand
TCGGCTTCCGCGTCTGACATATCCTGCCAGACTACCCATACAGGCCACACAAAAAACCACGCCGCATACGTAACCCGTATGCGGCGTGGAGAAAATCAGCGTATAAGAAAGGGTGCCCTACACGGCTCCGCGCAGCATGGGCTGCGCCTGCGATGCCCGAAAAGCTTCATCCGCGCGGGCATAGGCTGCCATGCCCACCTTGCGCGTCCATGCTCCGGCGTCCTGCCCTTCAGGCCCGTTCAGGTCGCCCTGCGCATGCATGCCGGAAAGCAGTTGCAGCGGCACCCCTGCGGCCTGCCGCAATCCCGCCCCTCCGTATTCGCGCACCGTTTCACCCTGCAACGATGCCCCGGCAACATCCCCCATGGCGGAGCGGGCGCGGGCAAGCGTCTCGTCGGAAGAAGCATCCTCTTCCGTCTCATAGCGCACGCCCAGCTTGCCGATGCGGAATCCCATGCGGGTGGCAGTACGCACGTCACGGGCCGCCGCAGCAGCTTCCAGCCGCTCGGTTGCCGCAGCACGTGCGTAGGCGGAAAACCCGCGCACGGCGCTACTTGTGACGTCCATCTCCATAAACTCTCCCAACCGTTGTCAGGGGGCTTCTGTTCGGTCTTTGCACTCAGGCGGAACTACCTTACCTTCGTTAAGGATACCTCTTCTCAGCTACAGAGGCAAGTGGCGCCCCCATATTTGGATGTTCCGATGTCCTGACCGCACAAATCTCCCCGGCCCTGCAACCACCCCCGCCACCCCCTTCCCGATTCCGCAACAAGACATCCGCTTGTCCGCGCGCAGTCACACGCCCGTAACATGCCAGCCCTACTCTCTGGCTTACCGGCAGCGGCAGAGCGTGCACCCCCCGCCCCTCCGCCCGCCGCGACCATGCCGTCACAGAGGTACGCATGCCGCACCCCAGCCACAAGGCTGCACATCAGGTTTCCCCGGCCTTTCCCCGCCGCCCTGCGCGGAACAATCGACACGCACAGGCTTTTTGCCGTATCATCACATCGCAATTCCCCGGCACGGGGCGCATGCCTCTGCGGGGCACACCGCACCAGCCACCTCAACCAAAGGGGTCTTCATGGGCAGGAAAAACTATGTCCTCGATACCAACGTGCTTATCGAAAATCCGGACTGCATCCACAACCTGCGCAACGGCGAAGAGAACAACATCTTCATCCCCTATCACGTCCTCATCGAACTCAATTCCCTGAAGACGAACCCGCGCCTGAGACACATCATCTCCCGCGTGGTAGACACCCTGCTCGCCAACAAAGAGGTCATTCAGTTCATCCGCAACGATTCCAGCATCTCCCGGTTTACCGAGGAGGTGGTAGATAACTTCATCCTGCGCGAGATAACCGCCGCGCACATAGAAACCCCCATCCTTGTCACCAATGACAAAATCCTGCGCCTTCAGGCCGGGCTTTCCGGCATAGAAAGCGAAGAACTGCGCGATTCACGCCCCTTTGAATCCGAATCCCAACGCTACACCGGGTTCGTGGACCCTGCCGAGCCCAAGGTGCCCAACTCCTTTTCATGGCATGAAGGCAAACCCATGTTCCACGGAACGGAAGGCGATGAACTCATCACCTACCAGATGAACGTGTGGAACGTGAAACCGCGTAACATCTACCAGAATCTTGCCCTCATGCTCATGCAGCGCGAAGATCTGGACCTCGTCTCCGTGCAGTCCGAGGCAGGCTACGGCAAAACCTATCTGGCCCTTGCCACAGCCCTCTATCTGGCGCTGGAACGCAAACTCTATGAAAAGATATATGTGGTGAAGCCGCTCATAGAACTGGGCACCAAAATGGGCTATCTGCCCGGTGATGTGCGCGAAAAAATGGAACCATACGTCAAATACATACAGGACCTGCTGCTTAAGCTGCACACCTCGCGCCCCGCAAACCGCATCTTCGCCAACCCCGGCGAGGATACCCTGCGCTACAACCCCAAACGCTTCGAAATCCTTCCCCTCGCCTACATCCGGGGCATGAATATCGAAAACGCCGTGGTCATTGTAGACGAATCGCAGAACCTCTCTCGTGTGGAAATGCGCGCCCTGCTCACCCGCATGGGAGAAAACGTCAAGTGCTTCTGCCTCGGAGACACCCGTCAGGTGGACAACCCCTATCTCAATGACGCCAACAACGGCCTGAACTGGGTTGTCCGCAAGCTCAAGGGATTCCCCAACTACGCCCACATGGTGCTTAAGGGCGACCGCTCACGCGGCCCCATCACAGACATGGTGCTCAAGTCCAAACTCTGATTCCCGCAGGCGGATGCAGCCTCCGCCCTGCCAGACACCGCCCCAGCTTCGCCCCCGCCGGATGCCGCACAAGGCCCCGGCGGGGGCTTGTTTTTTCCGGGAACAACGCCCACCTCCCGCCCTGTCACACAAACGTGACAAAACCGTCACGTCATCTTCGCCCACATGCTCCATGTAGACGCAGTCCATACCCGCCCCACGGCAGGCATGCACATATCCGTAACACACGAGACACACCCACCCGCCGTCCGGGTTTCCCGCAACATCAAGGTGCACACCGCCATGTTCAACACCCTCTCCTTCCGCAACAAACTCATTGCCGGTTCGCTGGTCATGGTGCTCACGGCCATGGTCAGCATGCTGGCCACCAGCTTCGTGGACACCAAGCGGGGCTACATCCGGCAGGGACGCGAGGCGCTGCGAAACGTATCCCAGATCCTCATGGAATCAGCCCAGTTTCAGGATACCCTCAACCGTAACAAGATAGGCTCGGACCTCAAGCTCATGCAGTTGCAGTTCGGGCTGTCCGGTTTCCCCATTCCGGAAATCTTCATGGAGGTGGAAACGGAAATCGTGCACGAGTCGACAGGAGAACGGGAAAAGTCAGTGCTGCCGGGGTTCAAGCTCGGTGCCGTCTACCTGAACGAAAACACCGACCTCGTAGACCGCATCCATGATCTCGCGGGGGTGGGGGCCTCCGTCCTGCAACTGCATCAGGGCAAACTGGTCCGCGTGTCCACCAGCGTCCGCAACGCATCCGGGGCAACCGACCAGTGGACCTACCTGCCGCAGTCGCATCAGGCCGTGGCGGCAACCACTGCGGGAACCAGCGTCACCGGTATCTATAAGATAGCCGGGGAGTGGCAGCTTGCCATGTACGCTCCCATCAAGGGCATGGAGGGCACGGAGATACTGGGTGCCATGGAAGTTGCCCGCCCTCTGCTTTCTCCGGAATTTGCCGCCGCCGTGGTGCGGCACAACGTGGACGGCAAGGGCTATTCCTTTGCCTACGACGCACAGGGCATCATTCTCATCCATCCGGACAAACGCCTGCTGGGAACAAACATCAACGGGCAGCCATGGGCTAGCCCCCTGCAACAGGCAGGCAATTCGCCGGAAAAAGCAGCCCGCAGCCTCACCTATGTCCATGATGACGCGGAGTACGAAGCCTATGCGGATGTCTACGCTCCGTGGGGCATCACCTTTGTCACCACCGTGCAGAGAGAAGACCTCATGGCCGGAGTGGACAAACGCCTCTGGACAAGCGCGGCCGTTGCCGCCGCCGTTACCCTGCCGCTGGTGGCACTGGTCATCTGGCTTATGGTGCGCCAGCTCATGCTGCCCATGCGGCGCCTCTCCACGCTGGCGCAGGAAGTGGCGCAGGGCAATTTTGATTACACCTTCGACTACGTGCCCAACGACACCATAGGTACCACCGTTCGCGCGGTCAAAACTATGGTGGGCGAACTTAAAAGGCGGCTCGGTTTCAGTCAGGGCGTGCTGGACGGCATCGTGGTTCCCTGCGCGGTGGTGAATCTCAAAAATGAGATAACCCATGTCAACGCAGAAGCGCTCTCAGTACTCCGCCGCAGCGGCGCACCGTGGGACTACACGGGCAAGCCTCTCGGAGAACTGCTCTACGGCACGGCAAACGGCTCCGGCACCGACCGCAGAACCTTCACCCGCCGCAGCATGGAGCAGCACGCCCGCGTGGCGGAAGATGCCGTGTGCGACCCGCAGGGCGACGGACGCGAAGTCGTCCTGCACATCGTCTCCACCCCCATTTATGACATGGACGGCGAACTTCTGGGCGCCATCTCCCTGTGGATAGACTTAACGCACGAACGCGCCCAGCACGCACGGCTGGACGCACAAAACGCGGTCATCGCCGCCACGGCGCGCGAGGCGGACGAAATAGCCCGCCGCGTAGCCTCCTCGGCGCAGGAGCTCTCCCTGCAGGTCAGCCACGCCAGTCAGGGTGCCGCACGGCAGCTTGAGCACGTGCGCGAAGTCACCTCAGCCATGGAACACATGGATTCCTCAGTCACGGAAATCGGCCGCAAAGCGGGCAACGCAGTGGAACTGGCCAAAGGTTCCGTACAGGTGGCAGAGGCGGGACGCAAGGTGGTGCAGTCCTCCATGGAGGTCATGCACCGGGTGCACGGACAGGTGACACATATGCAGAATACCGTGGAAGAACTGGGCAGGCAGGCAGAGGGCATAGGCCATATAATGGGGGTCATTTCTGACATTGCGGACCAGACCAACCTGCTGGCCCTGAACGCCGCCATAGAAGCCGCGCGCGCAGGCGATGCGGGCAGGGGTTTTGCCGTGGTGGCGGACGAGGTGCGCAAGCTTGCGGAAAAAACCATGAGCGCCACCGGACAGGTAGGCCAGCGCATCCGTTCCATTCAGGAATCCACGCGCGGCTTCATAGAAAGCACTGCATCCGTTGCCCGTGCCGTGCAGGAGAGCGACAACCTCACCACCCGCTCAGGCGGTGCACTGGACGATATCCTCAGCCGTATCCAGCAGTCGGAAAGCGAAATCTGCGTCATCGCGGATATGGCGCAGGAGCAGACCCGGGGCGTAAAAAGCGTGTCCGCCGCTGTAACAGACGTGGACGGAATCGCCCGGGAAACCGCTCAGGCCATGGCGGAATCGGCGGATGCGGTAAACATTCTTTCCCGCCTTGCTCATGAACTGCAGCATGCCATGGATGGCATGGCTCAGGAAAATCAAGCAGATACACAGCATGCCATGCAGGCAGACCCCGTTTCCCGACGCCGTGCGGGCACCTCTGCAGAGCGGCATGCAGAGATATAATTCCCGACACGGTATTGTAACCAACGCTACAACGAGTCGTAACGCAGACGGCATAGAAAGGGTTTGCGCGTTACAACGCACTCCTCGCAAATAACACTACAGACTTTGGAGGTCTCTGATGAAAGGCTTTTCGAAAATCGCATTGGCGCTGGCACTGACCCTGTCGCTTGCCGGATTCGCCCATGCCCGTGACCAGATCCGCATCGTCGGCTCCAGCACCGTCTATCCCTTCTCCAGCGCGGTGGCAGAAGAGTTCGGCGCCACCAACGCCCAGTTCAAGTCCCCGGTTGTCGAATCCACCGGTTCCGGCGGCGGTCACAAGCTGTTCATGGCCGGTGTGGGCCCCGAAACGCCGGACATCACCAACTCTTCCCGCCGCATGAAGAAAAGCGAACTGGAAACCAACATCCAGAACGGCGTGACCGAAGTAACCGAAGCCAAGATCGGCTTTGACGGCATCGTCATCGCCCAGAACATCAACAACGCCGACCTCGACCTTTCCCTGAAGGACCTCGCCCTTGCCGTGCTGGAAGAAGTCCCCGCTGACGGCAAGCTCGTTCCCAACCCCTACAAGACCTGGAAGGACGTCAACCCCAACCTGCCCGACCGCAAGATCGTGATCTACGGTCCCCCCGCCACCTCCGGCACCCGTGACGCCTTTGTGGAAATGGTTGTGGAAGTGTTCACCGGCAAGGACGAAACCTTCAACGCCGTGCTCGGCAAGGATGCCAGCAAGTACAAGAAGATTCGTCAGGACGGTCCCTACGTGCCCGCCGGTGAAAACGACAACCTCATCGTCCAGAAGCTGACCAAGGACACGGAGTCCGTGGGCATCTTCGGCTACAGCTTCCTCGCCGAGAACAAGGACCAGATCAAGGGCTGCTCCGTGGGTGGCGTTGCCCCCACCTTCGATAACATCTCCGGTGGCAAATATCCCATCTCCCGCAGTCTCTTCTTCTACATCAAGAACGCTCACATCGGCAAAATCCCCGGCCTCAAGGAATATGTCGACCTGTTCATGTCCGAGAAGATGATCGGCGAAGACGGCTACCTGAAGACCATCGGCCTCATTCCCCTGCCCGCTGCAGAGCGCGAGCAGGTGCGTAAGGACGTCACCGGCCTCAAGAAGCTCGCCCTTGAAGATCTGAAGTAGAAACAAATCGCTCCCATCGGTCGGCGGAGGCACACCAAGCCTCCGCCGGCTTTCACACTTTCCGGAAGGGGCACCTTCCGCAGACCGGGAACACTCATGACGTTAGGAAGCGCCTTGCAGTTGGCCTTCATGCTCATCGTGCCGCTGTCGGTACTGGGCTTCGCCCTTGCCAACCGGCAGACGCGGGCGGACAACGCCCGGGGAACAGACTACCATTCGCCACGCGCCTATTACGCGTGGTATTCCGTCTGTTGGGTGGCACTGCCCGCCATACTCATCTTTTTCTTTGCCTCACTGCTGCACCTGCTGCATCTGGTCACTATTCCGAACACGATCCTTCTGGCCGGTGCGGTGGCCTTGGGCGTTTTCGGCCTGTATTTCTCCCAGAAGACCATATCCAAGGAATTCAGAGCCATCCACCGGGTGGAAAAGGTGGTGCGGGTAACGCTCATTGCCGCATCCTCCATCTCCATTCTCATCACCATAGGCACGGTGGTGTCCGTGGTGTTCGAGGCCATGCAATTCTTCAAGCTGGTAGGCCTCTGGAACTTCCTCACCGGAACGAAGTGGAGCCCTGAAACAGCCTTCCTCTTCTCCACAGGCCGTGCAGACAGCAGTGTGGCCCCGCCGGAATTCGGCTCCGTGCCGCTGTTCGCGGGCACCTTTTACATCACGGCCATCGCCATGCTGGTAGCCGGTCCCATGGGACTCTTCGCAGCCATCTACATGGCGGAATACGCCACCCCCACTGTGCGCAAATTCGCCAAACCCGCGCTGGAAATTCTGGCGGGCATCCCCACGGTGGTATACGGCTTCTTCGCCGCCATCACCGTCAGCCCGTTCATCGTGCACGTGGCCAGTTCCCTGGGCCTGCAGGCAGATTTCACCAATGCCCTTGCCCCCGGTCTGGTCATGGGCGTGATGATCATCCCGCTGGTTTCCTCCCTCTCGGACGACGTCATCAACGCTGTGCCCCAATCCATGAGAGAAGGCTCCTACGCACTGGGAGCCACACAGTCGGAAACCATCACCAAGGTCATTCTCCCCGCGGCCCTTCCCGGCGTGGTTTCCGCCATGCTGCTGGCCATATCGCGCGCCGTGGGCGAAACCATGATCGTGGTCATGGCGGCGGGACTCATGCCCAACCTCACATGGAACCCGCTCAAGAGCATGACCACGGTTACCGTCAGCATCGTGGACTCCCTGACAGGCGACCAGGCCTTCGACAGCCCGCAAACCCTCTCCGCTTTCGGCCTCGGGCTTGTGCTTCTGGTGGTCACGCTCTGCCTGAACGTGGTTTCGCTGGTGGTCATCCGCAAATTCCGTGAACAGTACGAGTAACAGGATACGAAGAATGGCATCTACCTTCGGATTTGACGAAAAGGCCATGCGCGCCAAACGGCACGCACGGGAACGGCGGTTCAAGGCCTTCGCCTTCACCGCTCTTGCGCTTGCGGGACTCTTTCTGGTGTTCTTCATGGTGGATATCGCCATGAAGGGTTCTTCCGCTTTCCGGCAGGGCGAGCTGATGGTACGGGTAACCTTCTCCCCGGAAGTCCACACCAATCCCAACATGGCACTGGACCCGGATGTTGCGCAGATTGTCTCCCGCAGCTTCATCCGCCTCATTCCCTCCATGATGGACGCAGACAGCACCCTTTCCGGCACCACGCGGGAAATATGGGTGCTCGCCAGTGCTGATACGGACCAGTACATGAAGGAACGCCCCAACCGGCTCAAGCCCCGCCAGCAAACGCTCGTGGACACCATGATGCAGCAGGGCACGGCCAAGCTCGCCTTCAACACCGGTTTCTTCACATCGGGCGATTCCAAGCTGCCTGAGCTTGCGGGTATATTCTCCGCTGCGGTCGGCTCGTTCTATGTGCTGCTGCTCACGCTGCTGTTCAGCTTTCCGGTGGCGGTCATGTGTGCCGTCTATCTGGAAGAATTCGCTCCGGACAACCGCCTCACCCAGGTCATAGAAGTAAACATCAACAACCTTGCGGCCATTCCCTCCATCATCTACGGCCTGCTGGGTCTGGCCATCTTCATCAACTTCATGGGCGTCACCCGTTCCTCCGTGCTGGTGGGCGGCCTCACGCTCTCGCTCATGACCATGCCCTCCATCATCATCAGCACGCGCGCGGCCATACGCTCCATTCCGCCCTCCATACGCGAGGCGGCACTGGCACTGGGCGCAACGCCTTTGCAGGTGGTGTGGCACCACGTACTGCCTCTGTCACTGCCGGGCATTCTCACGGGCACCATCATCGGCCTGTCCCGCGCCATGGGCGAAACAGCGCCCCTGCTCATCGTGGGTATGATGGCCTACATTCCGGACGTCGCCACCAGCTTCTCCAGCGCCTCCACCGTGCTTCCCGCGCAGATATACACATGGGCTTCAGACTCGCAGCGCGCCTTTGCGGAACGCACCGCCGCAGGCATCATGGTCCTGCTCGTCCTGCTGCTGAGCATGAATGCCACCGCCATCTGGCTGCGCAACAAATACGAGCGCAAATGGTAGCATAGCCGCAAGCTGCAGCACCTTCCTCCTGACCACCCGCAAACGGCCTGCCGGATTATCCACATCCGCAGGCCGTTTCTCATGCCCCGCCCCTTCCGGCCATCCTCCGCAACGCCAAGCCCGCACTTGCCCCTGCGCCGCACTCCCTGCTATACTCCGCCACCCGTCACAACACGACCCCGGAGGCAACATGTCGGACAAGCAGCACAAATACCGAATCGGCACCGCAGACTTTTCCGCAATACGCAACCGCAACGAAGCCCGCGTCCTGCGGATGATGGAAAAAGTCATGAGCGAGCCGCCCGGATACAAGCCGGACGAGCTTTCCCTGCACGATATTTACGCCCTTGCCCTCAACTCCCTGCCCCCGCGTTACACCCAGACGGGAACCATTGTCCTGCGCGACCCCGTGAAAGATGAAGAAATACTCACCGCCGTGCGCAACGCCTTTGCCGTGGTGGTACAAAATCCCAAATATTGAGGCCCCTCCGCAATCATGATCACCGTAGACACACACATCCACACCCACTTCTCCCACGGAAAGGCCTCCGTGCAGGAAATGTTCGATGCGGCACAGGCAAAGGGCATGACGGTGTTCGGCTTTTCCGAGCACTCCCCGCGCCCTGCCGGGTTCGACTACCCCACAGACTACAAGCAGAAACTCACCGCCGCATGGCCGGAATATGTCCGGCAGGTTTCCGCCCTGAAGGAAAACCCGCAAGGCGTTCAGGTACTGCTGGGCATAGAGATGGACTGGACCGTCGGGCAGGAAGACTACATCCGCCAGAAGCTCACGGCAGACCCCTTCGATTACGTCATCGCGGGCATCCATTTTCTGGATACGTGGGGATTCGACTTCTCCCCGCAGGACTGGGCCCACTGGTCCGATGATGAAAAATTCGCCCGCTACGAGGCCTTTTTCGTAACCATGACCCGCATGGCGCAGACAGGCCTTTTCGATATCGTTGCCCATCCGGACATTATCAAGATTTTCTCCGTAGACGCCTTCACCCGCTGGATGCAGACCGCCCCCGCCAAGGATGCCGTCCGCGCCGCCCTTTGCGCCGTCAAAGAAGCAGGCATGGCAATGGAGGTCTCCTCCGCAGGGCTGCGCAAGCTGTGCGCAGAAATCTACCCCGGCCCCTTCTTCATGGAAACAGCCCGCGACCTGCGCCTGCCCATAAGCTTCGGCTCAGATGCGCACTCCACGGCTTCCGTGGGCTACGCCTTCAATGTTCTGGAAACCTACGCCCGCACATACGGCTATTCCCAGAGCGTCTTCTTTGAAAGACGCACCATGCAGGTCAGAGCTTTCTGACCGGCGCCCTGCGCCCGTTACCGCACCAGCAAACCACATAATCACCATGAACGCTCCGCTTCTCATCCTTGACCGGGTGCACGTCTCGTTTCTTCCCTCCGCGCAGGGTGCCCGCGTCCTCGCTCTGGACTCCCTTTCGTGGACCCTGCACAAGGGGCAGCACTGGGCAATCATCGGCCCCAACGGCGCGGGCAAATCCACCCTGCTGCGGGTCATCCGCGGTGAGCAGCGTCCGGACCAGATTCCGCCTCAGGCGCAGCCGCTCCGGTCGCCGGACCATACAGACCATACAGGCCTCACGGGCCACACAGGTTCCGTCACGTGGCTTCTGGACGGCACGCCGGAAACCACCC
>CAYRLL010000115.1:0-10823 GCA_964425115.1 uncultured Desulfovibrio sp. | reverse complement strand
TTCGCGGTAATGGTCGGGATGAAAGGATTTGAACCTTCGACCCCTTGAACCCCATTCAAGTGCGCTACCAGGCTGCGCTACATCCCGACGTTGCGAAGAGGGTGAATATCCCCTGAGGTCCAAGACGTCAATAAAAAAGTGTAGTTTGGGCAAAATTAATCCTCTGGCCGGTCCAGCGTCTTTCAATTCTGCCCGGAGTGTGTAGGATATAGGCAGGTTGAACGTATATCTGCCCCTACATGGAGGAAAGGCCGCCATGTTCATGAAACACCGAGTGCAGGAAATAGCCCCCGATGCGTTGCGCCGCTACATGGCAGACCACGCGGAGCGCGACTATGTGCTGATAGACGTGCGCCAGCCGCAGGAATACGAGCAGGAGCATCTGCCCGGTGCCGTGCTCATTTCCGTATCCGAACTGGAAGGCAGGCTGGGCACGCTGAACCCGGAACAGGACCACATATTTTATTGCCGCAGCGGCGCGCGGTCCATGGCTGCCGCCATGCTTGCGGAAGATAGCCGCCTGCTGCGAGGGCAGGTCTTTTCGCTGCAAGGCGGCATACTGGCATGGGGCGGCGGTGCGCTTGCAGATTATCCGCGCGTGGACGTGTTTTCCGGCATAGATTCCATACGCGGTATGCTGCTCAAGGCGCTGGAACTGGAAAAGGCAGCGCATGAACTGTACCGGCAGGTGCGTGCCGCGGTGAAGCGCGATGTCATGTGCGACCTTATGGATACCCTCATCGGTGTGGAGATCGCGCATGCCAGAGTGGTATACAGCTATCTGGGAAAATACTGGAACGATGGCTCGCAGCCCATTCCCCCCTTTGAGACCATGTTCGATGCCCTGCAGGGCAAGGTGCTGGAAGGCGGACTTACCGTGGATGAACTGCAGCCGTGGATACGTGGTGCCGCGCATGGCGACTGCCTTGAACTGGCAGACCTTGCGCTGGAAGTGGAAATGAACGCCTACGACCTGTACCGCACGCTGGCGTATAATGCGGCGCAGGGCAATGTGCCCGGTTTTGCGCTGGGCAAGGACGCGGAGCCCGTGTTTCTGGACCTTGCCACGCAGGAAAAGCACCATGCCCGGCTTATCATGAACCGCATACGCGCGTTTGAGGAAACAGAGGCGTGACGCAGTATTGCGGGCGTTATGCGACAACCGGCTCCGGTGTGCATGGAGCCGCCGCAGGTATTGCCGTAGCCATTACCCGTTGTGCGGACTACACGCCCCGCGCTGTGGATGCGGCGGTATGCGCAGCATTGCACGCTGCCGGATACGCCCCCGCCGCCGGAACCCGCGTGCTGGTAAAGCCGAACCTGCTCAAGGCAGAGCCGGGCGGGCTGTGCTGCACGCATCCGCAGGTGGTGCGGGCAGCCTGTGCCTATCTTCTGGACTGCGGCTGCATCGTTACCGTGGGCGACTCTCCCGCCTTCGGGTCTGCACGGTCCGTTGCACGGGCCATAGGTCTGGATAATGCGCTTGCCCCGCTGGGCGTGCCCATTGTCACGCTGGATGCCGCCGTAACGGTGCGGTTGCCTTCCGGCATGGATATAGGCATCTCGCGTCTGGCGCTGGAGACGGACGCCGTGCTCAGCGTGCCGCGTGTGAAGGCGCACAGCCAGATGCGCCTGACCTGTGCGGTGAAGAATCTGTTCGGCTGCGTGGCCGGGGTGCGCAAGGCGCTGGCGCACACTGTGCACGGAGACAGGGGCAACGCCTTCCGCGCGCTGCTGGTGGAAGTGGCGCAGGCGTTGCCGCCCGTGGCGGCTCTGGCGGACGGCATAACCGCCATGGACCGCACGGGGCCCTCAGGCGGAGATGCCTTTGCACTGGGCATGGTGGCGGCTGCGTCTTCACCCGTGGCGGTAGATACGGCCATATACCGCATGTTGGGCGCAACGCCGGATGATATTCCCCTGTGGGGCGAACTCAGGCAGCGCAATGCGGCCGGAGCGTTTGATGAGCATCTTGTCTTTCCCCTGCTTCGCCCGGAAGACGTGGACGGCACGGCCTTCCGCCTGCCGCAGGCACTCACGCCGGAAACCTTCCACCCGCTCCGCCTGCTGCGCAGTGCGTTGATCAGAGGGTGGCGGCGCGTGAAGGGGTAGTGCGGCGGCGAGCCGGGGAGGCGTTGCCGCTCGTCTTCACACAGCCCGCTGCCGGGGCGAGAGAACGTGAATGGGGCTGGCCACCTGCAAAAGGTCCGAGAGCGCGCGCAGACGCACAAGGCCGCTTTCCGAGACGGTCTGTCCCTTGAGCATGAGCACCGTGCCCTCCGCGTTTACAAGGTCGCGGCCAAGCACCATGCCCGCTTCCAGATGCTCCAGCCGGATGGCGCGTACCTCGCCCCCCTCCTGTTCCATCATCATGTTCAGCAGCGCGTTGAGCACGGCGGGGTCGTACTGTTTGGCCGTGTTGCGCTTGGTAAGGGTTTGGGCGGCTTCGTGCGCGTTCATGCCCTGCTGTTCCAGCCGGTCATAGTCCAGCGCCACCCGCAGCACGCGTGCCCCCATGGGCGTCTCCGGCGTATAGTCGTTCATCTGGCGGGCAATTATCTGAGCCACGCCCGCCATGCGCGGGATATTGGAAAGCAGGCTCGCGCCTATGCCCGGATGCATGCTGTATACCTGCTGCTCTTCGGCAGAGAGCGGCTCATCACGCATCACCTTGCCCAGCAGATCTTCCGGCAGTCCCACGCAGCCAAGCTGGCAGAGCATGGCGGCCACATCCAACTGCCACAGATTGGTCTCGTTCAGCCGTTTGCCCAGTGCCGCAACCACACTGCGTATGCGCTCGCTGCGGCCAAAGGCTTCCGGGCTGACAAGCGAGAGCACGTCCACCAGTACTTTCACGCTGCCCAGCAGCGTTCCCCTGAGCAGTTCCTTTTCCGCCGTGATGAGCCGGTACTGGCGAAATGCTTCTCGCAGCACGGTGAGCAGGGTTTCCGGCGGGCAGGGCTTGGTAAGGAACCGGAACACGGCCCCCCGGTTCACGGCGTCTATGGCCGCATCAAAATCACCCTGTCCGCTCAGAATAACGCGCACGGAATCCGGATGGATGGCGCGTACCTTTTCCAGAAAGGTAATGCCGTCCATCACCGGCATCTTCAGGTCAGAAACCACCACGGCAAACGGTCCGCTGCTTTGGATGAGCGCAAGACCTTCTTTGCCCCCGGAGGCGGTCTCCACGGTATACTTGCGGTGGAGATTACGCTTGAAGGTGGCCAGAATATTCGGCTCGTCGTCCACAAAAAGAATTTTTTCCGTCGCGTCCATGCGTTTTCCTGCGCGTTCGGGGTGCCTGTTCTCAGATGAGGGAATGGGTGGTTATCTGCCGATCCTCCGGGTTCCACTGGTAGCGCACCGCTGTTTCGGGGTGGTGCAGGCTCATGGCTCTGTCGCCTATCTTGATGCGTGTGCCCTGATGCGCCTTTTTGCGGATGATGACGGGCGTGCGGGCAAGAGCGTGGTTGTTCAGGTTTTTTATGCGCGTAACCTCCCGCTGAATCTCCGCCACCCGTTCCTCCAGCCGGGCACGCACACGAATCATTTCGGCCACAATGCGCCGGTCCGGCTCCGGGGTTTGCAGCAGAATGGTGCGGGGTGTGCCTTTGCCGAGCCACTGGTCAAGCCGCTGCAGCTTGGAGCGCGAAGAATCCATCTCCCGCAGCAGGGCATCCAGTTCCGGCAGGTCCAGTGCGATGGTCAGCGCAGTCTGGGCGCCCAGTTCCGACCCGGATTCCAGCACATCTATGCCGCGCGAGGCGACAATGGAACCGCCCATGACCAACCCTTTGCCGCGCTGCGCCAGCACGCTGCCCTTGCAGGTGATAAAGGAATTGATGATGCCGCCGTTGATGATGACGTCACCCTCCGCCTCCAGAACGGCGTCCTGTGCAAAGGCGGCGGTAATGTTGCCGCGCGCGCGGATGAGGTTGCGCCCCTCCATGGCTATGCCGCCGCGGACGCTCACGTCGCCGCCGCAGGTGACAAGCGCGCTCTCTATGAGCCCGTTGACTATAAGATGATCTGCCACGGTTACGGAAAAACCGCTGCGGATGGTGCCGGTAACATGCACGGAGCCGGTTTCCACCACAATGTTCCCGGTGGTCATGTCCACATCACCCTTGATGTGCAGAACCGTGGAAACGCCCACGCTGCCGCCGCGCACATCCACCAGCCCCAGCGCCGTAGCCTCGTACAGGGTGGTTCCGTCTTCCTGCGGCACCTCGCGGATGTTGTCGCCCGTGCGGACCGGGCGATCCGAGCCGTCGCGGGCGGGAATCTCGTTGCCGAACACGTCCATGCCGCGCACGCCTTTGGTAGCGGGATGGTAGCGTGCCACGGGGGTGCCTTCCTCCACATGCGGATGCGCGCCCCGGTCGCGGTAGTCTATGGTGCCGGAATCCTTCTGTGCGCCCACGGAATCGCGTTCCTTCAGCAGGCGTTCCAGCCTGCCGTTGGCACCGTGCCGGGGCGGTTTGCCCGTGCAGAGCACGGCTTCCTGCGGCGTGCCTGATTCGCGGACAGCGGCAATGGTCTGTGCCAGAGATTTCAGGTCCACGGGCAGCGTAACCTTGAGCTGGCGTGTCGCGCGGTCGTACACAATGGGCGGGATAGCCCCGCCGATGAAGTCGGTGGCGTACACGGTGGTGCGCACGGTCAGGGCGTTCTTGCTCACGCTCACCAGCGGAATGATTTCCATCTTATTGCCGTTCATGGACATTTTGCCCAGAACGGTGGCGCGGATTTCACGGGTGGCAAGGTCCACGGTGTAAAATGGAGGGGCAGGGGTGGCGCTGTCGGAATCTGCCCCTGCCGTAAAAGGGGCCAGATCAGTGGCAATGCCCAGCAGCATGCCGGGCAGGACGGGAAGCTCCGGATCGCCATGAAGTTCCATGAACCGGCAGAACGGTTCGGGATGGCACTGGGGCGCTGTATCTGCGGGCGTGCTTGCGGCATTGGTCTGTGGCATGTGCTCTCCGGGTGGTCAGGTCGCCATGGGGTAGTTTAGCCCATGCGGGCCATGTATTTCAATGTATTTCCTTTCCCGTTCTTTTTCGTTTTTGTCTGGCATCCGGTATGCTTCCGGTTTTGTCGGATGCACGGAGCGGTTCGGGGCAGATACGGAGAGCCGGGAATATGGGGCGGATGGCGGAAGAGGCGGGACGATAGTGGACGATTTTGGACGATATGGGACGATGTGGGACGATGTGGGGCGGTACGGTACGGCGCGGTATGGTGCGTATGCAGTTCGCCAATTGTTACGAATTGATCCGGCGTATTGACAGTTATTAAATTCTGTTTCAAACAGCGTTTGACACAAGAACTGTTCCGGGGGCTGTTTGATGAAGTCGTGTTTTGGCGAAAAGCTGCTCAACGCGGCACGCGAAATGGTTGACCGCTGCGGTCACTGCTCCCCGCCGGATAAGGCGGACGCGGTGGGCGGCATGCATACCCGGCAGCGCATTCTGGATGCTGCGCGGTCGGAATTTGCCCAAAAGGGCACTGCGGCCACTGTGCGGGATATCTGCCGCATAGCCCGGGCCAACGTGGCGGCGGTGAACTATCATTTCGGCAGCAAGGACGGGCTGCTGGCGGCAGTGCTTTCCTCTATCATGGATGAAACGCTGCGCCTTTATCCCATGGACGGCGGCGTCCCGCGCGATGCCGCGCCCGAGGAGAGGCTTTACGGCTTCGTGTTCGCCTTTCTGTGCCGGATACTCGGCACGGAAGAGCCTGAAGAGGCGGTGCTGGGGCAGATGCTTTCCGAAGCGTTCATGCGCCCGCTGCCGCAGTTTGAGCAGTATGCGGAAGCGCACCGGGTAGCCGTGCTGCGCTGGCTTGTGCCCCTGCTGCGCGAGATTTCGGGATGCGGCCTGCCGGCAACGCAGGAAGGGGAGGCGCTGGCGTTCGTGTCGTCCATGCTTTCTCCCACGGACGGGGACGACAGGCGGTTCAAGCTGCTGGCCCGGTCCATCATCGCCCAGATTCTTCTGTATAATTCCTTGCGCAACCGAATTCTTGAGGAGCGGGGCGGAAAAGGGTTTTCGACCGGGGAGCTTGAGGAAATTGCAAGGCATATCACCGTGTTTTCCCTCGGCGGCATTCATTATCTTTCGGAGAAGCAGACATGCAGAAATTCATAGAAAATACGCTGATAGTACCGTTGTTGCTGATTCTGGTCATGGTGTCGGTGTTCCTTCTTTCCGGTTGCGGCGATTCGTCCGCCGGAGTGTCAGGCGGAACGCAGGTGCAGATGGCGGAGCGCGTGAACACGGAGGCATCTGCGGCCCAGTCGCAAGTTCCGGCAGACGGGTCTGCCAAAACCCCTCCCGCTGCAACGGACGCACAACCCCTGATGGCCGAGGCAAAGCCTGCCGCGGCCGCGGCTGAACGGTCCCAGTACATTGTGAACGTGAAGGTGGAAACCGTAGCCCCCGCGCCCCTGCGCGATGTGCTGGTGCTGCCCGGAGAGACGGAAGCCCTGAACGACGTGAGCCTTGCTTCCGAGCGCGCCGGCGTGGTGGAGTGGGTAGGGGTGACCGAGGGCCAGATGGTGCGTGCCGGTCAGCAGATCATCCGCATCAATCTCAGTGCGCTGGAAGCCGCCCGTGACCGGGCCAGAGCCAACCTGACACTGGCGGAGGATCAGCTCCGGCGCAGGCGCGACCTGTATGAGCGCAAGGTGCTCTCGCGCGAGGAACTGGAGCAGGCAGAGACGGAGCGTACCGTGGCGCAGGCCAATCTGCGTGAGGCAGAGGTAAACTACAACCACGGCATTACCACGTCCACCACAAACGGCGTGGTCAACAAGGTGTATGTGGACCCCGGCGAGTACATTGCGGAAGGGGCCACTGTGGCGGATATCGTGAACGTGGACACCCTGCGGGTGAACTTTAACGTGCCGGAAGCGGATGTGCGGTTTTTGGCAGAAGGCAGCAAGGCGGTTGTGCGTCTGGACACCTACCCCGGCAGGGAGTGGGAAGGCACCGTGGATTTTGTGGCCTGGAAGGCAGATACCGCCACGCGCACCTTCCGGGTGCGGCTGGTGGTGAATAACCGCGACGGAGCCATACGGCCCGGCATGATAGCCCGGGGTGCTTTTGTGCGCCGGTCTGTGGCCGATGCGCTTACCGCACCCCTGTTCAGTGTGCTGGATAAGGGCGGCGAACGGGTTGTCTTTGTGGAACGCAACGGCGTGGCCGAGGCACGTACCGTGGAGCTTGGCGTCATAGATGGCGACAGGGTGGAAGTGCGCAAGGGTCTTGCTGCGGGTGACAGGCTCATTGTGGTGGGCCACACCGAGGTGGAAGACGGAACAAAGGTGAATGTGCGATGATTCTCAATGAAGGCGCAGTCAGGAACCAGCCGTTTGTTCTGGTGCTCCTGATTCTCATACTGGTGGCCGGGCTGTACAGCTATGCCAAGCTGCCCCGCGAGGCCGCCCCCGATATTCAGATTCCCTACATCTTCGTGACGACGGACTACGAGGGCGTGGCTCCGGAAGACATGGAAAAGCTCATCACCATTCCGCTGGAGCGCAAGCTCAAGGGGCTGGAGGGGGTGGAGGAACTGACCTCGCAGTCCGACGACGGGCTTTCTACCATTGCCATCAAGTTTCTGCCCAGCGTGGATATTGACGATGCGTTGCAGAAGGTGCGCGACAAGGTGGATCAGGCCAAGGGGGATCTGCCATCGGACCTCAAGGACGATCCCGTTATCAGCGAAATGAACTTTTCGGACCAGCCCATCATTCAGGTGGTGCTTTCCGGACCGTTCAGCCTCAAGCGGCTGAAGGTGTTTGCTGAGGAACTGGAAGACCGCTTTGAGTCCATTCCCGGTGTGCTGGATGCCCGCATCATCGGCGGGCTGGAGCGCGAAATCCATGTGGAGTTCGATCTGGACCGTGTGGCCTCGTACAACGTGCCCTTTACCAGCATGTTGCAGGCCGTGGAGCGGGGCAACGTGAACATGCCCGGCGGCTCCATGGACATAGGCGACGCCCGGTATCAGGTGCGGGTGCCGGAAGACTTCAGCAACCCCGCAGAGATAAATAATATCGTAGCCTTTGTGCGCGACGGCAGGCCCGTATACCTGCGCGACGTGGCCGCCATACGCGACCACCATAAAGACGCCACATCCATGAGCCGGCTGAACGGCGAAAATGCCGTGACCTTGCAGGTGGTGAAGCGCAGCGGCGAGAACATTATCCATATAAACGACCGGGTGACCGCCGTGGTGGAGGAAATGCGCGATTTTCTGCCGCCCACGCTGACCATAAGCCTTACGGCGGACATGGCGGAAGACATACGCATCATGGTGGCGGACCTGGAGAACAACATCCTTACCGGTCTGCTGCTGGTGCTGGTGGTGGTGCTGCTTTTCATCGGCGGGCGTTCCGCGGTGTTTGTTTCCGTGGCCATACCGCTTTCCATGCTCATTACCTTTGCCCTGCTGCGGGTGCTGGATATAACCCTGAACATGGTGGTGCTTTTTTCGCTCATCCTTGCGCTGGGCATGCTGGTGGATAACGGCATAGTCATTGTGGAGAATATCTACCGGCACATGCAGGAGGGCAAAGGGCGCTTTCAGGCCGCGCTGGATGGCACAAGCGAGGTGGCGTGGCCGGTTATCACCTCCACGCTGACCACCGTGGGCGCGTTTTTTCCCATGATTTTCTGGCCCGGCATCATGGGCGGATTCATGTCGTTTCTGCCCAAGACGGTCATATTGTGCCTCATGGGGTCGCTCTTTGTTGCTCTGGTCATAAACCCCGTTCTTTCCGCGCGCTACCAGACGGCACGGCCTCCGCGTATCGGAACGGGCGGCGATCTGGAAGCTTCCCGCTCCCGCAGGGTGTATGGCTGGCTGCTGCAATGGTCCCTTTCCCACCGGCTTCTGGTGGTGGGTATATCCTTTGCCATGTTCGTTGGCTCCATTGTCGCCTTTGGCATGTTCGGCAAGGGGGTGGAGTTCTTTCCGGAAACGGAACCGAAGCGCGCCTATGCCAACATAAAGCTGCCCGTAGGCACCAATCTGGATGCCACGGACCGCTACGTGCGGGTGATAGAACGCGTGGCCTCGGAATATGAAGACGTGCGGTTTGTCATTGGCGGCACAGGGGCTGGCACGGGAGGCGACTTTGGCGGCGGCGGATCCGGAACGCATCTTGGTTCCGTGACGCTGGACTTCAAGCCGCTTTCTGAACGGACGCGCGATTCCTCCGCCGTTGTGGCCGAACTGCGGGAACGTCTTTCCGCCCTCATCACGGGCGGGGAATTGCGGGTGGAAAAGGAAAAGGAAGGCCCCCCCACCGGCGACCCCATCAGTCTGGAGCTGTATGGCGATGACATGCAGGTGCTGGGCGGCATTGTGGCCTCGGTGCGTGATGTCATGCGCGATATTCCCGGCATTGTGGACCTGAAGGACAACTTTGTGAACGGCAAGCCGGAGATCCAGATACGCGTGGACAAGGAAAAGGCCGCGCTGCTTGGGTTGGATACCTACTCCGTGGCCTACACCGTGAAGGCGGCCATAAACGGTGCCAAGGTGGGCGTGTACCGCGAAGGCAAGGACGAATACGATATCATTGCCAAGCTGCCGCAGAAGGACAGGCAATCGGTTGAGGCATTGCGCCGCATAACGGTTTCCGGGCCCAACGGCGAACCTGTGCCGCTTACCGCAGTTGCCGATGTTCACCTTGCCAGCGGGCTGGGAGCCATAAACCACAAGGACCAGAAGCGCGTTGTGACTGTTTCTGCCAACGTGGACGGGCGGCTTGCCAATGATATCATCCGCGAACTGGACGGTATTCTGCGCACCATGGCATGGCCGAGGGGCTATTCCTATGGCTTTGCGGGCGAGCAGGAGGAGCAGCGCAAGGCAGAGGAGTTTCTCTCCGAGGCCTTTGTGGGTGCCATTTTCATCATCTTTCTGGTGCTGGTGGCGCAGTTCAACTCACTGGTCACGCCGTTTATCATCCTTACCTCGGTGGTACTTTCGTTCATCGGGGTGTTCACGGGGCTGCTGGTTTCCGGCATGGCGTTCGGCATTATCATGACCGGGGTGGGGGTTATCTCCCTTGCGGGCGTGGTGGTGAATAATGCCATAGTGCTCATTGACTACTTTGAGCAGCTCAAGCGTTCGGGCATGGAGACCCGTGACGCCCTGATCAAGGCGGGGCTGACCCGTTTCAGGCCCGTTATCCTTACGGCAGTGACCACCATTCTGGGGCTGCTGCCCATGGCCATAGGAGTGAGTTTCGACTTCTTTGCCATGGAGCTGATAACGGAATCGGAATCCGCCCAGTGGTGGGGCCCCATGGCCGTGGCGGTTATCTTCGGGCTGTTCGTATCTACCCTGCTTACGCTGGTGGTGGTGCCTGTGCTGTGCTCGTTGCAGGACAGCATGCGAAACCGTGTGGCCAGATTCAGAGCACGGGGCAAGGTGCAGGCGTCGGATGCGACGGATGCGGCGGATGCGGCATAACCATCAGGCATTCTGAAGAAGAAAAAGAGAAGGGCGGCCGCGAGGTCGCCCTTCTTGTCAGGGTGTTCAGGGAGAATCAGGTGCGGCGGGTGATTCAGGTGAGCGAGGCCCGCACCTTGCGGGCCGCAGATAGCTGACAAACCGTGTTTTTCGAAAAAACGGATTTCCGTAAAGCCGAATCAGAAGTCAAAAAACGGATTTATCTCGCTAATGCGGGGTGCAGGCCTTCAGCCGTTGGCGAATCTTTGAGCCTTACGGATGAAGAGAGCAGAGCGGGCTCAGCTCCCTGCCCGCCGGAGGCGAAAAAAACTCAAAGAACTCTTTGTCAT
>CAYRLL010000114.1:0-10833 GCA_964425115.1 uncultured Desulfovibrio sp. | reverse complement strand
TGAGGCATTATCAATGATCAGAAAACGGAAGTCGCCATACGTCTGGTCCAGCACCGACTGCACCGTCTCCCGCACGAACGGCTCACCGTTCCGTACGGACATGAGCACGGTGAGTGCGGGTTTTCTTGTCTCGCTCATAGGCCCGTCGCTTCGTGACACTGCTCGTGATGTCGCAGGGACAACGCGATATGTCGCTTCATAAAAAACATGCAATCCACCGCGCGGCAAACATGATAAAGGCCGCCCGTGCGGCCTTATCCTGCTTCCCTCTACCGCACGATGACCTTGAGGAACCGTTTTTTGCCCAGCTTGACCACATATTCGCCTGCGGCAAGCGGGGTATCTGCGTCATCGCTCTTCTCGCCGTCCACGCTGAGCGCGCCCTGCTTGACCAGCCGGCGGGCCTCGCCGCGCGACTTGCTCAGTCCCGCGTCTGTCAGAAACACAGCGGGGGCGGACGATTCGCCCTGCGCGCAGGTGAAGGTTTCCATGTCGTCCGGCACGCCGCCCTTGGCGAACACGGCATTAAAGCCCTGCAAGGCCTCCTGCGCGCTCTCTTCACCATGGTACTGCCCAACGATATCTGCCGCCAGTTGCTCCTTGGCGGTCTTGGGGTGCAGGGTGCCTTCTTCCACGCCCTTTCTGAGCGCGGCAATCTCTTCCAGGCTCTTGCGCGAGACAAGCTCGTAATAGCGCCACATCAGCTCATCGGAAATGGACATAACCTTGCCGAACATGTCGGCGGGCGCATCGGTAATGCCGATGTAGTTTCCGTAGGACTTGGACATCTTCTTCACGCCGTCCAGCCCTTCAAGGATGGGCATGGTCATGATGCACTGCGGCTCCTGCCCTTCCTGAGCCTGCAGATGGCGGCCCATGAGCAGGTTGAACTTCTGGTCGGTGCCGCCCAGTTCTATGTCCGCCTTAAGGGCGACGGAGTCGTAGCCCTGCACGAGGGGATAGAGAAATTCATGCACGGAAATGGGCGTGTTGCTCTGGTAGCGTTTTTCGAAATCATCGCGCTCCAGCATGCGCGCCACCGTGTAGCGCGAGGCAAGGCGGATGAAATCTGCCGCGCCGAAGGCGTCCATCCATTCGGAGTTGAAGCGCACCTCGGTCTTTGCCGGGTCCAGAATCCGGAACACCTGTTCCTTGTAGGTCTCGGCATTGCGCAGCACGTCTTCGCGGGTCAGGGGCGGGCGGGTCTCGGACCGGCCGGAAGGGTCTCCGATCATGCCCGTAAAGTCGCCGATGAGAAAAATGACCGTGTGCCCCAGTTCCTGAAAATGCCGGAGCTTGTGAATGGCGACACAGTGGCCCAGATGCAGGTCGGGCGCCGTGGGGTCGAAGCCCATCTTCACCCGCAGGGGTTTGCCGCGCTGCAATTTCTTGCGCAGTTCCTCCGCATTGATGAGTTCAGCGCAGCCGCGCTGGATGATCTCTAGCTGCTTGTCGATGTCCATGCTTCTCTCGTTCGCTGTTAGGATATATGTGTAGGAGCGGTCTTGCAGAGAACGCCCGTTCTGTCAATCGCGGCTGGCCGCCGCCCTGCGCATGGGCGGAAGAAAAACCTGCCATGCCCGCAGGATACGTTATTCCCGCACCAGCTCCACATGCGTGGCGCGCCCGGTGTGCGCATCTGCCTCCACCAGCACCCCGTTCACCCCGGCATTGCCCTTGGCGAGCACGAAGCGGTTTGGCATACGGGTTAGAAACCGGCGGATGATCACGTCTTTATCCATGCCGAGGCATGAATCTTCCACGCCGCACATGCCTGCATCCGTCAGGTAGGCGGTGCCGCCGGGCAGCAGTGCGGGATCGGCTGTCTGCACGTGGGTGTGCGTGCCCACCATGGCGGTGACCCGGCCATCCAGATACCAGCCCAGCGCCTTCTTCTCGCTGGTGGCTTCTGCATGAAAATCCACAAACCGCAGCACCACATCTTCCGGCAGGGTGGCAAGCAGCGCGTCTGCCGCACGGAAGGGGCAGTCCACCTCTTCCATGAAGGTTCGCCCCTGCAGATTCAGCACGGCCACCCGCACGCCCGAAGAAAGAGTATGCACCACCATGCCCCTGCCGGGAGCACCGGGAGGGAAATTGGCAGGCCGGACAATGCGCTGCTCGCGCTCCAGCCCCGCGTAGATGTCGCGGTGCTTCCAGATATGGTTGCCGGTGGTGAGCACATCCACCCCCATGCCCAGAAGCTCCTGCATGACCTCTGCGGTCAGTCCCACGCCGCCCGAGGCGTTTTCGCCATTGGCTATGACCATGTCTGCGCCATGACGCGCGCGCAGCACGGGCAGCCTGTGCCGCAGCGCCAGCCTGCCGGGCTTGCCCATTACATCACCGAAAAAAAGAATACGCATAGTGCCTCGCCGGTTCAGAACAGGAGCACGTCCACATCCGTTCCCTCATACACGCCTTCGCTGTCGGAGGGAATGCGGATGACGCCGTGGGACAGGATGAGGGTTTTCAGCAGGCCGGATTTGCCCTGCACGGGCTCCGCAACCGGCAAACCGGCTGGATCTGCCTGCCCTGCGCCCTCTGCCGGTGCGGCGTGCAGGCGTACGCGCACGTAATCTTCCCGCCCCGGCTTGGAGGCGATGTTGCGCCCCAGCCTTGCCCTGCGCGCGGGCCACAGGGACTGGTCAAAGGCTCCGGCCTCTCCCGCCAGATACCGCAGGAAGGGCGCGCCCAGCACGAACATGACCACCTGCGCGGAAGCAACCTGCCCCGGCAGGCCCCACACGGCCTTGTTGCCCTGCCGCCCCAGTATGAGCGGTTTTCCGGGGCTTATGGCGACGCCGTGGTTCACTATTTCCAACCCTTCCAGCCGTTCCATGGCCGCCACGGTCAGGTCGCGGGTGCCTACCGAACTGCCGCCGGAAAGCAGCACCACGTCATTCTCTTCCAGCGCGCCCCGCAGGGCGGTCTCCAGGCTGTCCACATCGTCCTCCACCAGCCCGTACAGGGTGGGCACGGCCCCGGCGCGACGCACGCAGCAGGCAAGCGTGGTGGAGTTTACATCGCGCACCTGCCCCACGCGAGGCGTGTGCGACACGGGAACAAGCTCATCCCCTGTGGAAAGGATGCCCACACGCGGGCGGGCGTGCACCTGCACACTCTCCATGCCCAGCGCGGCGAGCAGGCCCGCCTCCTGCGGGCGCACAAGGGTGCCTGCGGCAAGGGCCACCTGCCCCTGCGCGGCATCTTCACCCCGCAGCATCACGTTATCGTGCGGGGCGAGAGATTTGCGCATCTCTACCGTTCCCGCGCCCAGCGGCTCGGTATGCTCCACCATGATCACGGCATCTGCGCCTTCCGGCAGGATGCCGCCGGTGACGATGGAGGCGCATTCTCCCGGACCGACGGGGAATACGGCGGGGGACTCTATGTGCACGGTTCCCACGCTTTCAAGATAGGCGGGGTTGCTCTCGGACGCGCCAAACACATCGCGGGCGCGCAGGGCGTAGCCGTCCATGCAGGACCGGTGCGCCAGCGGCAGGTCTTCCGGGGCGATGACATCTTCCGCCAGCACGCGCCCGTCCATGTCCGTTCCCTGCGCCGTTTCTACGGGCAGGGGAGAAAATTCGCGCAGGCGCTCTATAAATTCGGCCACGCTCAGCACATTGAAGAATCCGTTTTTCATGCCGTACCGCTTTCGTCTGTGCCTGCTTTTCCGGTGGTTGCCGCCACCCGCGGGCCTTTGCCGGATACTCCGGGGGCCGCGTGCAGGCTCGTTATCTTCACACGCCGCCCATGCAGCGCGATATGCTCTTCACAGTCAAACCGTCGGGCAACCTTGCTCAATCCGGCCGGAGAATGCAAGGCGCAACCCTTTGACAGCATGGAAAAACGTCCCCGCGCAGTGGCGGTCATGCAGCGTACTCGGCCTGTTCCGCGCCGGGAGCCGAGCAGAGGGGCGGGTAAAAACCCCGCGCGCTACCGCGAACCGCAGACCGCATTGACAGGCAGCCGCAACAGCCCGTAGTCTTTGCCCATGCAGCCCAACAAGGACAATGCCGCACGTGGCGACGTGCTCGTGGTGGACAAGGATAAGGATTCCCTTGCGGGTCTGCCCGCCGTGCTGCGGGAAACGGGCCTGCAGGTAACGCATGTGAAAAGCCATGACGAAACCCGCGCCACGCTCTCGCAGATGGACTTTTCTGTTGTGGTCGCCGCGCTGGAAGAACACCATGCGCAGAAGCAGACCCTGCTCAAGGTCATAAAGAGCAATACACCGGAAACCGAGGTGGTGCTTGTATCACGCACCGCCACGGTGGATGCAGCCGTGCGCGCCATGCAGATGGGGGCCTTTCACTACCTGCCCCTGCCTGAGAATCCGGCAGATCTTGTCATTGTGATTCAGAAAGCACTGGAAAAAAGCCTGCTGCAACAGGAACTGCTGGAACTGCGACATGTTCTGCGCGGGCAGCAGGCCATGCCCATGCTCATAGGCAAGAGCACCAAGATGCAGGCGCTGAAGCGCGAGATTGCCCGCGTGGCTCCGCTGGACTGCACCGTGCTCATACAGGGCGAAACGGGCACCGGCAAAGAAATGGTCGCCAAAATGCTGCACCGGCTCAGCCTGCGGTCCGGCAAGCGTTTTCTGGCGGTAAACGCCGGAGCGTTTAATGCGGAGCTGCTTGCAAACGAGCTGTTCGGGCACGAGCAGGGGGCGTATACCGGAGCACAGCGCACCAAGGCGGGCGTGTTTGAGGCCACCCACCAAGGTACGCTGCTGCTGGATGAAATTGGGGAAATGCCGCTGGGGATGCAGGTGCAGTTGCTGCGCGTGCTGCAGGAACGCACGGTGGTGCGCGTGGGCGGCACGGAAGAAATTCCTGTGGATGTGAGGCTGCTTGCGGCCACGCACCGCGACATTGAGCGCGAGGTGGAGCGCGGACGGTTCCGGCAGGACCTGTTTTACCGGCTCAATGTCTTTACCCTGCGCCTGCCCGCACTGCGCGAACGGGTGGATGACATACCCCTCTTCTGCCATTATTTTCTGGACAAGTTTGCCGCAACCTTCAAAAAAGACATCACGGGCATGGAAGATGAGGTGCTCGGCGCGCTGATGGCGCACCCTTTTCCGGGCAATGTGCGCGAGCTGGAAAACCTGATCGAACGCGCCGTGGTGCTTTGCGACGGACCGACCATTCAGCTGCGCCATCTGCCGCAGGAATTTCACAACGCGCCTGTTATGTCTCCCCATGCCGCCCAGACCGATGAAGGGCTTCTTCCGCTCGCGGAGGTGGAGCGCCGCCACATCCTTGCCGTGCTGAAAAGCGTGCAGGAGAACAAGGGGCAGGCGGCGCGGATTTTGGGCATAGACCGAGCCACCCTGTGGCGCAAGCTGCAACGGTACGGGCTGGAAGAGTAGCCCCGCTTTTCTGAGCGCACCCCGTCCCGCTATTTCGCTCCTTGCTGCCGCCCTCCTTTCCCTCCGTTATCTCCTCTCTTCTGATGTTTTTTGCGTGACAATACATCTTCCCCGCCATCCTATTATATAAGCGGCCACAAAAAAGTTGCACAATGCAACACGTTGCACAGTGCAACAAATGGAAAAATCCAGCAATCATGCGGTTCGCGAATGATTTTCGTTATCATGATGTTGCCTTTTGCAACACGTGAGATTGTCTACTTTTCCGCTCAAGTTTTTTATTCTGTATAAACGGCATGTTGCGAAACAAGAACTTTTTGGCACGACTCTTGGATATACCCAAGCGCAACCAGACAGGACAAAGGTAGCACCTGACGGAATGTCCGAACCTCCTTGGGACAGTCCGTCGGTCTCAGCAAGACGGCAACCTTGCTGCGACCCGGCACCGAGAGGTGCCAGAGAACTCCTCCATACTCCTTCGTCGTGTCAGCCGGGAACGTTCAGCCAGTCTCCATACACGCTTGGCTTGAAAAAACCCCACACAGCACCACCTGTTCCCGGTTGCACACGCAAAAAGGCCGTATCTGATTACGATACGGCCTTTTTTAGTTGTTTTTCCGGCCATTTTGCCGACGAGCTTGGTCTGACAGGTTTGGCAGACCGCTTTTGACCGTGGGGGGGCCGGCTGATTGAACGGGAGGCATGACAGGAGGCACGGCGGAAGGCACGGCGGCACGTTTGGCAGGCACATCTGACAGGCACGTTTGGCCGAGAGATTTGGCCGATAGGCTTGAACTGACAGGTTTGGCCGAGAGGCCGGGCGACGGCATCCGTTGCGGCAACGCGCACTTCGTGCCATACTTCTGCGCGTTCATTATCCGCAACAGAGGAGCCTTTCATGTTTTCCGCCGAAACCTATGCCGCCCGCCGAAAAACCCTGCTTGAACACCTTACGGTAGCAGGGGCAACAGGTATTGTCTTTCTGCCCGGCAACGTCCATTCTTCCCGCAATTATGAGGACAACACCTACCCATTCCGGCAGGATTCAACCTTCCTCTATTATTTCGGGCATAACCACGCGGGGCTGAACGGCACACTGGATGTGGACTCCGGCGAATCCCGCCTGTGGGGGGACGACCCTTCCATGGAAGGCATCATCTGGTCCGGCCCGCTCCCCGGCCTTGCGGAACGCGCCGTGCGCTGCGGATGCGCTCCCGGAGGGGGCAACGACGCCCTTGTCTCCCTGCTGCATGCCGCAGGTCGCAAGGGGAGGACCATTCACCATCTGCCGCCCTACCGCATGGACAGCGTGCAGTGGCTTGCCCACTGCCTTGCCACCCGCGTATGCGCCGGGCCAGATGTGCCGGAGCAGCACGCTGCCGGTGCAGAAGCCTTTGATTCCCTGACCCGCTCCATGCGGGGGCAGGCATCGCTGCCGCTCATCCGCGCCGTGGTGGCGCAACGCTCCGTAAAGAGCATTGAAGAGGTGGCGGAAATTGAAAAAGCGCTGGGCATTTCCTACGCCATGTATACCAAGGCCATGGAACTGGCCCGGCCCGGACTGGGTGAGCGGTGCATCGCAGCGGCCATGAACGCCACCGTGGCACTGGCAGGAACGCACAACAGCTTTACCACCATCTGCACCATCCGGGGCGAAGTGCTGCACAATCACGATTACAGCCACACCATGCATCAGGGCGACCTGCTGCTCATAGACTCCGGCGCGGAATCCGACATGGGCTATGCCTCTGACATTACCCGCACCCTGCCCGTGGGGGGACTTTTTTCCGCACGCCAGCGCGATATCTACACGCTGGTGCTCAGGGCGCAGCAGAAGGCCATAGACATGGCCGCGCCGGGTGTTCCCTTTGTGGACTGCCACCTTGCCGCAGCCACCTGCATTGCCGAAGGGCTGCAGGGCATGGGCCTGTTGCGCGGCAGCGTGGATGACATTGTTTCCTGCGGAGCGCACGCCCTGTTCTTCCCGCACGGGCTGGGGCATATGCTGGGGCTTGATGTGCACGACATGGAGCATCTGGGCGAAGACCATGTGGGGTATGACGAAACGGTCTCCCGTTCCACGCAATTCGGGCTGCGCGGGCTGCGTTTTGCCCGTGCGCCGTTGCCGGGGTTCACGCTCACCGTTGAGCCGGGCTGCTACTTCATTCCCGCCCTCATGGACAAGTGGAAGGCGGAAGGCATATGCAAGGAGTTTGTCAACTTTGACGCGCTGGAGCATTTCCGCGACTTCGGCGGCATACGCATTGAGGACGACATTCTCATCACCGATTCCGGCTGCCGCGTTTTGGGAAGGCCCATCCCCAAAACTCCGGAGGGGATCGAAGCGCGGATGCACGCCAGAGCGTAAACGCCGTTATCCACTCGGTCGCGAATACGCATCAGAGAATGAGCGCCGTTATTTGCAGGCGCTAATGTACGCCGGATCATGAGCGCCGCTATTCGCCCGGTTGCGAATACACGCCGGATCATGAGCGTCATTATTCGCTCAATCGCGAATACACGCCGGAACATGAGTGCCGTTATTCGCTCGGCTGCGAATGCACGGTCTTTTTTCTCTGCACTTTGTGTGGTCATACCAATGCTTTTTCCGGCGAACCATGCTATGGCATTTTCACCTTTACACAACCAGCCATCCACGCGGATGCGTGCCGGGCCGAATAATCCCGGACCCCACGCGCCGCCGGAAGCCCCGCAACCTGCAACCAGATCAAGGAGCAGACCATGTCCGACAAAGAAAGCCGCAGGAAAAACGTCATAGAGGTGCTGAACAAGGCCCGCGCCATGGAGCTGCAGGCCATACACCAGTACATGAACCAGCACTACAATCTTGACGACAAGGACTACGGCGAACTGGCCGCCAAGATGAAACTTATTGCCATTGACGAGATGCGCCACGCAGAAGCCTTTGCCGAGCGTGTGAAGGAACTTGGCGGCGAACCCACCACGGAACCCGCCGCACGCCCCGAAAAGGGCCAGAAGGTGGAGGCCATGTTCCCCTTTGACGCGGAACTGGAAGACGACACCATAGACATTTACAACCAGTTCCTGCTGGTCTGTCGCGAAAACGGCGACAGCGTGAGCATGAAGATATTTGAGCAGATCATCGAAGACGAGCAGGCGCACTTTAACTACTTTGACGCCATTGCCAACCATATTGAAGACCTGGGGGCAACCTACCTTGCCCGTATGGCAGGCACCTCTTCCGCCACGGGCCTGCAGCCGCAGGGCTTTGTCATTACCGGCAAGGGCGGGGGCGCGTAGCCGCCAAGGCACCCGACGACGGCAAACATGAAAGCTGCCCCGCACCACACGGGGCGGCTTTTTTATATGGTGCCACACCACGCAACCCAACCGGAACAACCATGTTTTTTCCGTGACACCATTTTGAATTTCATGTAATCGGAGACATACTTTTTCTTACACATTCCACATCCACCACCCGTCCAACAAAAGGAGGAGCCATGTTTTCTGCCATCCGTGTCTGTGCCCGGAAACTTGTATCCGCATGTCTGCCCGCCGCAGCACTCCTTGTCCTGCAGGTTTCGGCAGCCAGCGCCCATTTCGGCATGATCATCCCGGACGCCAACACCGCCACGGAAGATGCAAAAAGCACTGTGCTTACCCTTTCCTTTTCCCACCCCTTCGAGATGAAGGGCATGGACCTTGAAAAACCCAAGACTTTTTCCGTCATGGTTGACGGCAAATCCACCGACCTGACGGGCAGCCTGGCCCCCGCCGCCGTGATGGGCAACAAGGCGTGGAAAACGTCCTATACGTTCGCCCGCCCCGGCGTATACACCTTTGCCATGGAACCGACCCCCTACTGGGAGCCGGAAGAAGACTGCTTCATCATTCACTACACCAAGACCATGGTCGCCGCCTTTGGCGATGAATCCGGCTGGGATGAACCTGCAGGGCTTGCCACCGAGATCGTGCCCCTTACCCGTCCCTTCGGCAACTACGCCGGCAACAGCTTCACCGGACAGGTGCTGCTGAACGGCAAGCCTGCTCCCGGCGCTGAGGTGGAAGTGGAATTTTACAACAGAGACAACCAGTTTGCCGCCCCGACCGACTACCACATAACGCAGGTGGTAAAGGCAGATGAGAACGGCGTGTTCACCTTTGCCTGCCCGCTTGCCGGTTGGTGGGGCTTTGCCGCGCTGAACACGGCGGATTATCAGCTCAAGGCACCCGACGGCACCATGAAGGACGTGGAGCTGGGCGCGGTTCTCTGGCTCTATTTCGACGGATGGAAGAAACAGTAGGTTCATCCCCCTACCGTAGCTGCCACACTTTCTGCACGCCCCGCCATGTCCGCACCCGACATGGCGGGGCGTTTCGCGTTCATTTTTCCCTTTCCGTTCTGTCTTTCCCGCTACCTTACAATCAATCTTCACCGATACCCATGGGAAATTCCATACGGGACCGATGAATCAGCGGGGAGAAGCCGCCCGCCGCCGCCATGTCCGCACGGAAGACGACAGGGCTGCCCGCATTCCCTGATGTTCCCATGCAGGATAACAGCGCGTCGCACCAAGCTTACAAATATCATAGCCATGCCCCTACGCAATGGTGTGTGTTTACGGCAAGCTTGCGGAATTTGCTTGAAAAAATCCTCCGCCATGGTAATCTTATGCAAAATATACCTTCCGGAAAGGAGCAACTCATGCGCTTTCTTATTGTTGAGGACGATTTCACCAGCAGAAAATTCATGCAGAGCATTCTTGCCCCCTACGGGGAATGTGACATTGCGGTCAACGGAAGGGAGGCCGTGGAGGCATTCGAGACATCTCTGCAGGGACCGGGCTATGACCTGATCTGTCTGGACATCATGATGCCGGAGATGGACGGACAGGAAGCCCTGAAGCGCATCCGCGAGATAGAACGGAACCGTGGAGTGCGTTCGTCGGACGAGGTCAAGGTTGTGATGACCACCGCGCTGGACGACCCCAAAAGCGTTGTCGAGGCCTATTACAAAGGCGGGGCCACCTCCTATGTGCCCAAACCCATAGACAGGCAGCTTTTCATCCAGCTCCTCAAGAACCTGAATATCCTCAAATGACCGCCGGGGGCAAAGCCTTGCGGCAACCGCAAGGCAACAGCGGAAACCGGCTCCCGTTTCCGGGCTGCCGGATGCCGTTGTCCGGACACGGGCTTGACTCCGTGCCGCATATGCGTGCACAAAAGGACATGCAGTCTACAACCAGCCCCCTTCGTACCGGTTCCGGCCGATGCCCCCTGCGCCTTGTGGCGGCGGGCATCATTGTACTGTGCCTCGTCTCTGCCCAAGCCTTTGCCTACGAAGCCCGTTCCGGCGGCACAGGCGCGGATACGGGTGCCGGTATGGCCGCATCCGGAACCGCCACTCTGGCGAGTCTGGACGGCCGTGCAGATTCGGAAGGGAGCGCAGCCCCGCAGCGGGGCCTTGT
>CAYRLL010000113.1:0-10959 GCA_964425115.1 uncultured Desulfovibrio sp. | reverse complement strand
GCAGGGCCGTGGGGCAGACCGTGGAGGCCATGAAGAATATTGCAAGCAAGATAACCATTATAGAAGAGATTGCCCGGCAGACCAACCTGCTGGCGCTGAACGCCGCCATTGAAGCCGCGCGGGCGGGCGAGCATGGAAAGGGGTTTGCCGTGGTGGCGGCGGAAGTGCGCAAGCTGGCGGAGCGCAGCGGACAGGCGGCGGCGGAAATAAGCGAGCTTTCCATCTCCAGTGTGGAAGTGGCGGAGAAGGCAGGAGAAATGCTTGCCAAGATTGTGCCCGATATTCAGAAAAACGCCTCGCTGGTGCAGGAAATTGCCGCTGCCAGCGCAGAGCAGAGCAACGGTGCGGACCAGATTGGCAAGGCCATTCAGCAACTGGACAGCGTGGTGCAGCAGAATGCCTCTGCATCGGAAGAGATGGCGTCCACATCGGAGGAGCTTTCCAGTCAGGCCATGCAGTTGCAGCAGACCATCAGCTTCTTCCGCGTGGATACGGGAGAATTCGGCTCCGCTCCCAGAAAAACGGTGGCCAGAACCCCCGCCCCCAGACCCCTGCCCGCAGGACGTTCCGTAGCGCCCAAAAAGGCTGCTCCGGGGCTGGCGTTGGACATGGATACATCGGACAGCGACTTTGAGCGGTTTTAGCCCCTGAAGGACTGCCTCCTGATAGACGCTCTGCCGTACGCTCAGGGGGCCTGCGCTGCCCGCCCTGAATGGGGCTGGCGGCCTGCATGTCGCCTTTTATGGCCGGTCTGACGGACTACCTGTTTTGCACTGTCAGGCATGGGGCGGTAGAGGAATGGGGTGCTGTGGAGCTATGGAACTGGCGCGAACGTTGAGCGGACAGACTATGTTCTTCATTCTTGCGGCGGACCGTCACATGCGGCGGACTTTGGGTTGATTGATACGGGGCGGTTTTCCCTTTGTGGAAAATCGCCCTGTCTGCTAGTTTTTTCCGCTGCCATGTTTTTGGGATGCAGAGTCGGGCACAGTGTTTGAGACGGGAGCACTCCGTGGGTGCAGAAACGGACGGGCGGATTCCTGTGCGGCATGTATTGGTCAGCTATGGGGGAGAAATGATGAATCCGGGAGGGAGCGCGAGGCTGCGTATGGTCGCGGCGTGTGCGCTGTGCGTTGTTCTTGTTTTCCTTTCCCTGACCGCGCTTTGCACGGCAGCCGGGCCGCCGCGTAAGGTTTCCCTTCAACTACGGTGGGACTACCAGTATCAGTTTGCAGGGTATCTGGCTGCCGACTGGAAGGGGTATTACGCGGAAGAAGGTCTGGAAGCGGACATACGCTCCGCGATCATTGCGGGCGGTCAGATTCTCTCCGCTGTGGAAGAGGTGGGCGCAGGGCGGGCCGATTTCGGGGTGGGAGCTGCGGACGTGCTTATTGCCCGGGACCGAGGCGTGCCGCTGGTGCTGCTTGCAACCATTTTTCAGCAGTCTTCGTCTGCGTTCTACTCGTTGCCTTCCGCAGGGGTTTCCTCCCTTGCCGACTTTACCCGCCTGCGTGTGGCCCGCAAGGTTGGCGACCTCATCGATGTGGAAATGCAGGTGATGCTCAGGGCGGAAGGCATTGATCCGGAAACTGTCAGAGCGTACCCGCACGAGATGGGGGCGGCGCATCTGCTGGAAGGCCGGGTGGACATAATGCCCGGGTATTCCTTTGCGCTGCCCTACAGCCTGCGGAAGGTGGGTATAGAGCCGCATGTCATATCCGCACGTTCGTACGGCATAGATTTTTACGGTGATTCGCTTTTTGCGCGGGAGGATCTGGTTCGAAGAGAGCCGGAACTGGTGGAGCGCTTCATCAGGGCAAGCCTCAGAGGGTGGGAATACGCCTTGAGCAACCCTGAGGAAACGGCCCGGATGATTTCTGACCTGTATCCCGGCAGGCGGCCGAAGGAGGAGGTGCTGGCAGCTAATCTGTATCAGACAGATGCTGTTCGCGAACTGGCTTTGTTTCCCGATGTGGGCGTGGGACACGGCAATCCGCACCGTTGGGAGCGGATGCACGAGCATCTTCTGGCGGCAGGTCTGGTCCGCAAGCCTTTTGATCCCGCCCTGCTCCTTGAGCACATACAGGCGGAAGAGGCTGAAGCGGCAAGGAAGCGGAACAGAATTCTTGCAACGCTCGCCGCAGGGTTGGGCGCGCTTACGCTGGTTGCCCTGACGGTGGTATCTCTGTTGAACAGGGCATTCCGCAAGCGGACGGCGGAACTGGAGAGAGAGGCCCTGAGGCGGGAAGGGGCCGAAGCCGGACTGCAGCAGCGGGAAGAATTGTACAGGCTTATTGCCGAGAATTCCTCGGACTCCATATGGGCCATGGATGCGGACAGGTGCTTTACCTACCTTTCCCCTTCCACTGCGCGCATTTTCGGATACGGCATGGGAGAACTGGTCGGCATGTCATGGAAGGAGGTCGTGGCTCCGGGGTATGTGGCCCCGCTTTCAGACAAGCTGGACAGTCTGTGCGCATCGCCCGGGTCGGAGGGGCTAAAGGCGGACATACGGGTACGCCATAAGGATGGGCACGAGATGTGGGCGGAAGTATGCGCATCGGCCGTATGGACCGCAGATGGCAGGTTGCGGGGGATTGTGGGAGTGAGCCGGGATATCACAGAGAAGGAGCGTATCATACAGGCGTTGAACGCCAGTGAGCGGATGCACCGGACCCTTGTGGACAGCATGCCGGATATTGTGATGCGGTTTGATCCCGCCGCGCGGCACATATTTGTATCGCCCAATGTGACCCGGGTGATTGATATGGAGCCTGAGCGTTTTTTGGGAAGGACACACCGGGAACTGGGATTTGCAGAAAATTTCTGTGATGAGGTGGAGTCTGCCATACGGCGCGTGGTGGATACCGGCGAGCCGCAGGAACAGGAGATCCGCGTGCTCGGGCGGTCCGGGTGGTTTGTCTTTGACTGGCGGCTGGTGCCGGAGGAAGATGAGGCGCACGGGAGGGTGCAGTCCGTTCTTTCCATAGCCAGAGACGTGACGGACCAGCGGCGCATGGAGCGCGATTATGAAAATCTTTTTCAGCAGATGATGGAAGGTTTTGCCCTGCATGAGATTATTTGTGATGAGGAAGGGATTCCGGTGGATTATCGGTTTCTTTCCGTTAATTCGGCCTTTGAACGGATGACCGGATTGTGCGGCGAGCGGGTGGTGGGAAGAACCGTGCTTGAGGTTCTGCCTGATACTGAGCCGTATTGGATAGAAACGTACGGCAAGGTGGCGCTTACCGGGCAGGCGGCCAGCTTTGAGAACTATTCCAGTGCCATTGACCGTTACTTTGAAGTGAAGGCGTTTTCGCCCGAGCTTGGAGTGTTTGCGTGCATTTTTTCCGATATAACCGAGCGGGTGCACGGGCAGCATGCGCTGCTGCTCGCCAAGGAACAGGCGGAAGAGGCAAGCAAGGTGAAGTCGCAGTTTCTTGCCAATATGAGTCATGAGCTGCGCACGCCGCTCAACGGCATAATGGGTATGCTGCAGGTGCTGGAGGATACCTCTCTGGATGGGACGCAGGTGGTGTACGTGGATATGGCGCTGCAGTCCTGCCGGAGGATAACCCGGTTGCTGGGCGATATTCTGGATATTTCCAAAATCGAATCGGGCATGATGGAGTTGGTTTGTGAGCCTTTTTCAGTGCCGGAGATCATGGCTACGGTGCAGAACCTGTTCAACGTTTCCGCTGTGAGCGGGAATGTGCGGCTTTCTGTACGGGTGGGCGACGACGTGCCCGAAACCGTGCGGGGAGATGCAAGCCGTCTGTTGCAGGTGCTCAATAATCTGGTGGGCAATGCAATAAAGTTTACCGCCGACGGCAGCGTGGATTTGGATGTGAGCCTGCTTTTCCCTCCTGCTCCGGGTACGGTGCGACTGCTTTTTACGGTGACTGACACGGGAGTGGGGATTCCTGAAGAAATGCAGAACAGGGTGTTTGAACCCTTTACGCAGGCAGACGGAGGCATTACGCGCAGGTATGAAGGGGCCGGGTTGGGGCTTTCCATCGTCAGGCGGATTGTGGAGCGCATGGGAGGCAACATATCCATAGACAGTGAGGCGGGAGGGGGCACCACGGTCTGTGTCGCGGTGCCTTTCAGTATGCCGGAGCCGTTGGTCGCTTCACCCGGAAAGGTTACGTTCGCCTCTGCACTTCCCGGGCAGACGCGCGCCTTGCGGATTCTGCTCGCCGAGGATGACCCTGTGAACAGGATGGCGGCCACGCGTTTCATGGAGAAGCTCGGGCATACCGTTCATGTTGCCGAAAATGGTATGGAGGTGTTGGGATCGCTGCGGCAGGCACGCTATGATGTGATTTTCATGGACATTCAGATGCCGTTCATGGATGGCCTTGAGGCTACCCGCGTGATCCGTCAGGGCGGGGCGGGCGAAGAGAATACCGGGGTGCCGATCATAGCCCTGACTGCGTATGCCATGGTTGGCGATGCGCAGCGGTTTTTGCAGAGCGGTATGAACGCCTATCTTGCCAAGCCGCTTGATTTTAGTGCGCTTTCTCATGTGCTCGCCGGGCTGAACGGGGAAGCCCCGGAATAATATGTGCCCTGTCGCCTGAACCGGCCCTGTGTTTTCAGGCGGGGGCCTGTCCGCAGGGACAAGGCTCGGTTAGCCGGCAATCGTTGGTTTTTTAAGAAACGCCTTTGCACCGGGCTGAAGCCAAATAAGAATGTGCTTCTCTCGTTTCGGCGGGGGCAGGTTTTCGGCCGTCGGCGATTCTAGCCATGCGGATGAAGAGAGCAGGGCGGCCGCCCGGCTCCTGCCGCTTCCTGCCCCTTCCTGCCGGTTTCTGTCGGCTCCTGCCTGCAGGAAGCAGAGAAACTCAGAAGTGCTTTGTTCTCAACGAGAAAGGGCTGCCCGGTTACAGGCAGCCCATTTTGTATGGCGTCTGCTCGTTATGGCGACCGCTACGGCATGAGCGGGGCGAGGCGCAGGCCTTCGGCAATATCCACGCCGCACACGAGGTTGGCGTTGGCAAGGGCCTGACCCGATGCGCCGCGGCACAGATTGTCTATGGCGCTGAGAATGACGAGGCGGTTGGTGCGTCTGTCCACCACAAGGCCTATGTCGCAGAACATGGTGCCGCGCACGTGCCGCGTTTCCGGCAGGGTGCCTGCGGGCAGCACGCGCACCCACGGATGGGGGCGGTAGGCTTCTGTGTACAGGGCGTGCACGTCGTCCAGCGTCATGTCTTTGATGAGGGTGGTGTAGATGGTGGACAGGATGCCCCGGTTGATGGGCAGAAGATGCGTATTGAAGGAGACGGTCATTTCTTCTCCCGCAATGAGGCCGATTTCCTGTTCTATCTCCGGCGTGTGGCGGTGCGTGGGCAGGCCGTAGGCGCGGAAGGTGTCTGAAACCTCGCAGAACAGGGTGCCCACGGTGGCTTTCCTGCCTGCGCCCGTGGCACCGGACTTGGCGTCTATGACAATGCCCTTGGTGTCTACCATGCTGTTTCTGAGGGCCGGATACAGGCCCAGAATGGCGGACGTGGGGTAGCAGCCGGGATTGGCGATGAGCCGTGCAGCACGGATGGCCGTTTCGTAAAGTTCCGGCAGGCCGTACACGGCAGTTTCAAGCAGTTGCGGTTGGGTGTGCCCGCACTTGTACCAGTGTTCGTAGGTTTCGCGGTCGCGCAGGCGGAAATCTGCCGAAAGGTCCACCACCTTCAGCCCCTTGTTCAGCAGGGCGGCCGCCATCTCCATGGCGGTTTTGTGCGGCACGGCCAGAAAAACCAGTTCGCATGCGGATGCGAGGTCCGCCGGGTCCGGTTCGGTGATCACGGTATCGCCGCAGGGCAACCCCTGCAGGAAGGGATAGATGTCTGAAAGTTTTTTGCCGCATTCTGAGCGGGAGGTGACGCGCGTGAGCGTGAAACGCCCGTGTCCCGCCAGCAGGCGGGTGAGTTCCATGCCCGTGTAGCCGGTTACCCCTACAAGTCCCACAGGTATTGTGTTCATGGACACGTTGTTTCCTCTTTTATGGCCGTATGCAAGGCGGTGTACGCAGGCCGTGAAAAATGGTGAGGTGCGGGGTGCTGCGGATGTTCGGGCCGGACGCGCGAAGGGGCGCGTGTGGGCGGAATTTCCTGAAGCAGCCCGGCGGGTTGGCCTTTCCCACGCGGGAAGGGCCTTGTCAGCGGGCCTGAACCACGTACTTCATGCGCAGTTCATACAGCAGGCCGTCCAGCAGCTTGCGTTCATCCGCATCCAGACAGTTGCGGGTCTTTTCCTGCAACATGGTCAGCACGTCTATGGTGTGCTTGGCCATGAGCAGGTTGGACGCGGTCTGGCCGGATTCCGGGTCGGGCACCTCGCCGAGATGCACCAGCGCCGAGGAACCGAGGGAAAGGATGAAGGTGGAAAAGGTGACGGCAGGCATGTGGTGTTGCGCCTTTGCGCCGCACCCGCACCCGCAGCCCTGCGTGTCCTTATGCGTGTCTGCCATGCGATTGCTCCTTGGTGCCCGTTTGTGGAGAAAGGGGAATACGGCGGGTTACAGTGCGCCGTATCCGGTATCTAATGCCTCATGATAGGCTTGCAAGCCCTGTTCGAGATAATCGCGCGCGCCTATGTACCCGCCGCAGACGCGGAAGGATTCTGCCACGGCGTGCAGACCCGCCGCAAGGTCGGCCCAGTCCACCCAGCCCATGTGGCCGATGCGTATGGCGCGGCCCTTCAGGTGGTCCTGTCCGCCTGCCATGAAGACGCCGAATCGCTCTGCCGCCACTTCCAGCATCCGGGTGCCGTCCACGCCGTCCGGCAGGCGCACGCTGGTGAGGCCCCATGTGAAATGGTCCGGTGCCAGCAGATCGAGCCCCATGCGGCGAATGCCCGTGCGTGCCAGCATGGTGAGCGCCCATTGCTTGCGGTACACTGTCTCAAGCCCTGCCTCCATAAACATGCGCAGGCTTTCGTTGAGGCCCAGAATGAGGCTTACCGGCGAGGTGAACAGGGTCTGGTTCTTGCGCACGTTTTCCCGCTCGCCCGCGAGGTTGAAATAGAAGCAGGTGGGGGTGATGGTCTCTGCCCTTTTCCATGCCCGTTCGCTGAGCGCGATGAGTCCGAGGCCGGGCGGCAGCATAAGGCCTTTCTGCGAGCCGGTGAGCAGGCAGTCCACGCCCCATTCGTCCATGGGGCAGGGCGATATGCCCACGGAGGAGATGCCGTCCACCACCAGCAGCACGTCCCGCGTACGGGTAACGGATGCCAGCGAACACACGGGATGCAGCACGCCGGTGGAGGTTTCTGAATTCTGGACAAGCACGCCTCTGGCGTCCGGATGTTCCGCAAGGGCTGCCTGCACCTGCTCCGGCGTGACGGCGTGGCCCCATTCCACGGAAAGCGTGACCACGGTGAGGCCGCTGCCGGTGGCTATCTTTGCCCATCGTTCGCCGAACTTGCCGCCGTCTACCACGATGACCTTTTCGCCGGGGACAAAGAGGTTGGTCACGGCTGCCGTCATGACGCCTGTGCCGGAACATGAGAGCGGCAGCACGGGCTGGACGGTGCCGAAGAGGTGGCGCAGGCGCTGCTGCGTCTCTTCCATGATGCGTTTGAAGTCTGCCTTGCGGTGGTGGATCATGTCCTGCGCCATGACAAGGCGCACCTGTTCCGGCAGGGGCGTGGGGCCGGGGGTCAAGAGACGGGGTTTATTCAGCATGGGCGACTCCGTGGGGAGTGTGAGTGTATGTTTGTGGCGGCCTTGCTGCGCCGCCGGGGGCAAACCATATAAACAAAAGGGGAAAAAAACCAGCGGTCATTACCTGTCTTGCCTGCCCTGCCTGCAATGCCCGGGCGGGGCGGCAAAAGCGGCGGCTAGCTGCGGCCCCTGAACACCCGCACGCAGAAACTTTTGAGGTAGTGCGTTTCCGGCATGGCCGGATGCACGGGGTGGTCCGGTCCCTGATGCCCCTGAATGAGCGTTTGCACATGCACACCGGCCTTGGAGGCGGCGTACAGCAGGGTGCGGTGCAGGTCTTCTGCAGGAAGGTGCTGCGAGCAGGAACAGCTCATGACCACGCCGCCGTCTTCCACCAGCTCCATGGCAAGGCGGTTGACCCGCTGATAGGCGGCCAGCCCCTCGTGATAGGCCTTTTTGCGCTTGATGAAGGCGGGCGGGTCCACGCAGATGACATCGAAACGGCGGCCGGAATCCTTGAGCTGTTGCAGGGTTTCCAGCGCATCGCCGTGCACGGTGTCCACAGGAACGGATCGTTCGGAAGCCCCGTTTGCCCCGGCGTTGCGCAGGGCAAAATCCAGCGCGGTCTGCGAGGCATCGAGAAAGGTGACCGCTGCCGCTCCGCCCCGCAGGGCGTTGCAGCCGAAGCTGCCCACGTAGCAGAAGGCGTCCAGCACGCGCTTATCCTTGCAGAACCGGGCGAAGTCCGCGCGGTTGGTGCGCTGGTCGTAGAACCAGCCTGTTTTCTGCCCTTCGGTAAGGGGGGCGGTGAAGAGAACGCCGTTCTCTTCCAGCGTGATTTCCGCAGGGACGCTGCCCGTGGCGGTGCGGGTGTACCGGGGCAGGTTTTCAAGGTCGCGGCTGCCCATATCGTTGCGCAGCAGTATGCCGGACGGGGTGCACAGGTCGCCCAGCACGCTGAGTATGTCGTCCTGCGCCGCTTCCATGCCCGCAGTGCTTATCTGCGCCACAAGGGTGCCGTGGTAGCGGTCCACCACAAGGCCGGGCAGGTAGTCGCCTTCCGCAAAGGCAAGGCGGTAGCAGGGCACGGCAAAGAGGCTGTTGCGCAGTTCCATGGCACGGGCAAGGCGGCTGCGCAGCAGGTCGGCATCCAGCGGGGTATCCGGCCGGGAGGAGTACAGGCGGGCGCTGATGAGCGATGCCGGATTCACGTAAGCGCTGCCCACGGGCGTGCCCTGCGCGGATATGACCGTGGCGCATTCGCCGGGGGCGAAATCCTTGAGCGGGCTTTTGGCGGTATCCACCTCGTTGCTGAAAATCCACAGGTGGCCTACGCGCAGGCGTTTGTCTTCGCCTTTTTTCAGAAAGAGTTTTTTCATGTACGGGTTCCGTGTGTGATCTTTGAGCGGTGCCGTGCGGGGCTAATGCGCCTCGTGCCAGCCGCTGCCGATGCCGTAATCCACCTTGAGCGGCACGTCCAGCGGTTTGCCGCCGGGACGGACGCCGGACATGATGTCGGCAAGGCGTTCTGCGGCGGCCTGAGCGTTTTCCGCAGGCACTTCCAGAAGCAGTTCGTCATGCACCTGCAAGACAAGGCGGGCCTTCAGGGATTTGAGCTGCGCGTCCTGCGCGGTGCGGAGCATGGCGATTTTGATGATATCTGCCGCGCTGCCCTGAATGACGGTGTTTATGGCCTGCCTGCGGGCCTGCGACTGAAGCTGGTTGTTGCCGGACTGGATATCCGGCACGTGCCGCCGTCTTCCGATGAGGGTGGTGACGGAGCCGTTTTCCCGCGCATCTGCCTCCACCTGCTCGTAGAATGCCTTGAGGCGTTGCAGGCGGGCGAAGTAGCGCTCTATGAATGCCTTTGCCTCGTTGAGGCTGATTTTCAGTTCCTGCGCCAGCTTTTGCGGGCCCATGCCGTAGACCAGACCGAAGTTTATGGTCTTGGCGTTGCGCCGCTGGTCCGGGGTTACGTCCTGCGCAGGCACGTCAAAGAGGACGGAGGCGGTGCGGCTGTGGATGTCTTCATCGTTGCGGAAGGCTTCCAGCAGGGTGGGGTCCTGCGAGCAGTGGGCCAGCACGCGCAGTTCAATCTGGGAATAGTCGGCGGAGACCAGCTTGCATCCCGCGCGGGCGGTGAAGCAGGCGCGCATGCGCGGGCCGAATTTGCCGCGCACGGGAATGTTTTGCAGGTTGGGGTTGCTGGAAGAAAGACGCCCCGTGGCCGTGGCAAGCTGATTGAAGGTGGTGTGGATACGGCCCTGCTGGTCTGCCATTTTGGGCATGGGTTCCAGATAGGTGGAGCGCAGTTTTTCCAGTTTGCGGTATTCGAGAATCAGGTCGATGACCGGATGTTCGCCTTCCAGCTTTTCCAGCACCGCCTGCGAGGTGGATATCTGGCCGCCCTTGGTCTTGCCCTTGGGCTTGAGGCCGAGCCTGTTGAAGAGCAGGTCGCCCAGTTGCTGCGCGGAGCGGATATTGAAAGGGCCGCCCGCTGCCTCGTGGATGGTGCGGGTGAGGCGGTCCAGTTCGCGCTGTACCTCGTTGAGGAATTCTGCGAACGCGGCGCGGTTTATGTGGATGCCGACCTCTTCCATATCTGCAAGCACCCGTATGAGCGGGATTTCCAGATTGCGCATAAGGTCCGTAAGGTCGCCGCCCTGCAATCGGCGCTCAAAGTCCCCGGCAATGGCAAGGGCGAGCCGGGCGGGGTTTTCCGCAGGCAGGTCCAGTTCATCGGCACGGGCAGAAAGCCTGCGCCATGAGTAGTCGCGGTCTTCGGGGTCCAGCAGGTAGGCGGCAAGGCCAAGGTCGAACCAGCGCGATTCTGCCACCGCCCGCCAGCCGGTACGGGTGGTGAGCAGAGCCTTTACGTCCGGCGTGACGATGTATTCCGCCTTGGTCATGTAGCCCGCCAGTGCGGTGAGCGAGCCGGTATAGCGGTATTCGCACGTATCACCTGCAAGGTGCAGGTGCAGTGCGCACGGTTCCGCATTTTCTGCCTGCGTGGTGGAACCGTTGCGGGGGGGCTGGTTTTCCGATGCCGGGAGGCCTGCCGAATCTGCAAAGGGCACGGAACGGTCCGGCGAAGGCGTGGCCATGCCGAGCAGAGGGGGCAGGGCTGTGCATTCTGCGCGGTGCAGAACATCGCCCACAGCCACCAGTGCCACGCGGCGTCCGGCGCAGTCGGGCAGGCTGCTGATATCGTCCACGGCAGTGATTTTCAGGGCACGTTGCGCTCCTGCGGGTTCGGTCTGCCTCTGCGGGCCGTTGGCTGCCGGGGCTGCGCT